>JAEWCY010000216.1 GCA_023390395.1 Pseudomonadota bacterium | reverse complement strand
GTTCCCTCCCCCGGTTCTCCCTCGATACGACAGCTATTATGACGCGATTCCACTCCGAGGATGATTTCCTGGCGCTGATCGACCGGCATTTTCCACGCGCCGGCGAGGGCGTCGTGCTTTCGCGCGGCGACGACGCGGCCATCGTCGCCTGTCCGGGCCAGGTCTGCGTGACCACGGACCTGTTCCTGGAGGACGTGCATTTCCGGCGCTCGTATTTCACGCCGGGAGACGTGGGCTACAAGGCCCTGGCCGTCAACGTGAGCGACGTGGCCGCCATGGGCTGCCGGCCCACGGGCTTCGTGCTGGGCCTGACCAGCCCCGACGACGCGGACCGGGAATACTGGGAGGAGGCCATGGCCGCCATGGCCGGGCTGGCCCGGGACCTGAACCTGCCCCTGGCCGGCGGCGACCTGAGCCGGGGCGACAAGCTCGGGCTTTGCATCACCATCTGGGGCGCGCCCGGCCCTTCGGGCCGGTTTCTCCGGCGCGGCCAGGCCTCGCCCGGGGACGTGCTTTTCGTGGTCGGCCCGGTGGGTCTGGCCCGGGTGGGCCTGGCCGTGCTGGAAAAGGAAGGCCGCCAGGCGGCCGAGCGCTTTCCCGCCGCCGTGGCCGCCCATCTGCGCCCCGAGCCGCGCCTGGCCGCCGGTCTGGCCCTGGCCGCCCTGCCCGAAGTCTCGGCCTGCATGGACGTCTCCGACGGCCTGGCCCGGGACCTGCCGCGCCTTTTGCCGCCGGGGTTCGGGGCCGATCTCTTCATCCCGCCCGCCCTGCTCCATCCCGAGGTCACGGCCCATGCCGCCGGCCACGGCCGCAAGCCCGAAAAGGAGGCGGTCTTCGGCGGCGAGGACTATGCGCTCCTCGGCTGCGTCTCCCCGGCCGGCTGGCCGGCCGTGCGCGCCGCCGTGCCCGGGGCGGCGGCCATCGGCATGGTCGTGTCCAAAAACGCCTACACCCTCAACGGCGCGCCGTTCAGCATGGCCGGCTTCGACCATTTCGGCTAGCGCGCCCCCGGGAAAACACGCATGCTTGCGCATCGTTCGGGGACACGGCGTTAGGCCATGGGACTTCTGCTGTTCGGGGCGGCCTGCATCAGCTTCTCCGCCGTCTTCGTCAAGCTGGCCGGCGTCGCGCCGTCGGTTTCGGCCTTTTACCGGCTTGCCATCGGCGGCCTGACGCTCCTCGCCCTGCTCGCGGCCACGAAAAACCTCGGCGCCATGAGAAAGGCCCTGTCCTGGCCGGCGCTCGGCTGCGCCGTCTTTTTCGTGTGCGACCTGCTGTGCTGGCACGCCAGCATCAATTACGTCGGCCCGGGCCTGGCCACGCTCGCCGGCAATTTCCAGGTGTTCCTGGTCACCTTCGCGGCGGCCGTGGCCGCGCGGCGCGCCCCGAGGCCGACTTTCCTGGCCGCCATGGGCCTGGCCCTTTTCGGGCTCTACCTGGTGGTCGGCCGGGGCTTCGCCGCCCAGAGCCACGAGTTCCGCCTGGGCATCGGCTACGGCCTGGCCACGTCCGTGTTTTACGCGCTTTTCATCATGACCCTCAAAAAGGCCGTCACCGACCGGGGCCGGGCCGGCCCCATGGCGGCCATGGCCGTGCTGTCCCTGGCCGGGGCGGGACTTCTCGTCCCGGTGGTGCCGGGTTTCGGCGCGTCGTTCGTGCTGCCGTCGGCCGAAAGCCTCCTGGCCCTGCTCGGCCTCGGCGTCGTCGGCCAGGCCGTGGGCTGGCTGGCCATCTCCGTCGGCCTGGCCGGCGCGCGGCCGGCCCTGGCCGGGCTCATCCTGCTCCTGCAGCCGACCTTGTCCTATCTGTGGGACGTGCTTTTTTTCGGCAAGGCCACCGGCCCGGTGGAACTGGCCGGCGTGGCCCTGGCCCTTGGCGGCATCTACCTCGGTTCCGTCGTCGGCGGAACGGGAAAAACCTGATGGAGGACCCGGTATGGACCTTTCGCTTCGCGTCCTTGGCGTCGTGCGCTCTCCCCTGACGGACCCGGCCACGGCCCCGCGCTTCGAGACGGACAACGCCCCCCGGGCCGAGGTCGTCCTGGATCCGGCCTACCGCACGGCGGCCAAGTCCCTGGAGGCCGGCCAGGAGATCCTGCTTTTCACCTGGTTCCACCTGGCCGAGCGCGACTGCCAGGAGGTCCATCCCCGGCGGGACATGGGCCGGCCCCTGACCGGCGTCTTCTCCACCCGCTCGCCGGACCGGCCCAACCCCATCGGCCTGCACCAGGTGCGCATCGCCGCCATCGACGGCGACGTCCTGACCATCGAGGCACTGGAGGCCGTGGACGGCACGCCGGTCATCGACATCAAGCCCCTGGCCGACCGACCGGGGCGCTGACGAAGGAATTTGTGCAAAATTTTACAAGCCAAGGGTTGCCTAGAACCGCTCCTTTGCATTAGCGATTTCGCAACCGACCATCGATCCCACCAAAGGAGACCCGCATGCCCAAGAAGGAACACGTCAAGAAGGTCAATGCCGTCGTCTGCGCCTATTTCGCCCACACCGGCTACCTGACCAAGGAAGAGGCCAGGGAGCTGTGCGGCGTGAGCGAGAGCGCCTTCGAGGAAGCCTACGGCAAGGCCGGCAAGATCTTCAGCAAGATCGGCTCCGAACCCGACAAGGGCGTCAGCAAGCTCTTCGACCACCTGGGCCAGGAAGTGGAAGAATACATGAAGAAAATCAGCGGCTACGGCATCGCCTAACCGATATTTCCGTCGCCCGACCGCCCCGTTCATGCCTTCGGGGCGGCCGGGACGGGGGCGTCGCCGCCCTACCGGGCCGGGCGACCGCGACCGCGGGCAAAAGCCGAGGCGCAGGCGTGCGTTGCCCGGCAGGATTCGAAGCGGCGTATTTTTCCCCATCCCCTTCGGCCGTCGTCCGTGACGGCTTTTTATTTTCCCGCCGCCCTCGCGTCGTCCTCTTGAAAGACCGTTTCCATCCCATCCAACGCCGCGCCCCGCTTTCCATTCGCCGTCTTTTCCGATAGAGCAACACCCCGTTCCAGCCGCATCTCGAAAGGAGCGTCGCATGCCTTCCCTCTCCTTCCTGCTCGCCTATCTCGTCTTCGGCGCCATCGCCGGCGTCATCGCCGGGCTTCTCGGCGTCGGCGGCGGCATCGTGGTGGTGCCGGCCCTGTACTGGTTCTTCACCGCCCAGGGCTTTTCCCAGGAGCTCATCATGCAGATGGCCCTCGGCACGTCCCTGGCCGCCATCTGCTTCACTTCCGTATCGAGCTTCCGCGCCCACCATCGCCGCGGCGCGGTGCTGTGGCCCATCGTCAAGTCCATCACCCCGGGCATCCTTGTGGGCACCTTCGCCGGCTCCTGCCTGGCCGCGCGCCTGTCCACCGGATTTCTCAAGGGGTTTTTCGTCTGCTTCCTGTATTACGTCTCGGTCCAGATGCTGCTCAACATCAAGCCCAAGCCCACGCGCCAGATTCCCGGGCGCGGCGGCATGTTCGGCGCGGGCGCGGTCATCGGCGCGGTGTCGAGCCTGGTCGGCATCGGCGGAGGCACCCTGTCGGTGCCGTTCATGACCTGGTGCAACGTTCCCATCCACACCGCCGTGGGCACTTCCGCCGCCATCGGCTTTCCCATCGCCGTGGCCGGCGCCCTGGGCTACATCATAAACGGCTTCGGCGCGGACCACCTGCCGCCCATGTCCCTGGGCTACATCTCTTTGCCGGCCCTGGTCGGCATCGCCGCGGTCAGCATCCTCACCGCGCCCTACGGCGCGAAGCTCGCCCACAAGCTGCCCGTGGCCACCCTCAAGCGCGTCTTCGCCCTGTTTTTGCTGGCCATGGCCACGCGCATGCTCTGGAGCCTGTTCTAACCCAAACCGGCAAGGAGCGCGCCATGCTGCAAAGCCTGCTCGGCCTCGTCACCCTCGTCGCGGCGGCCATGGCGCTCAGCGAACGCCGGGGGGTCATCCCCTGGCGGCTGGTCCTCGGCGGCCTGGGGCTCCAGGCGGCCATCGCCGCCTTCATGCTCAAGGCCCCGTTTCTGCGCGGCATGTTCATGGGCCTCAACGCCCTGGTGGCGGCCATGGACGAGGCCACCCGGGCCGGCACGGCCTTCGTCTTCGGCTACGTGGGCGGCGGCCCGGCCCCCTTCGCCGCCACCGACCCGTCGGCGAGCTTCATCCTGGGCTTCCAGGCCCTGCCGCTGGTCATCGTCATCGCGGCGCTCACGGCCCTGCTCTATTACTGGAAGATCCTGCCGCGCCTGGTGCGGGGCTTTTCCTTCGTGCTCGAAAAGACCATGGGCATCGGCGGGGTGCTCGGCGTGGGCGCGGGGGGCTGCATCTTCCTCGGCATGATCGAGGCGCCGCTGCTCATCCGGCCCTACATGGTCCGCATGACCCGAAGCGAACTGTTCGCCATGATGGCCACGGGCATGTCCTGCATCGCCGGCACCATGCTCATGCTCTACGCCACGGTGCTCAAATCCGTGCTTCCCGACAGCCTGGGGCATATCCTCACGGCTTCGGTCATCCACGCCCCGGCCGCCTTGGTGGTGGCGGCCTTGATGCTGCCCGAGACCGAAGCCCCGACGCTCGGCCGCAAGCTGCCCGATTCGCCGGCCTCCGGGGCCATGGACGCGGTGGTTTCCGGCACGGCCGACGGCCTGCGCCTTTTCTGGAGCATCGTGGCCACGCTGCTGGTCTTCGTCGCCCTGGTCAAGCTCGCCAACATCCTGCTCGCGACCCTGCCCGAGGCGGCCGGCGCGCCCGTGACGCTCGAGCGCATGCTCGGCGTGGTCATGGCCCCGGTGGCCTGGCTGCTGGGGATTCCCTGGGCCGAGGCTTCCGCGGCCGGGAGCCTGCTTGGCACCAAGATCGTGCTCAACGAGTTCATCGCCTTCATCGACATGGCCAAGCTGCCGGCCGGGACCTTCTCGGAGCACACCCGGCTCATCCTCACCTACGCCATGTGCAGCTTCGCCAACCTGGGCAGCGTCGGCATCCTGCTCGCCGGCATGACCTCGCTTTGTCCGGAGCGCAAGCGCGAGATCACGGCCCTTGGCGGCCGGGCGCTCATCGCCGGCGTCCTGGCCTCGCTCATGACCGGGACCGTGGTGGGGATTCTGGCCTCGTTCTAGGTCTTCGGCCCCGCCTCCCGGGCGTGGGAGCGCAGCCAGGCGGCCAGGGCCGGCTGGTCCACGGTCCCCTTGCCCAGTCCCTCGAACACGAGGACGCGCTCGGGGCCGGACGCGTCGAGACGCAGGCCGTGCAGGCGCAAGAAAAGCAGGCACACGACGTAGGCCGTGCGCTTGTTGCCGTCCACGAACGGATGGTCCCGGGCGATGCCGAAGGCATAGGCCGTGGCTAGGTCGCAGGCGTCCGGCTCGCCGTAGGCCGCCAGTTGCGCCGGCCGGGCCAGGGCGCTTTCCAGGAGTCCCATGTCCCGCACGCCCGCCGCGCCCCCGTGTTCGGCGAGCAGGCCGTCGTGCACGGCCAGGACCACGGCCGGGGCGATCCAGGTCCAGCTCACCGCTTGGCCAGTTCCCGCAGCACGTCGCGGTCCTCGCGCATGATCTCCTCCGCCGCCGCCATCTGGGCGGCGAAGCCCGCGTCCATGGGCGTGAGGCGCAGCCCGTCCACGGCGTCGGTCAGGTACACCGTATCTCCCTCGGCCACCTTGAGTCGGGCCACGACCTCACGGGGCAAAACCAGCCCCAGGGAATTGCCCACCTTCCTGATCTTGAGCGCCTGCATGGGAACCTCCGCGTTGTCACGGATGTTATAACGACGTCTTCGCCCAACGGCAAGAGCCGGGCGGCGAGGCGCGGCCCGTCGCGGCAAAGGGGAGTCGGGATCGCGGCGAGATGTTAGAAACAGCCGGCGGCCCGGGCGCGGGTCTCGGCCCGGCCGGCAGGCGGCGCAAGGGAAGCCGGAGCGCAGCGGCCGGCCAGCAGCGCGGCCACGAGGTCGGCCCGGCTGGCCACCTCGAAGGCGACGTCCACGGGCCGCGCGCCGAGCTCTTCCAGGCTGTGGGCGTCGGAGCCGGCCAGGGCGGCCAGGCCGCGCCTGGCGGCGAATCGCACGGCGGCGGCGTTTTCCTCGGGGCTGTTGCGCCCGTTTTCCACCTCCACGGCGGTCAGGGCCTCGTGCCCGAGGATGCCCGGCCCGGCCGGACGCCAGGTACGGAAGGGATGGGCGGCCACGGCCGCGCCGCCAAGGCCCGAAGCGAGGCTCACGACCTCGCGGGCCGAAAGCCCGGGGCGCAGGTGCTCGAAAGGACCGAAGAGCAGAATGTCGCCCTCGGGAGTGGAATACTCCATGCCGACGATGAGGCAGAGTCCGTCGTCCTGCACGCCCTCGCGCACGCTTCGGCCGGCGGCCATGGTGTCGTGGTCGGTCAGGCACACGCCGTCGAGGCCGAGCCGGCGGGCATTCCCCAGGATATCCTCCAGGGACAGCCGGCTGCAGGGCGAGAGCCTCGTGTGGACGTGCAGGTCGAAGCGCATGGACGATCCTTGCGCCTGCGCGTCGAAAAAGGCAAAATGGTAATACCTATGAACAACCCCACCATTTATCACGCCGGCCGATACGACGGAGAGGCGGACTGATGCCGCGCCGGTGCGTCCTGCTGGTCCTCGACGGCCTGGGCGACCGCTCCCACGCCGCGCTCGGCGGCCGCACGCCGCTGCAGGCGGCGCACACCCCCCACCTCGACGCCATCGCCGCCGCCGGGGCCAACGGCCTCTACCACGCCGGCTTCCCGGGCCAGGCCTTGCCGAGCGAAAACGCCCACTTCGCCATGTTCGGGGCCGCGCCCGAGGAATTCCCCGGCCGGGGCTACCTGGAAGCCCTGGGACTGGGCCTGTCCCCCGCCCCGGGCGAGGTCTGCCTGCTGGCTCATTTCTGCTGCGCCGTCGTCGAAGGCGGCTGCCTGCGCCTGTGGCGCGACAAGCCGGAGAAGCCCAGGCCCGAGGAGGCCGCTACGCTTTTCGCGGCCGTGGCCGACTTCTCCTTCGAGGGCGTGCGGGTGCGCCTGCACCGCGACAAGGGGCTCTTCGGCGTGGCCGTCATGACCGGCGGCGTCTCGCCCGAGGTCACGGACACCAACCCCATGGTGGACGGCCTGTTCCTGCCCGAGCCCGAGCCCATGGCCGGGGCCGGGCCGGAAGCGGCCCGCACCGCCCGGGCGCTTCGGGCCTACCTGCTCTTCGCCCGAAAAGTCCTTTGCGCCCATCCGGTCAACGCCGCCCGGGAGGCGGCGGGGCTTTCGCCCATAAACGCCCTGGTCACCCAGCGCGCCGGCATGGCCCGGCCCCTGCCGCGCTTCGGCCAGCGCTTCGGCCTGCGCCCGGCGTCCATCGCCTCGGGCACGCTCTTCGCCGGCGTGGCCCGGGCGCTGGGCTTCGACCTGCTGCCCGCCCGCGACACCGGCGACCCCGGGGCGGACCTGGCCGAGCGCCTGGAAACGGCCCGCCGGGCGACGGACCACGACTTCCTCCACGTCCACACCAAGGCCCCGGACGAGGCCGCCCACACCAAGGACCCGCTGGCCAAAAAGGCCGTCATCGAGGCCCTGGACGCGGCCGTGGGCCGGGCCGCCGGGCCGCTGCTGCAAGACCCGGAAGTGCTCTTCGTGGTCACCTCCGACCATTCCACGCCGTCGAGCGGGCCGCTCATCCACGGCGGCGAGCCCGTGCCGCTGTGCCTGCACGGGCCGGGGCAGCGCGTGGACGCGGTGACGCGCTTCGACGAGGTGTCCGCCGCCGGCGGCTGCCTGGGCTTCGTGCGCGGGACCGAGCTACCCTACCTGGTCTTAAACGGCCTGGAAAGGGCCCGCCTGGCCGGCATCCGCGACACGCCGGACCCGCCGGCCTGCTACCCGGGCCCGGTGCGCCCCTTCCGCCTGGAGGCGAAATGACCGACCCCGCCGCCCTCGCCCCCGTCGGCGTCATCCACGGCCGCTTCCAGGTGCTGCACAACGACCACCTGCGCTACCTCCTGGCCGGCCGGGCCCGCTGCCGGCGCCTGGTGGTCGGCGTCACCAACCCCGACCCCGGGCTCACCCGCGACGAAAAGGCCGACCCCGACCGCTCCGCCCCGGCCGCCAACCCCCTGACCTACTACGAGCGCCAGGCCATGGTCCGCGCCGCCCTGACGGCGGCGGGCACGGCCGAGGCGGACCTCACCGTGGTCCCCTTTCCCGTCAACCTGCCGGCACTCTACCGCTGGTACGTCCCCCTGGATGCCCTGTTCTTCCTCACCATCTACGACGCCTGGGGCCGCCGCAAGCGGGAGTACTTCGAGAGCCTGGGGCTTCGCATCGAGGTGCTGTGGGAGGTGCCGCCCGAGGAGAAGGGGATCTCGGGCGCGGACGTGCGCCGGCTGATGGCCGAGGGCGGGGCGTGGGAAGCGTTGGTGCCCCCGGCCGTGGCCGCCCTGGCCAGGCAGTGGGACCTGCCGGCCCGGTTGGCGGCGGCCCGCTGAAGCAAGCTCCCGGCCCTACTGCTTTTCCGCCACGTGCAGCCCCACCAGGCGGGCCATGAAGAACACCAGGTAGAACTGCCCGGCCACGCCCTCGATCACGGCCAGGGTCTGGGTCAGGGGAGTAAGCGGCACGACGTCGCCGTAACCCGTGGTCAGAAGCGTCACGTAGCTGAAGAAGAAGAGCAGCCGGTCCGTGGCCTCCAGCGACAAATGGTCGCCGTGCACCGTGAAGGCGAAGGAGCCCGGCATGAGCCTTTCCACCAGGGAATAGGCGGTGAACCACATGGCCCCCAGAAACAGATAGACGCAAAGTCCGCCGAGCACCGTGTCCAGGTCCACCCGCTTCTGCCTGGCCAGGTAGCGCGTCACCTCCACGGCGGTCAGGAAGATCACGGGCAGGCCCAGGGCGTCGCTCAGCATGCTCGGCCCCACGCCCTGGGTGAGGTACTTGGCCACGATGCTCGCGCCGCAAACAAGCGCCAGGCCCAGGATGAGCGGGAACAGGCGGCTTTGGCGCACCACGCGCAGGGCCGCCCCGAGCAGGCACAAAAAGAACAGGTCCTGGGCCACGCCCGCCCCCTCGCCCTTGATGAAGGGGGAAACCAGCATCTGGGCCAGCAGGGCGGCCAGCAGGAAATGGAAGGGCTTGCCGGAGGACGTGACGGCGAGGGTGGCGTTGACCGGGCTTTTGACCATGCGCGTCTCCTTTGCCTGGCGGCTACGCGATCGCGGCCGGCCCGGCAAGGGCCAAGGGGCTAAAGGAGCGCCGCGCCGCTTAGAAGCAGCACGAAGCGCTTGTAGAGCTCCAGGTCGAAGGAGCCGGCCATCTCGTGGCGCATGATGCGCAGGGCCTCGAAGGGCCGCACCGCGTCGGCGTAGACCCGGCGCGAGGTCAGGGCGTCGTAGACGTCGGCCAGGGAGACGGCCCGGGCATGGACCGGGATGGCCTCGCCGGAGAGCCCCCGGGGATAGCCCGCGCCGCTTATCTTCTCGTGGTGCATGAGGATGCACTCCTTGGCCAGGCGCGACAGGGAAAGCGGCCGGCAAAGCCGCGCCCCAAGGACCGGGTGCTCCCGCACGGCCAGGAACTCCTCGGGCGTGAGCCGGCCGGGCTTGCGCAGGATGGCGGCGTCCACGCCCTCCTTGCCGCTGTCGTGCAAGAGCGCCCCCACCCCGGCCTGGATGACGGCGGGCTGGGGCAGGCCCAGGGACTTGAGCAGGAACACGGTGTAGACGAAGACGTGCACCCCGTGGCTGTAGACGTCGTAGTCGTGGGCCATGAGCGCGCCCAGACGCGAGAGTCCGGCGTCGGTGCACAGGAAAGCCACGCAGTCGCGCACGTAGGCCACGAACAGCCGGCCGTGCATGTCGGAAATTCCCTGGGGGAGGCGGTCGCGCAGCAGTTCGCGCACGATCTCGCAACAGTCGTGGTAGAAGACCGCCGCCTTTTGCTCGCGCGGCATGTCCGGAGCCAGCAACGCGCCGGGCAGGTGGCGGCGCATGTAGCCCCGGTAGCGGTCCCGCTGCTCCCGGTGGATGTAGACCACGGAAACGCCGTAGTCCGTCAGCATCCCCCGCCGGTCCGCCGGGATGGCCTCGCCGTCCCGGGCGAACAGCGTATGGCAGTCGCCATGACGCAGGTAGACCTCGAAATCCCCGGGCGCGTGGGGAAAGAGGTGGCCCAGGGGGATGGGCTGGTATTCGCTGGCCGGGTCGGCGGCCGGCGGCGGCGGCAACGTCGTCATGCGCAGTGCAACTTTGTTACAAATTGAGGCTCCCATGGCAGGGGGTGCGCGCGTCCCGTCGAAAAATAGCTTTTCATTCCAACATGTCGCGCTTTCTCCCATCCCACGGTCGACATTCCGTTCCCCGCTTAGCAAATGTCGGGCCTGACGCGTTGCCCCGCCTTGCCAGCCCGCCCCGCCCCTGCCATGATGCCGCGACCGCACGTTTCACCGATCGAGGTCGGCAGCGGCGACGATAAAAAAGAAGTAGTTATTCCAGCATGCTATATCACCATTCCTCCCGGACGCGCCGGGAGGGGCGAATCCGGAGGGAAAAAAATGTGCGGCAGATTCGCCCTGGCCGTGCCGCGACGGCTGGTGGCCGAGGCCATGGGCGTGCCGGGCATGCCGCAAAACGTGCCGGCCCGCCCCGAAATCTTCCCGTCCGAACTCATCGAGGCCGTGTTCACGGCCCGGGAAAGCGGACGCCGCCTGGCCGGACTCTTCCGCTGGGGATTCGTCCCGGCCTTCGTCAAGGACCCCGCCGCCATGCGCCCCATGATCAACGCCCGGGCCGAAACCGCCCTGGAGCGACCCTCCTTCCGGGGAGCCGTCCGCTACCGCCGCTGCCTCGTGCCGGCCCAGGGCTTCTTCGAGTGGCGAAAAAAACCCGGGGGCGGCAAGACGCGCTTTTTCTGCACCTTGCCGGACGCGCCCGTCATGGCCCTGGCCGGCCTCTACGAACGCGCCGTGTCGCCGGACGGCGAGGTCCGCGACACCGCCGCCATCCTCACCCGGCCGGCCTCGCCGCGGATGGCCGCCGTCCACGAGCGCATGCCGCTCATCCTGCCGCCGGCGGCCTTCGCCGCCTGGCTCGACCCGCGCCTGACCGAACGGCCGGACGTGGCGGCGCTTCTGGCCACGCCGCCGCCGGAGTTGCACTTGGAGGAGGAAGGAGAGGAGGGGGAGTGAAGGAAAGAGGAAGAGAAAGAGGAAGAACGGGGCGCTGCCCCGGACCCCGCCAGGAGGGGGTGACCCCCTCCTGGACCTCCCCGACGGGAGCGGATGGGAGGGAGTTCGCGAACGAACGCGGTCACGCCTTGTGAGCCGCGCCATCGGGTGATACCAACGCCCCATGCCGACGCTTCCCGACGCCCTGCGTTCCCACGTGGACAAGTATTTCCTGCGCTCCCGGCGGATTCTCGACGCCGAGGGGATCGATCCCATCGTGACCATGCAGGTGTTTTTCCGCGACGGCCCGGGCGTGTTCGCCGGCATCGACGAGGTCGTGGCCCTGCTGCGCGAGACTTCGGAGCTGGCCGAGACCGGCGGCGCGCTGTTCGCCCTGCCCGAGGGCGCGGCCTATGCCCCCCTGGAGCCGGTCATGCACATCGAGGGCCGGCTGACGGGCTTCATCGAGCACGAGACGCTCTATCTCGGCATGCTGAGCGCCGCCACGTCGCTGGCCAACGGCCTGCCCGAGCCCACGCCCGGGGAGGTGGAGGCCCGGGCGGCGGCCGTGCGCGCCCTGGTGCCGGACAGGCAGCTCATGTATTTCGGGGCCAGGCACTGGCATCCCCGTTGCGAGGAGGCTTTCTGCCGGGCGGCGGTGGCCGGCGGCTTCGACGCCTGCGCCACGGACGCCGGGGCGCGCGCGGCCGGGCTCGCCGGGGGCGTGGGCACCATTCCCCACGCCCTGGTGCTGGCCATGGCCGGCGCATGCGGCCGGGAGCAGGCCACGCGCCAGGCGGCCCTGGCCTTCGACCGCCACATCGAGGCGGCCTGCCCCAGGGTGGCGCTGGTGGACACGTTCAACCGGGAGATCGACGACGCCCTGGACACGGCCCGGGCGCTGGGAGAACGGCTGGCCGCCGTGCGCCTGGACACGGCCGGAGAGCTCGTCGGCCAGGGCGGCCTCCCCTTCGACGGCCGGCCCCACGTCACCGGCCCGGGCGTGACCGTGACCGGCACGCTGGCCGTGCGCCGGGCGCTCGACGCCGCCGGGTTCGGCCACGTCGGCATCGTGCTGTCGAGCGGCTTCGGCAATCCGGAAAAAATCAAGGCCTTCGTCGAGGCCGAGAAGGAACACGGCCGGCTGTTCGCGTCGCTTGGCATCGGCGGCCTGTTCCGCTCCCACGCGGCCACGGCGGACATCGTGCGCGTGGACGGCGCGGACCTGGCCAAGACCGGCCGGGCCTACCGCCCCAACCCCCGCCTCGTCCGCTTCATCTGACCCCTGCGGGGAGGTCCAGGAGGGGCGCTGCCCCTCCTGGCCGCCGGAGGCTTCTTATCTTCCCTTCCTATATCTCCCGGCTCGCGTCCCGGGCGCGGATCTCGGCGCGTTTGATCTTGCCGCTGATGGTCTTGGGCAGCTCGGCGACGAAGTCGATGATGCGCGGGTATTTGTAGGGCGCGGTTTCCTTCTTCACGTGGGCCTGCAGCTCCTTGACCAGCTCGTCGGAGGGCTCAAATCCCGGGGCCAGCACCACCGTCGCCTTGACGGCCTGGCCGCGCACGGGATCGGGCACGCCGGTCACGGCCGCCTCGACCACGGCCTTGTGGGTGATCAGCGCGCTTTCCACCTCGAAGGGCCCGATGCGGTAGCCGCTGGACTTGATGAGGTCGTCGGTGCGGCCGAGGAACCAGAAGTAGCCGTCCTCGTCCATCCAGGCCTTGTCGCCGGTGTGGTAGTAGCCGTCGACCATGACCGAGGCGGTCTTGGCCGGCTCCAGCAGGTAGCCGGCGAAAAGCCCCACGTTCTTGCCGTCCTCGAGCTTGAGGCAGATCTCGCCCTCGACGCCGGGCGGGCAGACCTTGCCCTCCTCGTCGAGCACGGTCACGTTCCAGCCCGGGGCGGGCCGGCCGATGGAGCCGGGCTTGGGCGTCATGCAGGGGAAGGTGGCGATCTGCAGGCAGGTCTCGGTCTGGCCGTAGCCTTCGTAGATGGGCAGCCCGGTGATCTCCTTCCAGGCCTTGAACACGCCGTCGTTTAAGAGTTCGCCGGCGGTGGTGCAGTAGCGCAGGGCCGACAGGTCGTATTTGGACAGGTCCTCGCGCACCAGGAAGCGGTAGACGGTCGGCGGGGCGCAAAAGGTCGTGACCTTGTGCTTGGTCATGACCTCGAGCAGTTCCGCCGGATGGAACTTGCCCCGGAAGTCCCAGGTGAAGACCGTGGCCCCGGCCATCCACTGGCCGTAGAACTTGCCCCACACGGCCTTGCCCCAGCCGGTGTCGGCGACCGTCAGGTGCACGTCGCCGGGCTCCAGGTTGTGCCAGTACACGCCCGTGGCCAGATGCCCCAGGGCGTAGCCGTGGGTGTGCTCCACCATCTTGGGCATGCCGGTGGTGCCCGAGGAGAAGAAGATGAGCAGGGTGTCGTCGCCGCCCGGGGCGTCGCAGGCGCGGGGGAAGACGTCCGAGGCGGCGGCGCGGATGGTTTCGTAGTCGAGCCAGCCGGCGGGCATGGCCGCCTCGCCCACGTGAATGAGGACCTGCAGCGTCGGGCAGGTGGGTCGGGCGGCCTCCACGCGCGAGACCACGGAGTCCTCGGCGATGATGGCCTTGATGCCGGCGTAGTTGACCCGGAAATCGATGTCGTGGGGGGTGAGCAGGTTGGGCGAGGGCACGGGCACGGCCCCGAGCTTGTGCAGGGCGAGCATGGTCACCCACCACTCCACGCGGCGGTAGAGGATGACCATGACGCGGTCGCCCTTTTTAAGCCCCGCCTCCTTGAAGGCGCCCGCCAGGCGGGCCGATTCCTTGCTGAAAAAGGCCAGGTCGAAGTCCCGGCGGGTCCCGTCCGGGCCGATATGGATCATGGCCGGCCGGGTCGGGTCCGCGGCGGCCTCGGCGTCGAGGAAGTCGAAGGCGAAATTGTAGTTCTCGGGCACGGAGACGGAAACGGTCTCCAGCAACTCTTTATAGGTCTCGGGTCGCAGTTTGGCGACTGGCATGGTCTTGGGCTCCCGTGGCAAAACGGTTGTTCGTGTTTTCGATGCGCTCCGGCCTGGGTCCGCGCTGGCCGGGCGCCGCCTTGGGCGGGCGACGCCCGGCTAGATGATCACGTCGAGGAACTCGGCTTCGGCGCCGTCGAGCCCGCGCATGGCGTGGGGCGTGCGGGAGGAAATATAGAGGGAATCGTGGGGTTCGAGCGTCAGGACGTCGTCGCCCAGGCGCACCTCCATGCGGCCGCGCAGCATGTAGATGAACTCCTCGCCCAGGTGCCGGTTGAACTCCATCTCGGATTCCTGCTTGGGCGGCACAGTGACCAGGAACGGCTCCATGGCCGGCTTGTGGAAACGGTAGGCCAGGGCCTGGTACTTGTAGGCCTTGCGGCGGTCCACGGACAGGCCGTTGCCGTCGCGCACCAGGGAGTAGGCGTGCAGGTGGGCCTCGCCGCCGGTCAAAAGCGCCGTGAGGTCCACGCCCGCCGCCTTGGCCACCTCGTAGAGGTAGCTGACGGGAATCTCCTCCTCGCCGGTCTCGTACAAAAGGACCTGGTCCGCCGTGACGCCCGTGGCCTCGGCCAGCTCCTCCAGGGAAAAGCCCGCCACCTCGCGGATGCCGCGAAGCCGCATGGCGATCTCCCGCACCGGTCCGATCTCCTTGCTCATACAGTTCCCCTCGCCTGCGATGTTAGGGTTGCGAACGCGTTTCCCCGTCTTTTCGCACGACCGAGGGGCTTGTCAATTTCTTTCCCCGGCTTCGGAGCCGCAAAAACGGCTGGAATTTCGCCGCGCATTGCGGTATGGAAACCGACTCACGGGGCCGTGCCGATTTCCCGCCCCAGCCCACCATATCCTTACCAACGAGGGTACCATGAGCGACAAGAAGCTTGGTGATCGCATCCGCACGTATCGCGAAGGCCAGGAGATGTCCCGGGAGGAACTGTCCCGCCGCACCGGCCTGTCCGTGGAATTCCTGACCGCCCTGGAGGAAGAGGACGTCACCCCGTCGCTCGGGCCCCTGCTCAAGATCGCCCTGGCGCTCGGCCAGCGGCTGGGCACCTTCATGGACGACAACGTGGACGGCGACCTGTGCATGACCTGCCGGTCGGACCTGACCGAAGAGGACACGGTCCTGCGCAAGGCCCGGGGCAAGCGGGCCTCCTTCCGCTACCATTCCCTGGGCAGGGCCAAGACCGACCGCCACATGGAGCCCTTCTTCATCGAGGTCTACCCCGACGACGACCCCTGCGCCGAAAAGCCCCTGTCCTCCCACGAGGGCGAGGAGTTCATCGTGGTCATGTCCGGCGAGCTCGAGGTCATCGTGGGCAACGACCGCCATATCCTCGGCCCCGGGGACTCCATCTACTACAATTCCGTGGTGCCCCACTACGTCGGCTGCGGCGACGCGCCCAAGACCGACATCTACGCCGTGCTCTACATCCCGCAGTAAGCCAAGGAGACGCCCATGACCTTCGTGCCTCCTCCCCTGCACCAGCCGCCGCTTTTCGACCTGACCCTCGGCGAACTGCTCCACCAGACGGCCCTCAAATACCCGGACCAGGACGCGGTGGTCTACGTGGACCGGGACTACCGGCTCACCTGGCGGCAGTTCGACGAGCTGACCGACGAGCTGGCCAAGGGGCTCCTGGCCCTTGGCATCGAAAAGGGCGAGAAGGTGGCGGTCTGGGCCACCAACGTCCCCTTCTGGGTGGCGCTGATGTTCGCCACGGCCAAGATGGGCGCGGTGCTGCTCACGGTCAACACGGCCTACAAGCGCAACGAGCTCAAGTACCTGATGACCAACTCCGAAGCGGAAAACATCTTCATCATCAACGGGTTCCGCGATTCGGACTACATCGAGATCCTCTACGACCTGGCCCCGGAACTGCGCACCATGCAGCGCGGGGCCGTGCGCAGCGAGACCTTTCCGCACTTAAAGCGCGTGTGCTTCCTCGGCGTCGAAAAGCACCGGGGCATGTACTCCATCCCCGAGATCATGGGCCTGGCCCGCACCGTCACGGACGAGGAGCTGCGCGCCCGGCAGGCGACCTTCACCTGCCACGACGTGGTGAACATGCAGTACACCTCGGGGACCACCGGCTTTCCCAAGGGCGTCATGCTGAGCCACCACAACATCCTGAACAACGGCTACTCCATCGGCCAGCGCCAGCGCTTCACGAACAAGGACAAGCTGTGCATCCAGGTGCCGCTGTTCCACTGCTTCGGCTGCGTGCTCGCGGTCATGGCCTGCGTCAACCACGGCACGACCATGGTCTTCACCGAGGTCTTCAACCCGGTGCATTCCATGATGAGCATCGAGCAAGAGAAGTGCACGGCCATCTACGGCGTGCCCACGATGTTCATCGCCATGCTCGAGCACAAGCTCTTCCCGAAGTTCGACTTCTCGTCGCTGCGCACCGGCATCATGGCCGGGGCGGTCTGTCCCATCCAGACCATGCGCCAGGTGACCGAGAAGATGTACATGAAAGAGATCACAAGCGTGTACGGGCTGACCGAAAGCTCGCCCGGCATGACCCAGACCGACGTGACCGACCCCTTCCACTACCGGGTCGAGGGCGTGGGCCGGGCCTTCCCCCACGTCGAGGTCAAGGTGGCCGACCCGGAGACGGGCGCGGAGGTGGAGCGCGGCAGGCAGGGGGAACTGTGCTGCCGGGGCTACAACTCCATGAAGGGCTACTACAACAACCCCGAGGCCACGGCCAAGTGCATCGACGCCGACGGCTGGCTCCACTCCGGCGACCTCGGCGTCATGGACGAATACGGCTACGTGACCATCACGGGCCGCATCAAGGACATGATCATCCGGGGCGGCGAGAACATCTATCCCCGGGAGATCGAGGAGTACCTCTACACCATGCCCGGCATCGCCGACGTGCAGGTGGCCGGCGTGCCGAGCCGCAAGTACGGCGAGGAAGTGGGCGCGTTCGTCATCCTGAAAAAGGACGTGACCATGGAGGCCGAGGAGGTGAAGGACTTCTGCCGGGGACAGATCGCCTGGCACAAGATCCCGAAATACATCGCCTTCGTGGAGGAGTTTCCGCTGACCACCAGCGGCAAGGTGCAGAAGTACAAGCTGCGGGAGCTGGCGGCCAAGCTGTTTCCCGAAGCCATGCGCTGATCGGGCGACCGACGCGGCCGCGGCCGAAGCGCCGCCGGGAGGATTCCCGGCGGCGCTTTCATTTTTCCAGGGCGATGGGGTTCTCGAAGAGCCGGCGCAGGGGGCCGGCGAGCAGGCGGTCGAAGGCCAGCTGATAGAGGACGCCGCCGGCCAGCAGCACGCCGTAAAGCAGGAGCGCGCCGGCCAGGAAATGGTCCCTGACGAACTCCGGCAGCCGGACGGTGACGGCGAGGACTGCCTCGTGAAAGGCCGGGGCGTGCTTGTAGAGCTGGAAGAGCAGGTAGTGGTAGACGTAGACGGCGAAGGTGCCCCGGGCGGCCGTGCGCAGGGCCGCGCCGTAGCGCCGCCCGTCCGGGGCGAGCAGCCCCAGGGCCAGGATGAGGAAGAAGGAGGCCGTGCCCAGGGCGTGGGTGTCGTAGGTCACGTTGCCGGCGGCCAGGACGTCGGCATAGGCCAGGCCGTGGAGCCGCACGGCGCAGGCAGCCGCCGTGGCCGCGGCCAAAAGCCCGAGGATCCAGGCCCCGGCCCGGCCGCGAAGCCGGCCGCCCAGGGCGTAGAGCGCGTCGGCGGCGACGATGCCGAGGAGAAAAAAGGAAAAGGCCGTGGGCAAAAAGCTCAGGCCGGCCAGCGTTCCCGTGAGGCGCAGCCAGGTGAAAAGGGCCAGCAGGGCGACGAGGCCGGGCAGGCGCAGCCGGCGGTACAGGGCCGGGACGGCCGGAAAGGCCAGGTAGAGGACGAAGAGCACGGTGAGAAACCACAGCGTGTCGTTGTAGGCCATGGTCTCCCTGGCCCGGGCCACGCCGAGGAGCAGGAAGTTGAGGTCGTGTTCCCCGGGCTTGTGGCCGAGCACGCCGACCACCACGGCGAAGGCCGCCAGGGCGGCCACGGCGAAACCCAGGTAGATGCCGAAAAAGCGGCCGAAGAAGTAGTCGCGCAGGTCGAAGACGCCGCGCCGGCGCACGGCGTACCACAGGGAAAAGCCGCTCAGGGCGTAGAACGAGAAGTTGAGCGACCAGAAGGTCAGGCCGCCGGCGAAGGCCAGGCGGTCGAAAAGCCCGCCCTGCCCGGCCAGGGCGGCCCTGAAGGCGGCGAAGCCCGCCGTGCCGGCGGGATAAGGGAGGCCCGGGGCGTAGAGGCCGAAGAAGTCGCCGACGAGCATGGCGTGGCCGGTCACGATGCCGGCCATGAGCACGAGGCGGGCGGCGGAAATGGCCACGCTCACGCGCCGGTCGAAGGCGAAGCGGTCGGACGCGGCCGGGGCTTGGGGATGGCTTGCCATGGCCGGCAACGGGTAGCACGACGGGCCGGCCTTGACCAGACGGGGCGGGCCCCCCGCAAGCGGCCCGTCCGTCACGGCCGGCCGCTTGCGCGGGAGCCCTTCGCCGCCGGGTCAAAGACAGGCGGTCAGGCGGGCGAGCAGGCCCGCGAACTGGCCGGCTTCCTCGGGCGTGAGCGCGCACAAAAGCTCTTGGGTGAGCCGCTCGTGCAGGGCGTGGTGCTCGGCGAAAAGCCGCGCGCCCTCGCCCGTCAGGCCCACGCGGATGGAGCGGCGGTCGGTCTCGTGGGGCTTTCGCGACACGTAGCCGCCCCGCTCCAGCCGGTCCACCAGCACGGTCAGCGAGCCGGTGGTCACGCCCATGCGGGCGGCCAGCTCCGTCATGCGCAAATCGCCGTCGGCCCCGAGGATCTCCAGGGTGTGCATCTGCGGCAGGGTGAGTCCGCTTTCGCGCACCACCCCGTGCTCCCAGGAGGAGAACTTCTCGTAGAACTCGATGAGCAGGCGCGTGAGCCCCGCCGCCTCAGGGGCTTGGGGCGCAGCATGGGGCGCATCGGATTTGTCCGGCGTTTCCATGGCCATCAGCTCCTGGCCTCCAGAGCCGGCGGGGAGGTGAAGGCCAGGCTGGCCGAGGAAAGCACCACCACGACGGAGCCCACGTTGTGGAACACGGCGGCGGCCACGGGCGAAAGCAGGCCCCAGGCCCCGCCGCAGATGGCCACGGCGTTGAAGAAAAGCCCCAGGCCGATGTTGAAGTGGATCATCCTGACCATGCGCCGGCCGAGGTGGACCAGAAAGGGCAGGCGGCCGATGTCGTCGTTGACCAGGGCGACGTCGGCGGTCTCCAGGGCCACGTCGGAGCCCACCGCGCCCATGGCCACGCCCACGTTGGCCCGGGCCAGGGCCGGGGCGTCGTTGACGCCGTCGCCGACGAACAGCACCCGCCGGCCCTGCTCCTGGAGGCGCGAGAGCACCTCGAGCTTGCCCTCGGGCTTGAGCTCGGCCCAGACGTCGGCGATGCCCACGCTCTTTCCCAGGGCGCGGGCGGCCTTGGCGTGGTCGCCGGAGAGGATGCCGACCACGCCCATGCCGAGCTGGCGCAGGGAATCCACGGCCAGCGAGGCCGTCTCCCTGGCCCTGTCGGCCACGCCCACGACGCCCACGACCTTGCCCGCCCGGCGCACCACCAGGGCCGTGGCCCCCCGTTCGCGAATCTCCGCCAGGCAGGCGCGCAGTTCTCCGGGCAAGGCCTCCTCGCCGCCCGTCATCTCCGGGCTGCCGACTTCCACGGCCTCGCCGGCCACCGTGCCGCGCACGCCAAGGCCCACCACCGTGGCCATGGCGTCGGGCGCGACCACGGGCACGCCGGCGCGCCTGGCCCGCTCCACGATGGCCGCGGCCAGGGGGTGGTTGCAGTCCTTTTCCAGGCAGGCGGCGCAGCCGATGACGCCGTCCTCGCTTTCGCCCTCCACGGCCACGACCGTGGTCACGGCCGGGCGGCCAAGGGTCAGGGTGCCGGTCTTGTCGAAGAGCACGGCGTCGGCCCGGGCCGCCTCCTCCAGGTACTGCCCGCCCTTGACCAGGATGCCGCGCCGGGCGGCCAGGCCCACGGCGGCCACCGTGGCCGTGGGCCCGGCCATGATGAGCGCGCACGGGCAGCCGGCCACCAGCACGGCCACGGCCCGGTCCAGGTCGCCGGTGAACATCCAGGCCAGCCCGGCCAGGCTCAGGACCGTGGGCGTGAACCAGGCGGCCCAGCGGTCCACGACCCGCGCCGCCCGGGGCTTGCCGGCCTCGGCCGCGACCACGAGCCGGACCACCTTGCCGAAGGTCGAGTCCTCGCCCACCTTGACCGCCCGGGCTTCCACCCGGCCGGTGTAGTTGAGGGTGCCGGCCAGGATCGTGTCGCCGGGGCGGCGCTCCCGGGGCAGCGACTCGCCGGTCAGGGCCGATTCGTCCACGGCGGTGGTTCCCGAGACGATCTCCGCGTCCACGGGAATGCGCTCGCCCGGGCGCACCAGCACCACGTCGCCGACCTTGATGGCGGCAACCGAAACGACGCGCTCCCCGCCGTTGGCGTCCAGGACCGTGGCCTCCTGCGGGGTGAGCGCGGCCAGGGCCTCGATGGAGCGGCGCGCCCCGTCGCTGACGGCCTCTTCGACCAGGGCCCCGAGGGTCATGATAAAGCTCACCACGGCGGCGGTCAGCACCTCGCCCTGGGCCAGGGAGGCGAGGATGGCCAGGCTCACCAGCTCGTCCACGTTGACCCGGCGCTCCATGACGCCCCTGACCGCGCCGATCACGATGGGCAGGCCGTTTATGGCCACGGACAGCAGGCCGAGCAGGACCGACGGCCAGACCGGGCCGGTTTCCGGACGGATGAGGTAGGCGGCCAGGGCCAGGACGCCGCCGGCCAGGCACAGGGCCAGCTCCTTGAAGGCGAACAGGCCCTTGTAGGCCCCGAGGCTGGAAAAACGACCGATCATGGACACTCCTTGGAAGCATCTTGAGGACGAAGAATCTCTAGGAGATTATTTCTTGATAGTCAAACTATTTGATCGCAAAGAGACCTGCCCGGGACAAAAAAAAGCGCGGGAGGGCGTCCGCCCTCCCGCGCCGTGATCGCGTCGGATCGTCGCCTACAGGCCTTTTTTCGCCATGAAGTCGACGAGGTCGGCCACCCGGCAGGAGTAGCCCCATTCGTTGTCGTACCAGGACAGCACCTTGACCATGTCGCCGCCCTGCACCGTGGTGTACTCGGCGTCCACGATGCTCGAGTGGGCGTCGCCCTTGAAGTCCATGGACACGAGCTGCTTTTCGCAAAAGGCCAGAATGCCCTTCAGCGGCCCTTCGGCGGCTTCCTTGAGCCTCGCCCGCAGCTCCTCGGTGGTGGTGGGCTTGGCGATCTGGACCACGAAGTCGACCAGGGAGACGGTGGGCGTGGGCACGCGCACGGAAAGGCCCGAGAACTTGCCCTTGAGGTCCGGGATGACCAGGGCCACGGCTTGCGCCGCGCCGGTCGAGGTCGGGATCATGTTGCAGGCCGCGGCCCGGGCCCGGCGCAGGTCCTTGTGGGGCAGGTCCAGGATGCGCTGGTCGTTGGTGTAGGAGTGGATGGTGGTCATCACGCCCTTGACGATGCCGAACTGGTCGTGGATCACCTTGGCCACCGGAGCCAGGCAGTTGGTGGTGCACGAGGCGTTGGACAGGACGTGGTGTTTGGCCGGATCGTAGCTGTCCTGGTTGACGCCGAGCACCACGGTCAGGTCCTCTTCCTTGGCCGGAGCCGTGATGATGACCTTTTTCGCCCCGGCCTCGATGTGGGCCTGGCATTTGGGGCCGGTGCGGAAGATGCCGGTGGATTCGATGACCACGTCCACGCCGTACTCGCCCCAGGGCAGGCCGTGGGGATCGCGTTCGGCGAAATTCTTGATCTTCCAGTCGCCGACCATCATGACGTCGCCGTCGACCGAGGCGGCCACGGGCAGCTTGCCGTAGTTGGTGTCGTAGCTGAGCAGGTGGGCGTTGGTGGCCACGTCGAAGAGGTCGTTTATGGCCACGACTTCCATGTGGTCGGCGTGGTGCTCGAGCATGGCCTTGAGGACCTGGCGGCCGATGCGGCCGAAACCGTTGATGGCGATGCGAAGTTTGGTCATGTGCCTGCTCTCCTACTCGTGCATGGTGTAGTCGTAGGCCGTGAGGAGTTCGTAGTCGGTCTTGAGGGCCTGGTGCAGCCGGGCGTTCTCGATGGCGATGGCGCTCAGGTTGGCGATGACCGTGGCGAAGTCGATCTCGCTCTGGTCGAACTCGCGCACATTGCCGCAGTACAGGCGCAGCACGCCGATGGCCTTGCCCTCCACGGTCAGCGGCAGGGCCATGACCGAGGCGATGCCTTCCTCCTTGGCCGCTTCCGGGTACTGGAAGCGGGGATCGGCGCTGGCGTCCTTGATCTGGACCACCGCGCCGGTCAGGGTCTCCTGGTCGATGCGGCTCTTGGCCACCTCGACCGGGCCCTTGCGCAGGTAGCCTTTGCTGAGGCCGTGGGACGTGCTGGCGAGCAGGGTCTGACCCTTGCGGTCGAGCAGGCGGATGGAGCAGGCCTTGGCGTCCAGGGCCTTGGCCACCTGCTCCACGATGGCGTGCAGCACGGTGACGGGCTCGAGGCTGGAATTGATGCCCTTGGCCACTTCATACAGGGTGCGGTAATAGGCGCATTCCTTTTCGCTCATGTTTCCCTCCTGAAGGGGATGGTTGCGCGCCCGGCCCGGCGGTCGATCCGCGGACCGGAAGGCGCGATGATGCCGTAGTTGGGCGTGCGCGTGATGGCGAACCGATGGCAGCATACGTCTTTTGCATGAAATGAAAAGACGCGAATGAACAGGGAAAACGTGACGGTTCCGTCGGGTCCGGACGCAACCGGTCGCGTTTCCCCTGCGCCGCGCCGCCGTCCGCGCCTGGCCGAGGTCGGTTTCCGTTCCTCGGCTTCGACACGGCAGCGGGTCCGCCAAGATCGTCTACATTCGCCGCCGTCCCTTGGCAAGGCGCGCAAGACGCGCCCTGGCCCCACCCCCCCTTTACCTTCGGCCGGGATTGCAGTAGAGGACTCAATTTCCAAGCCGGAGCGGTGAGCAAAAAGGACGAGGAGGGCTGCATGGACCCCAAGGACGTCGAATACTTCCGCGAGCTTCTCAACAACATGCTTCAGGACATCCTCAAGAAGGGCGAGGAGACCATCGAGGACATGACCGACACCGTCGAGGTGTACGCCGACCCCGCCGACCGGGCCACGGCCGAATCCGACCGGGCCTTCACCCTGCGCCTGCGCGACCGCGAACGCCGGCTGATCAAGAAGATCAAGGAAGCCCTGGAACGCATCGACGAAGGCACCTACGGCGAATGCCTGGAATGCGGCGAGGACATCAGCGTCGCCCGCCTCAAGGCCCGGCCCGTCACCACCCTGTGCATCAAATGCAAAAGCCGTCAGGAAGCCGACGAGAACCTGCGCGGGGAATAGCCGCGCCCGCCGCGCCCGCGCCCGCCCGTGTCCGGGTCGCGCCTGCCTCGAAAGACATGCCGTTGTTTTTCCGGGAAGAAAACCGTCCCATGCCCCGCTTCACCCGGACGGCGAGCCCCCATGGGGCGTTGGGTTGCCCCCCTGTCCGCCCCAAGGCCGCCGCGCCGCGTTGAGCCCGAGACGCCCCCTGTCATGGAAGCCGTCTTCTTTCGATTCCTGGCCCGGGAACTGGCCGAACTGCTCCCCGGCTGCCGGGTGGAGAAAATCTTCCTGCCCGCCCAGAACGTCTTCTCCATGGCCCTGTACCTGCCTCCGGGACGGGAGATCCCGAGCGGCGAGGGCAAAAAGACCGTCTACCTGCACGCCCGCTACGGCACGGGCCGGTTCTTCCTGTTCCTGTCGCCCCAGAAGACCGTCCAGCCCGAACGCGCCCCGGCGGCGGCCATGCGCCTGCGCAAGCACCTGCGCGGCCGGCGCGTGGCCGGGGTCCTGGCCGACTGGCCGGACCGCCGCCTGACCCTGGTCATGGCCGGCGAAGGCCCCTGCCTGCGCCTGGACCCCCGGTCCTTTCCCGAACTGTGCGACGCCCCGCCGCCGCCCTGCCCGGACGATCCCGGCTGGCCGCCCCTGGCCCGGGTCCTGGCCGAGCCCGAGATCTGGCGGGAGCACCCCCAGCTTTCCCCGGCCCTGCGCCGCCGCCTGGCCGGCCTGCCCCAGGGCGAGGCCGAGGCGGTCTACGCCCGGCTCCTCGCGCCCGAGGCCGAAGGGTTCTTCCTGGAATCGGCCAAGGGCGAACCCGACGCCCTGTGGCCGGTGCGCTGGCCGGGCAAGGACAGGCCCGGCCGGGAGACGCGGGCTCTCGGCAGCGCCCTGGCCGCGGCCGCCGCCTTCGGCGAGCCGCTGGCCTTCGGCGAGGTCTCCGGCCGCCACAGCGCCCCCCAGGCCGCGGCCGACGCGGCGGCCAAAAGACGCCTGTCCCGGGCCATGGAAAAACTTGCCGCGGACGAGGCCCGCATGCGGGCCTTTCTTGCCCGCAAGGCCCAGGCCGACATCCTGGCGGCCAACCTGCATGCCTTGGACAAACAGGCCAAGATCGCTCACCTTTCCTTGCCGGGGCCTGACGGCCTGCCGATAGAGATCGCCCTGGACCCGTCGCTCACCGTGGTCCGGAATATGCAAAAGCTCTATGATTTGGCGGCCAAGGGCGAACGGGGCCTGGCCGCCATCGCTCGGCGGCGGCGGGACTTGCAAGACGGGAAAAAATACTTACAAGGTCGGCAACGCGGCGCGCCCGCGACGGCGCAACCGTCCCGCCCCGCGCCGGGCCCCTTCGAGGGCGTCGCGGCCAACGCCTACCGCACCGACGACGGCTTCCTGGTCCTTCGCGGCAAGAACGCCAAGGCCGGCGAGAGCCTGCTGCGCAAGGCCAACCCCTTCGACCTGTGGTTCCACGTGGCGAATGGGCCGGGAGCCCACGTGATCCTGCGCCGGGACCACCCGCGCCGGGAGGTGCCGCGCGCGAGCCTGGCCCAGGCGGCGGGGCTGGCGGCCCTGGCCAGCTACGCCTCGGGCGCGGGCGCGGCCGAGGTCATGATGGCCCGGGCGGCGGACGTGCGGCGCATCAAAGGCGCGGCGGCCGGCAAGGTGGCGGTGGAGGCGGTGCTCGAAACCCTGCGAGTGGACGTGGACCCGGGCCTGGAATCCCTGCGCCTGCCCACGTAATGTCGCGGATTCGCTTGTCCTCGTCGCGGTGTTGTATTAGGAGCGTAACCGGGCCATGCGCGGCATTCGGACCGTAACAGCGTTGTGACGCCATGATGGAAACGCCTGGGCTTGAACGGCGGCTGGAGTTCGACGACTCGGAGCTGGCCAGGGACCTGTTCGGTCCCCACAATGACAACCTCGCCCTGATCGCCGGCAAGTCCGGGGCGCGTCTCGACACCCGGGGCAACGCCGTGGTCCTGCGCGCCGACGACGAGGAGACGCTGTCCCACGTGGCCAACGTGCTGGTGCAGCTCTACGGCCTTCTGCGCCAGGGCAAGCCCGTCTACCCCGCCGACGTGGAACAGGCGCTCAGCGTCCTGGCCAGGGAGCCCGAGGCCAGCCTCCAGCGCGTCTACCGCGAGGAGGCCCTGGCCGTCTCGCCGAAAAAGACCGTGGCCCCGAAAACGGCCACCCAGCGCGACTACCTGGCCGCCATCCGCAAAAACGACCTGGTCTTCGGCATCGGCCCGGCCGGCACGGGCAAAACCTACCTGGCCGTGGCCATGGGCGTGCATTTCCTCATCGAGCGGCGGGTCAAGCGGCTCATCCTCACCCGGCCGGCCGTGGAAGCCGGCGAAAAGCTCGGCTTCCTGCCCGGCGACATGGTGGAGAAGGTCAACCCCTACCTGCGTCCGCTCTACGACGCGCTCAACGACATGCTCGACTTCCGCAAGGTGCGGGAGATGCTCGACAACGGCGTCATCGAGGTGGCCCCGCTGGCCTTCATGCGGGGGCGCACCCTAAACGACGCCCTGATCATCCTCGACGAGGCCCAAAACACCACGCCCGAGCAGATGAAGATGTTCCTCACCCGCCTGGGCCTGGCCTCCAAGGCCGTGGTCACCGGCGACGTGACCCAGATAGACCTGCCGCCCCGGTCCGTGTCCGGACTGGTGGAGGCCAAACGGGTGCTGCGCGAAGTGCGCGGCATCGAATTCATTTCCTTCAGCGACGCGGACGTCATCCGCCATCCCCTCGTGGGAAGGATCGTCAAGGCCTATGAGCGAGATAGTAAACAGGGTCAAACGGAAGTTTAAGGGCCAGTCCAAGGCCGGCCAGGCCGTGCACGCCCCGGCCGTGCCGGGGGGCTTGGCCGGCTTCGCCTTCTTCCTGACCGCCGTCTTCGCCCTGAGCTTCGTGGCCAGGCTCGGGCTCGACAATTCGGTGAAGCTCTTCACCGCCGGCGAAATCGCCACCCAGGACGTGGCCGCCGACCAGAACCTCCAGATCGAGGACGTGGAAGCCACCGCCCGCAAGCGGGACCAGGTGGCCGACTCCCAGCCCCCGGTCTTCGACGTGAGTCCCCTGCCCTACGAGGCCCTGGCCAAGACCGCCCAGGACATCGTCGTCTCCGTGCGCACGGCCGGCGGCGAGGACCTGGAGAAGCTGCGCTGGCAGATCGCCGAAAACCTCAACACCGAGGTCGGCGGCGACATCATCGAGGTCTGGCGCCAGGACGAGTTCAAGGACCTCCTGGACAAGGACGTCCTGCCCTGGCTCAGGCAGAACTACGAATCCGGCGTGGTGGCCTCCACGGCGCTGTTCGCCCCGTATAAAAACGGCATTCTCATCCGCGACCTGCCCTCCATGATGGAGACGCTGCGGGTCGAGACGCGCGACGTCAAGGACCTCAAGCAGGTCAAAGACGACCTGGAGCACCGGCTCAAGGTCTCCATGAACCGGCCCTTTCGCCTGCGCAAGGCCGTCTACGTCCTGGTCTACCCCCTGCTCGCCCCCAACATGACCTTCAACCAGGAAACCACGCAAGCCCGCCGGCGCGAGATCAGCCGGGCCGTGGAGCCGCTTTACTACATCATCAAGAAGGGCGAGATCATCGTGCGCCAGGGCGAGCGCGTGGGCCCCATCCAGCAGCTCAAGCTGCAAGCCCTCTACTCCCACCGCAAGGGCTCCTACAACCTGCTGCGCGCCGTCGGGCTTTTCGGCATGTGCCTGATGTTTCTGGCCGTGCTGGCCCTGTCCCTGGACCGCACGGGCTTAAGGCGCGTGCGCGACACGGACTGGGTGTTCCTGGGCGTCATCCTGCTCATCTTCGGCATGCTGGCCAAGGTGGCCGACGTGGTCACCTTGCCGGGAGGGGGCGGCCTGTCCGAGGCGGCGCGATCGGCCTATTTCGCCGTGAGCCTGCCCATCGCCGGCGCGGCGGGCATCCTGGCGCTCTTTTTTTCCAAGCGCCTGTGCATCTTCGTGAGCCTCATCCTGTCGTTTCTGGCCGCCAACATGGTCTACGGCGGCATCGGCATCTTCTGCTACTATTTCGTCGGCTGCATGATCTACATCTACCTCATGAAGTGCTCGGAGACGCGGGCCCAGGTGCTGCGGTCCGTGCTGCCGCTTTTCGCGGCGCTTTGCCTCATGTGGGGTTCGCTCAACCTCATGGACCTGGGCGACCCGACCGTGGCCTGCACGGGTCTGATCTTCGTTGGCCTGTCGTCGTTTCTGTCGCTTCTGGCCGTGGTCGGCATCGCGCCCATCATGGAGCTCATCTTCGGCTACACTTCGCGCTTCCGCCTCATGGAGCTTTTGAACCTGGAGCAGCCGCTGCTTCAGGAGCTCATGGTCAAGGCCCCGGGCACCTACCACCATTCGCTGATCGTCTCCAACATGGTCGAGGCCGGAGCCCGGGCCATCGGGGCCAATCCGCTCCTGGCCAAGGTGGCGGCGCTCTACCACGACATCGGCAAGCTCAAGAGCCCCCACTATTTCATCGAGAACATCTCCTGCAAGGAGAACCGCCACAACAAGCTGGCCCCGTCCATGAGCGCGCTGATCCTCATCGCCCACGTGAAAAAGGGCGTGGAACTGGCCAGGGAGCACCACCTGGGCCAGCAGATCACGGACCTCATCGGCCAGCACCACGGCACCACGCTCATCGCCTACTTCCACCACAAGGCCAAGGAACTGGCCGAGTCCAAGGGCGACGACCCCATCCGCGAAGAGGACTACCGCTATCCCGGGCCCAAGCCCCAGACCAAGGAGGCCGGCCTGATCCTTCTGGCCGACGCCATCGAGGCCTCCAGCCGCACCCTGGTCGATCCCACGCCCAGCCGCATCAAGGGGCACATCGGCAACATCGTGCGCAAGATCCACGACGAGGGCGAGCTCGACGACTGCCAGCTGACCCTCAAGGACCTGACGTTACTCAGCGACACCTTCCAGCGCATCCTGACCGGCATCTTCCACCAGCGCATCGAATACCCGAGCGCCAAGACCACGGACGCCAAAAACGGCAAGACGCGCGAGGAGCCGGCCTGCGCCGTCACGCCCAAGGGCGCGGCGGAACACGCCGCATGATCGGCCTGGCCCCGGGGCTGGTCCATCCCGACCTGCCCTGGCGGCGGCCGGAAGTCGCCGCCTTGTGCCGGGACATCCTGGCCGCCCTGGACCTTTCGGGCGGCGACTACGACCTGCGCCTGGTCGGCGACGCCGAGATGGCCCGGCTCAACGCCGCCCATCTGCGCCTTCCCGGTCCCACCAACGTGCTGAGCTTTCCGGCCGGCGACCCCGACCGGCCGGACTATCTCGGGGAAATGGCCGTCTCCCTGGACACCGTGGCCCGCGAGGCCTTCCTCTACGGCCAGGAGCCCCGGGAGCACCTGACGCGGCTGCTCGCCCACGGCTTCCTGCACCTGGCCGGCCTGGACCACGGCCCGGTCATGGAGGCCCTCACCGAGCAGGCGGTGGCGGCGGTCGCCGCGACCGGCGGGCCGGCCGGCCCGCGCTAGCCCCGCCCCCGCAAAACCCGGCCGGAAGCTTCAAGAGAAAAGCGTCCGTTCGCTCCCTTGTCCCCGGAAAAGCCTGCCCTCTTTAAAGGCCGCGACGCGCGCCGGCGCGTTTCCCGCCGCTGGCCGGCGCGGCCACGGCCGCCAGGACCATGATCCCTCCCGCCGCCTCCAAAAGCGACAACCGTTCGCCGAGCGCGGCCCAGGCGGCCAGCGCCGTCACCACCGGCACGGCGTTGAGCCACAGGGCGGCCCGGGCGGCGGACAGGCGGGCCAGCACGAAGTTGTAGCACGCGAACCCGGCGAAGCTGGCCAGCACGGCCAGGGCCGCCAGCGCCGCCGCCCCGCCGGCCGTCAAGCGCGGCCAGCCCCGGCCGGCCAGCTCGAAGGCGCAGGCCGGCGCGAAAAGCGCCGCCCCCCAGGCCAGCTGCACGAAGGTCACGGTCAGGGCGTCCAGACGCCGGGCGAGCGCGCCGCCGGCGACCACGTACCCGGCCGTTGCCGCCACCGCCCCCACCATGAGCAGGTCCCCGGCCAGCTTCCCGCCTCCCGGCCCCGCGCCTCCCGCGACCACGCAGGCCACTCCGGCCATGGAGGCCGCGACGCGCGCCAGCTCGGACAATCCGGCCCTGCCGCGCCCCAGGGCCGCGTCCAGGCCGACCACGGCCAGCGGGATGGCCGCCACGATGCAGGCGGCGGCCGAGGCCGAGGTCAGGACCAGCCCGCAGGTCTCGAAGGCGAAATGCCCCACCGGCTGCAGCAGGGAAAGCAGGATCAGCCGGCCGTGGTCGGCCCG
The DNA here is from genome assembly GCA_023390395.1 of Pseudomonadota bacterium. Lineage (GTDB taxonomy): Bacteria > Desulfobacterota > Desulfovibrionia > Desulfovibrionales > Desulfovibrionaceae > Solidesulfovibrio. The sequence continues at coordinate 40,230 of JAEWCY010000216.1, read as the reverse complement.
GGAAAGGGGCCGGGGCCGCCGGCCGGAAACGGCGAAGGCCAGGGCGAAAAGCCCGGTGGCCAGGGAAAAGCGCGCGCAGGCCAGGGTGAAGGGACCCATTTCGGCCAGCGCGATCTTGGTCCAGACATAGGACAGGCCCCAGGCGAACAGGGTCACGGCCAGGGCGGCCGCCACCGCGAAATCGGTCTTGCGCACGATGCCTCCCGCCGGCCGCGCGGCCGGTCGGACGGCACCATGGCCCATTCCCCCAGGCGGGAATTGGACGAAATTGCCCTGGCCCGCTCTCCCAAGGAATGCGCCGGGGTTCTTTCCGCGAGCCTGCCAGGGCATTCCCCCGAAAAACCTGTCCTTTCGAGGACGCCTCAGGCGCGCAGGCAGCGGCGGTACTGGCCCGGCGTGGCTCCGACCAGGGGCGTGAAGACCCGGATGAGGTGGCTCTGGTCGGCGAAGCCGGCCTCGAGGGCCACCTGGGCGGCGGGCAGGTCCGTGGCCAGCAGGGCCTTGGCCCGCTCCACGCGCAGGTGGTTCTGGTAGGCGTGGGGCGGCAGGCCGTAGCGGCGCTTGAACAGGCGCAGCAGGTAGGCCGGGCTGCGCCCGGCCAGGGCGGCCAGGGCGGCAAGCGACGCGTTCTCGCGGGGATGCTCCCGCAGGTAGTCCCGGACCAGGGCGGCCGCGCCGTCGCCGCGCCGAGGCTCGCCACTGGAACGGCCGCCAAGGAGCGGTCCCAGTGCCCGGCACAGGAGCGTCTCCTTGGACAGCCGGCCGCCCGGCGCGCCCAGGACGCGGTAGAGCCCGACCAGCCGGCGGGAAAGCGCCGGGTCGCGCACCACCGGGGCGCGAAAGACCGGCTCGCCCTCCTCCCCGGCGGCGGCGGCCAGGGCCCGGCGGTCCAGGAAGAACATGACGTAGCCCAGCCGGCCGTCGGGCTCGGGATTGCAGGAATGGGGCACGCCCGGATCGATCAGGGCCGCCTCGCCCGCCCCGACGCGGCGCGCCGCCGCGCCCTGGCGCATGCGCGTGGCCCCGGAGAGCACGAGCCCCACGCACCAGGCGTCGTGGATGTGGCTGGCGAAGGCCTGGCGGCGGTAGGCGGCGAGCCTGGCCTCCAGGCCGGGCAGCTCCGGGTCGAGGCGACGGCGCAGGATCTCGGGGGCGAAGCGGGGGGAACGGCCGGACATGGGCCGAGCTTGTTCCAGGAAGGCCTGCCGGGTCAAGCCGCCGGCTCGGCCGCCTGGTCCGGCAGGGCGAAGGGCACGCAGAAGCAGAAGACGCTGCCCTTGCCCGGAACGCTTTGCACGTCCAGGAAACCGCCCATGGCCTCGGCCGCCTTGCGGGCGATGGCCAGGCCCAGGCCCGCGCCGCCGTAACGCCGGGTCATGCTGCCGTCGACCTGCCGAAAGGGTTCGAAGATGCCGCCGAGCGCCTCCGGGGAAAGGCCGATGCCGGTGTCGCGCACGGAAAAAGCCAGATAAACCGTGCCCGCGACCGTCGGCGCGGCCCCGGCCTCGCGGCAGCCCCAGCCCTGGGCCACCTCCACCGCCACCTCGCCCGAGGGCGTGAACTTCACGGCGTTGCCCACCAGGGCCGCCAGCACCCGGCGCAGCCCGGCCCCATCGCCCACCACCGCCTCGGGCACGTCGAGGTGGATGCGGCAGACGAGATCGAGCCCTTTGCGGCCGGCCGCGCCTTGGAAGGAATTACACGTCCCCCGGACCACGTCCCGGACGGAGAAGAGGTCGCGCCGGGGCGGCTCCCCGCCGGCGTCGAGGCGGGAGAAGTCGAGCATGCCCTCCAGCAGGTCGGCCAGGCTCGCGGCGCATTGACGCAGGACGGACAGGTGCTCCCGCTGCTCCTGGGACAGCTCCGTGCCCTCCAGCACCTGCAGCATGCCCATGATGCCGTTGAGCGGCGTCCTGACCTCGTGGGACATGTTGTCCACGAATTCCCGCTTGAGCCGGTCGGCGGCCAGGGCAGCCTCCTCGGCCAGCCTGCGTTCGGTCACGTCTTCCATGAGCCAGATGGAGCCGGCCTGGGGCCGCTCGGGAAAAAGCACCTGGCCGATGATGCGGCACCAGAACTCCGTGCCGTCGAAGCGGCGCATGAGGCGCACCGTGTCCACACGCTCCCCACGGGCAAGCATGGGATAGAATTCCCGGCCGAAGGCCTCGAAGGAGTCCCTATCGGGATAAAAGACGGCCGTGGACTGCCCGGCGATGCCGCCCGGCGAGCTGGCGAAGAGTTCGTGGAAGCGCGGGTTGGCCCGGCGCACCACGCGTTCGGTGACGAAGGAGATGCCGATGGGGCTGTTCTCCACGATGAGGTTGACGGTGCGAAGCGACTCTTCCAGGGCCTTTTCGGCCTTGTGGCGCTGGATGATCTGGCGGCGCAGCTCCTGGTTGACGCGGCGCAGGTCCTCGGACTGGTCGGCCACGTCCTTTTCCAGCTCGCGCCGGGCCAGCCGGGCCTCATCCTCGTGGCGCTTGCGCGTGGTGACGTTGCGGGCGGCGCAGATGATGCCCGTGATGCGCCCCGAGGCGTCGCGAAGCGGGGTCTTGAGCACCTGCAGCCAGACGGCCCGGCCGGAGGCCACGACCTCGTAGTCGAAGGAGGCGAACCGGCCCGCGGACAGCACGGACTGGTCGGCCCGCCGGTGCCGCCTGGCGTTGGCGGCCGGGAAGATGTCGAAATCCGTGCGGCCGAGGACCTCCTCGCGGGTGAGCCCGAAAAGGTCGCAGAAGGCCTTGTTGGCGTAACGGTAGACGCCGGCGGCGTCCTTGAAGAAGAAGAGGTCCGGGGACGCGTCCATGAGGGAGGCGAGAAAAGCGGGGCTGTCTTTGGGCGTCAACTCGTCCGGCATCGTCGGTTTCTACGCCAAATCCCGGCCCTTGGCCAGGATGGAAGCCGCCGCGCGGCCTGCGCCCCCATTGCCGGCCCGGGGGAAATATGGTTAGTTCCTGGCCGACCGTTTCGCGGCCCCAGAGGCCGTCAGGGAGAATCCATGCGCAAGGTCGCCGCCTCGTTTGTCGTCGCCGGGAGCCTGCTGGCCCCGGCTTTTTCCGTCCTGGCCGCCGAACCGACCCCGGCCGCGCCCCCCACGACCGAAGCCGCCCAACCGGCCGCTCCCGCGACGCCGGCCAAGGCCTCGCCCTCCACGGCCCGCTCGGATGCGGCCGAGGCGCGCTACCGGGCCTGGTCCGAGAGCGAGCACGCCAAGGACGCGGCGGTGTTCGCCAAGGAAAAGTCCAAGATCGAAGACAAGTACAAGGGCTACGTGCGGCCCAAGCGGGAGAAGAAGGACGCCAAAGCCGAGGCCGCCCCGGCCAAGGGCAACTAGCCCGCCCGCTCCAAGGCCTTTCCCAGGCCAAGGCGCGCCCGCGCGAGAGGCGCGGCCCGCGACCAAGGCCACGCGCGCGAAGAATCGTTTTCGAAGATTCCCCGTCAGGGCCCGCACAAAAGCCCGGCCATCACCCCGGCCACGTCGCCGAGTTCGGCGCACACGGCGATGCCCGCCCGCGACAGGCAGGCCAGCTTGCCGGCCACGCCGCCGGGACGCTCGAGCAGCGCCCCGGCATGCCCCAGCGCCCGGCCCGGCGGTGCGGACAGCCCGGCCACGAAGGCGGCCACGGGCTTGGGATAGGCCGTCTCCAGCACGTAGGCGGCCGCGTCCTCCTCGGCCCGGCCGCCCACCTCGCCGATGAGCATGACCGCCCGCACCCGGTCGTCGTCGCGCACCATATGGCAAAGCGCCGTGAAATCCGCCCCGCCGAAGGGGTCGCCGCCGATGCCCGCGGCCACGGCCTGGCCGATGCCCGCGGCGGACAGGCGCGAGCAGACCTCGTAGGTCAGGGTGCCGCTGCGGGAAAAGACGGCCACCGGCCCGGGCAGGAAGGGGTCGGGCGGCATGATGCCGGCCTGCATGGCCCCGGGCACGAAAAGCCCGGGCGTGTTGGGGCCAAGGAGCAGGACGTCCTTTCCGGCAAGGGCCGCGCGCACGGCCAGCATGTCCTTTTGCGGCACGCCGTCGGTGATGCACACGATGCGCGAAACCCCGGCCTCGGCCGCCTCCAGGATGGCGTCGGCCGCGCCGGCGGCCGGCACGAAGAGCACCGACACGTCCACGGCGTGGCGGGCCACGGCCTCGGCCACGCCGTCGTAGACCGGGATGCCCTCCACGTCGCGACCGCCGCGAAAGGGCGTGACCCCGGCCACGACGTTCGCCCCGTAGGCCCGCATGCGCAGGGCGTGGCGGCTGCCGGCCCGGCCGGTGATCCCCTGGACGAGCACGCCGCTTTTCCCGTCGAGATCGAGCAGCGACGGCAAAGGCCGAAATCCCGACGCCCAGGCTTCCGCGTCGCCGGCCGCGCCCGGCAGCGAGCGGCAGGCCTCGGGCGGCGGCGCGGAGAAATCCCGCCCCGGCCCCGGCGCGACCACTTCCGAAAGCATGGCCACGGCCTGGTCCATGTCCTCGGCCACGGAAAGCGCCGGCAGCCCCAGCCGGCGCAGCAGCGCCGCCCCCTGGTCCGCGCCGTTGCCGGCGAAGCGCACCACCACGGGCCTTGGCGGCGGCGCGTCGCCCAGGGCTTCGGAAAGGGCCCGGGCCACGTCGGCGCAGGACAGGATGCCGCCGAACATGTTGACCAGGCAAGCGGCCACGCGTTCGTCGGCGAAAAGCAGGTCGAAAGCCGCCCGCAGCCGCACGGCGTCGGCCGTGCCGCCGAAATCCAGGAAGTTGGCGGCGTCGAGCCCGGCCGCCGCCAGGGCGTCCATGGTGGCCATGGCCAGGCCCGCGCCGTTGGCGAGCAGCCCCACCCGGCCGGGCAGACTGACGAAGGAAAGCCCGTAGGCCGCCGCCCGGCGCTCAGCCCCGGTCAGCAGCCGGTCGTCGGCGTGGCGGCGCAGCTCGGGCCGCAGGGCCACCACGCTGTCGTCCGCCGTCACCTTGGCGTCCAGGGCCACGAACCGCCCGTCCGGGGTCACGGCCAGGGGGTTGATCTCGGCCAAAAGCAGCCCCTGCGCCTCCACGGCCGCGAAGAGCTTTTCCAGCAGCGCGAAAAACGGCGTCCACAGCCCTTGCGGCAGGGCCAGGTGGAAAAAGGCCCGGCGAGCCAGACGCGGCGTCAGGCCAAAGGGCGGCGGCACGTCCAGCGCCAGCAGGCGCGGGTCGCCGGCCAGGGCCTCGACGTCGCCCCCGCCCTCCCCGGCCACGGTCAGGCACAGCCCGCCGCGCCGGCGCGAGACGCCCAGGGACAGGTACAGGGCCCGGTCGTGGGGCACGGCCGGCTCCAGCCGCAGGAAGGGCGCGGTCGCCCCGCCAAGGGGCAGGGGGAAAAGCCGGGCCGCGGCCGCGGCGATCCCGGCGGCATCCTCCACCCGGACCACGCCGCCGGCCTTGCCGCGCCCGCCGGTCAAGGTCTGGGCCTTGAGGTAGTAGGGCCCGGGAAAGGGCGGCGGGGCCATGTCCGCGTCGCCGGGGTCCACGACGACGCCGGGCGGAACTTCGATGCCGGCCCTGGCGAGGAGCGCCTTGCCGGCGTGTTCGGTCAGATGCATGGAGGGTTCTCCCTGGCCCATGGCGGGCGACGGGCGCGTGCCCGGCTGCTCCCTTCCCTATGGCACATTCCCGGGAAAAATCCATCCAGGAGGCGAACGTCAGTCGTCGGCCATGATGTTGCACAGCTCCATGCGCTCGTCGTCGCCGCCGCCGCCGGCCGGATCGGGAACGGCCACGGGCTCGCCCAGGCGTTTTTTGGCCTCGGAGTAGCCCAGGTTGAAGGCCTTGATGTTCACGGCCCGGATCTTGTCCGGCAGCGCCGCCTTAAGGCTCTTGCGCACGGCCTCGGGCCGGGCGAAGGGGAGCAGCCAGACGACCGCGCCAAGGGCCACCACGTTGGTGGCCTGGGGCACGCCGATCCCGTCCGTGGCCAGGGCGGTGAAGGGAAGGCCCAGGAAGACGTTGGACGGGGTCTGGCGCACGAGGCCGGTGTCCACGACCAGCGTCCCCCGGGGCTTGAGGTAATGGGCGTAGCTGCCCACCGCCTCCTGGGACAGGGCGACCAGCAGGTCGAGATATTCGGTCTTGGGGTAGCTGATGGGCTCGGAGCTGACCACGAGGTCGGCCCGGCTGGCCCCGCCCCGGGCCTCGGGGCCGTAGCTCTGGGTCTGGGTGACGTAGTAGTCGTGATAAAGCGCCAGGGCCTGGCCCAGGAGCCGGCCCATGGTCAGGATGCCCTGGCCGCCCACGCCCGAAAGCCGGATCTCGTAGCGCGACAGGACCATGTCGTGGCCGTTCATGCCGCCCCTCCCCTTTTCTCCAGAAGCCTCTCGCGCATGGCCGCGTAGCGGGTCTCGAGCCCGGGCGCGTCGCGCTTGACGAAGACGCCGATGGGAATGCGGCCGGCCTTGTCCTCGAGCTTCTCGTAGGCCTCCAGCGGCACGGCCTTGTCCTTGAGCCACTTGAACATATCCACGGCGCTTTTGAAGCCGTTGCCCCGGCCGTACTGGGTGAAGCACGGGGTCAGCGCCTCGACCAGGTTGAAGCCGGGCTGGGAGAGCGCGGCGGCGATCAGCCCGTCCAGGGCCTTGACGTGGAAGACCGTGCCCCGGGCCACGCCCGAGGCCCCGGCCGCCCGGGTCAGCTCCACGATGTCGAAGGCCGCCTCCAACTGGCCCATGGGGCTGGTGTGGGAATAAGCCCCCTCGGGCGTGGTGGAGGAGCACTGGCCGCCGGTCATGCCGTAGATGAAGTTGTTGAGCACGAGCGCCGTGACGCCGATGTTGCGCCGGGCGGCGTGGATCAGGTGGTTGCCGCCGATGGAGAAGGCGTCGCCGTCGCCCATGACCGCGATGACGGTGAGCCCGGGGTTGGCCATTTTGATGCCCGTGGCGATGGTCAGCGCCCGGCCGTGGGTGGCGTGGACGGTGTTGAAGTCCACGTAGGCGGCGATGCGCCCCGAGCAGCCGATGCCGGCCACCACGACCACCTCGTCCTTGGAAAGCCCCAAAGCGTGGACGCTTCGCACCAGCGAGCCGAGCACGATGCCGTGGCCGCAGCCCGGGCAGAAGACCAGGGGAAACTTCTTGTTGTGGCGCAGGTACTGGTGGATGAGCTGGGTCACTTCGGCCATGTCGCACGGTCTCCTTGCCTGTCCGGGGAAGGGAGGCCTCTCCCCGGCGTGACGCCGTCCTAGGCGATTTCCTTGAGGATCTGGGCCGGGGTGATGATCTGGCCGTCGACGCGGTTGATGGTGCGCACGGCGGCGTAGCCCTCGTTGACGCGTTTGACCTCCCGGGAGATCTGCCCGACGTTGAGCTCGGGCACCACGGCCAGCCGGCAGGCGCGCAGGAGCTTCTCCACATGGCTTCGCGGGAAAGGGAACAGCGTCTTGAGCACGAGCAGTCCGGCCCGCACCCCGGCCTCGCGGGCCTGGCGCACGGCCAGCCTGGCCGAGCGGGCCACGCAGCCGTAGGCGATGACCAGGGCCTCGGCGTCCTCGGTCATGACGTGCTCCACAAGCTGGACGTCGTGGAAGAAGCGGTCGATCTTGCGGAACTGCCGCTCGACCAGGGCCACGACCTCCTCGGGCCGGGAGGTGGGAAAGCCCAGGGCGTCATGGCTGAGCCCGGTGACGTGGAAACGGTAGCCCGCGCCGAGGGGCGGCATGGGCGGCACGCCGCGAAGCGTCTCCTCGTAGGGCTTGTACCACTCCGGCGGCATGGTCGGCACCAGGCGCGAGAAGACCTCGAAATCGCCGGGTTCTGGCAGGCTGACCTTCTCCCTCGTGTGGGCCGTGATCTCGTCGAGGAGCAGGACGACCGGGGTGCGGTACTTCTCGGCGAAATTGAACGCCGTGACGGTCATCTCCAGGCACTCGGGCACGTCGGCCGCCGAGAGCACGAGGATCGGGTGGTCGCCGTGGCTTCCCCAGCGGGCCTGCTGCACGTCGCCCTGGCCGGGGCTCGTGGGCAGCCCGGTGCTCGCCCCGCCGCGCATGACGTTAACGAGCACGAGCGGCGTCTCGGTCATGGCGGCGTAGCCGATCTGCTCCTGCATGAGGGAAAAGCCCGGGCCGGAGGTGGCGGTCATGGCCTTTCGCCCGGCCAGGGACGCGCCGATGACCGCGCCCATGGAGGCGATCTCGTCCTCCATCTGGAGGAAGACGCCGTCCGGGAGCTGGGGCAGCCGCCGGGCCATGGTCTCCATGATCTCGGTGGAGGGCGTGATGGGGTAGCCGGCGTAGAAGGTGCAGCCGGCGGCCAGGGCCCCCTCGACCACGGCCTCGTTGCCGAGGAGGAAGGCCTCGCGGCGTTTCTTGCGGACCTGGCTCACGGGCAGTCCTCCTTGCCGTGGGCGGCGTCGGCGGCCGGAACCTTGCCGTTGGCCCGGCCGTTGACGCCGTTGCCGTTTCGGGGCGCAACCACGATGGCGAAGTCCGGGCAGTGGGGCTCGCAGAAGCCGCAGTTGACGCAGGCGTCCTCGTCAACGACCACGGCCTTGCCATCCGGGCCGGGCGCGAGTACGTGTTTCGGGCAAAATGCGACGCAGATGCCGCAGCCCTTGCACCAGTCGGGGTAGACGACGACACGGTTTTGTCCCTTGCTCGACGCGCTCATGCCACCATCCCGGTATGAAAAAGGTTTGATTGCACGGCACTGTGACGTGTTCGTCGAAAATTGGCAATGCGCGGGAGCGGTTCATTTTGGCTCTCGACGAAAACGCGAATTTCCCTTAGGGCGAAACAACTTTTTCCCGGAGGTTGACGTTATGGTGGCAATAGGCCGGATTTCCTGGCTGCGGGCGCTGGTCGCGCTTTGCTGCGTTCTGGCCGCAACCCTGGGCGGCGTTTCCGCCGTCCGGGCCGAGGGAGGAAAACCCATGGTCAAGCTGACGACCAGCAAAGGCGACATCGTTATCGAATTGGACAAGGAGAAGGCCCCGGTCACGGTCGAGAACTTCCTCAAGTACGTCAAGGCCGGGCACTACGACGGCACGGTGTTCCACCGGGTGATCAACGGCTTCATGATCCAGGGCGGCGGCATGGACAAGTCCATGAAGGAGCGCGCCACCGAGGCCCCGATCCAGAACGAGGCGGACAACGGCCTCAAGAACAAGGCCTACACCATCGCCATGGCCCGCACGGGCGACCCGCATTCGGCCACGGCCCAGTTCTTCATCAACGTGGCGGACAACGGCTTCCTGGACCACACCGGCAAGAACCCGCAGGGCTGGGGCTACGCAGTGTTCGGCAAGGTGGTCTCGGGCCAGGACGTGGTGGAGGCCATCAAGGCCGTGCCGACCATGACCAAGGGCTTCCACGAGAACGTGCCCATGGTGCCGGTCATCATCGAGAAGGCGGAAGTGGTCAGCGAGTAGCGCCCGCTCCGCGTCGACGCCAAAAGCCGCCCCGCTCGCCCGGGGCGGCTTTTTTTGCGGCCCGGGCGGGGCGTCGGCCTGGGGATCGGTGGGAAAACCCCAAAAAAGCGGCCCGGCCCGAAAAAACTGTTGACGGTCCCGGTCGAGGTGCGTAGACATTCTCTTCTCGCGTGCGCCCGTAGCTCAGCTGGATAGAGTGCCGGACTACGAATCCGTAGGTCGCAGGTTCGAATCCTGCCGGGCGCACCAAAGAAAACAAGGGGTTAGGCCGAATAGGCTTAACCCCATTTTCTTTTTGGGCGAGTTCGCCGCCCGCCTGTCCCCGGACAACCTGCCCTCCCCCGCGCTCGACACCCGGAGACATCGCCCCTTGCCAGCTCTCGCCAGCAACTCGCCCGAGGCCTCAATCTTCGACGGGCACGAAAGAGGGAAGCGTCACCATGCGCAGCGCAAGCCACGGAAAGCCCGGCAGGACACCGAGAGGCCAGCGTCAGACGATGATGGTGACCATGAGGTCATGCTTGGCGAACCGGGCGAGCGCCATCTGCAATTCCCCCGGCTGGTAGGATCCCATATGCGGCCGAGGAAGATTCAGGGCGTCGTATTTGCTGTAGCCGAAAGTATGGCAAGGCAGCACATCGATTTCATGTCGCCCGTGTTTATGGAGAAACATGGCCATCTCCGCGATATTTTTCTCCGTATCGTTGACTCCCGGCATAAGCGGCACGCGAACGCGCACCTCCCTCCCCGATTCGAAAAGCGCATGGAGGTTTTTCAGAATGATCGCGTTGTCGCGGCCGGTCAGGCGTTTGTGCTCTTCAGGATCCATATGCTTGCAGTCGAACAGGAAAAGCTCGGCCCTTCGCATGACTTCCTTGAACCGCTCCGGCTCGCACACGCCGCAAGTATCGACGCAGGTATGATACCCCCTCCTGTTGCACGCCGCGAGGAGATCAAGCAGAAAATCACCGGCCGCCGTCGGTTCGCCACCGCCGATAGTCACGCCGCCGCCAGAATTGCTGTAAAAGAGGCTGTCGCTATCGCTGATGCGTAAAACGTCCTCCACGGACATGCGTTTTCCCGACATTTCCCGCGCCTTCGCCGGACACACCTCCACGCATGCCCCGCAATCCGTGCAGAGCGCCCGATCACGGTTGTAAACGCCGTCTCGCTTGGTCACTGCGCCCTGCGGACAGATTTTCTCGCATTGGCCGCAGCTCGTGCAAAGGTTTGCAAAAACCATGAGCTGCGGCTTGAAGCTCTGCGATTCCGGATTGCTGCACCAGGGGCAGTGCAGGGGACAACCTTTGAGAAAAATCGTCGTCCGCAATCCTGGCCCGTCTTTCGTCGACATCCTCTGTATGTTGTACACAATCCCGTCCACCAGTCGCACTCCTTCTATAGAATGTTTGCCTGCCTCGCCTTGAACTCCAAGGTTGCCTTCGACGGGCAGTTTGCAAAGCATTTTTGGTGCCACTGCAAAACTACAAATAAATCAGCATAGTACGCTCTAGAGCGCGCACCTCCAGGACGAATGGCGACGCGATCGTGTGCAAACAGGTACAGATTGTACTGGATTACATGAAGGCCATTCTTCTTTCGGTACACTTCTTCTCAAGTCCGGTCGGAAGAACGCAGGGAGCGGCGAATCCTTAGCAAAAGTTATTATTTTTCAGATAATTACCGAACGAAATAAAATTGGCAAGCCATTTGCAACCAACACGACGCAAAAGAGAGCCGCAGGCTTTCGCCAGACCCCAAAGAAATGATGCGAGGAGGCTTTACATGGGATACGCAATTGATTGGGATACATTGGAACAGCGGATTTCCAACCAGAAGGAGACGCTTCTCGACACATCGCAGAATATGGATCCCGAGCGCCTCAAATTCCTGAGCGAGGCTTACGATGAGTGCAAGGGAGAAAGCGTATTCATCACTCGCGCCAAGCTCTTTGAAAAAGTGCTGGCGAACAAAAAGATCTACCTTGACGGCAACCCTATAGTCGGCAGTCTCGCCGGCGGCCGGGCCATGATCTATGCCTACCCGGAATGGCAGTGCAACTGGATCAGGGAGGACCTCGATTCCGAAAAACTGGCTCTGTCGTCCCTGGGCGAGGTCCGCTTCTCCGACGACACCAAAGCCATTCTGAAGAAAGTATACAAGGACTGGAAGGGCAAGACCACCTATGACCGCGCCAACAAGCTCTACAAGGAGCTCTACGGCGGCAACGCCGAGCTTCTTGTGAAGTGCGGCTGGATCTACCCGGTGAACGACAACTCCACCGGCTCCGGCGTGGCCGATTATCCCGCCATGCTGAACAAGGGTGTCCGCGGCCTCCTCGAGGAGGTTGACGCCGCCTACAAAGCCCTTCCCAAGCACGCCACCAACTGGTCCAAGATCGAATTCTACCGGGCCTGCAAGATCGCTCTCAATGCCGTGATCACCTACGCGCACCGGTATGCCGACCTGGCCGAGGAGACCGCCAAGACCGAGTCCGATCCCAAGAAAAAGGCGGAGCTGCTGGAAATCGCCGAGGTCTGCCGCCGCGTGCCCGAGTACCCGGCCCGCAACTTCCGCGAAGCCGTCCAGTCCTTTTGGTTCGCGCACTGCTGCATCGAAATCGAGCAATGCGGCTGCGGGCACTCTCTGGGACGGTACGGCCAGTACATGTACCCCTTCTACAAGAAAGACATCGAGGAGGGGAACCTCACGAAGGATCAGGTCCTGTCCCTCTTGAAGTGCCAGTGGGTCAAACACCTCGAGATCGCGGTCTACCAGGGCGACGCATATGCCAAGGCGTTTTCGGGCCATACTGGCCAGACCATCTCCCTGGGCGGCTATACCGCCGACGGCGACGACGCGTCCAACGATCTCGAAGAACTGCTCATGGATACGCAGATCGCCATGCACAACATCCAGCCCACGCTGGCCCTGTTCTACACCCCGAAGATGAAGCAGTCGTACATTGAGAAGGCTGTGGACGTCGTCCGCCATGGCTCCGGCCAGCCGCAATTCATGAACATGGATGCCGCCATGGCCCGTTCCCTGGTCCGCTTCGCCTCGCGGGGGATCACCCTGGACGAGGCCCGCACGCTTCCCGTCATCTTCGGCTGCGTCGGCACGGGCATCCAGGGCAAGGGCTCCTACGTCACCTTCGAGGGCCAGCCCAATCTGGCCAAGCTGGTCGAATTCGCCATGTACAATGGCCATGATCCGCACACCAACAAACAGGTTTTCCCCGAAGTGAAGCCTGCCGAGGACTGCGGCGACTTCGAGGAATTCTACCAGAGCATGCTCCAGCACATGGACCATGCCTACGATGCGCAGCGCAAGATCAGCGATCTCGGCAACTGCACCCGTGAGGAGGTCGTTCCGAACATCTTCCGGTCGTGTCTGCTTGAAGGCTGCATCGAGAGCGGTCTCTGCGAAGAGGCCGGAGGGCCCAAGTATTCCCAGTCGCTGTGCATCACCGCGACCGGCATCGATGCCGTGAACTCGCTGTATGCCATCAAGCATCTTGTCTACGACACCAAGAAGCTCACCTGGGCCAAGCTCAAGGAAGCTCTGGCCGCCAACTTCGAAGGCTTCGAGGACATCCAGAAGATTTGCTACGAAGCCCCCAAGCACGGCAACGACATCGAAGACGTGGACCAGCTCACCAGGCGATTCTTCCGCGACGTCGAGCGCACCTACCGCTCGCATGGCCCGGATTACTTCGGCTACGAAGCCCACATGGATCCCTTCTCCCTGTCCTACCACAACTACTTCGCGCCGATGACCGGCGCCCTTCCCAACGGGCGCAGAAAGGGCGTCGCCCTGACCGATGCGAGCGTTTCCGCCATGCCGGGCACCGATGTGCACGGCAGCACGGCCCTGATCAAGTCGGCTGCGCAGGCGATCGACACCGTCCGCAACAACTGCAACCACATGAACATGAAGTTCCTGCCTTCCGCCTTGGAAGGTCCCAACGGCAGCCGGATGCTGCTTAACCTGGTCAAGACCTATTTCGACCTCGGCGGCGGCCACATCCAGTTCAACTGCGTGGACGCCGAAACGCTGCACGATGCCCAGGATCGTCCGCAAAACCATAAGGATCTCGTCGTTCGAGTCGCCGGTTTCTCCTCGTACTTCACGAGGCTTTACAAGGGCGTCCAGGACGAGATCATCAAGCGCACGGAATACGCGGCCTAATCCATGACGCGAGGCGGGGCTCTCGCCGCAAGAGAGCCCCCGCCTCTTTGTTCCGGGGAAGAGCACATGCTAGAAATTGCCGTTACGCCTGAGGTTTCCGCCAAGTTCAAGGAAATCCTGGAAGAGGAAGGCGATCCGAACGCCGTCTTTCGAATCTACGAAACAAAAGTCGGAGGCGGCTGAAAAAGTCATCTGGAACTCCGGGTGAGTCTTGATGAGCGGACGGATGCAGACGAGGAGCAGGAAACCCAGGTGGCAGGCATGCCCTTCGTCGTCGCCAACGAAGTCATAGACGGGTACGGCTCCAAATACAGCATCGCCGCCACTGAAAATGGTCTGCCCGGCGTAACTGCCGGCTGAACGAAGCAACTCCAGTACAAGGTAATTTTCAACACTCAAAAAGGATATGCAATGCTGAACATTTCCATTGCCGCTGAAGTCTCCGCCAAGTTCAAGAAACTTTTGGAAGAAGAAAGTGGTCAAAATCCCGTGTTCCGGATTTACGAATCCAAGGTCGGCGGCGGCTGTAAAAGCCATATGGAACTTCGCGTGAGCCTTGACGAGCGGTCGGATGTCGACGAGGAGCAGGAAGTCCAGGTCGACGGCATACCCTTCGTGGTCAGCGACGACGTCATTGAGACCTACGGCTCGCAATACAACATCTTTGCCGCCGAGAACGGCATGCCCGGCGTGAAGGCCGGCTGAAGCCGAAAGGGGCATCCGCGCGCGGCGGATGTCCCTTTTTCTTTGTTGCGCCGAGGACACTGTCGCCAATCAAGTAGCGTAATAATTGCTGGAAATTCTAGAAGTTAAGCAAAAAAAGACAAATACCGGGGTTCGTATCCTGGAGAAGGGACGAGGCATGCATGACGGGACCATCCGGAGCTTCAGCTTGGATCATGCGAATACAAAGCAAGTATTCAAACATCGACTTGTTGCGAAAAGCTTTTTGGCGTTGACCATGTTCTTTGTGTCCAGAGGCGAATTCACAACCTTGTAAATCGTGACGGACAAGAGAAGTCGATTCCGTTCACTCCTTCAATATATGAATACCCAAGAGCAAATTGCCGCGGCCGACCTTCTCGTCTCAACTGGCAAGATCGAAGAGGCGATGCGCGTATACGATGATTTGTCGCGAATGGAGCACCTTACGGCGCAGGAAAAAGGATCGGTTCTTTTTGGCCTCGGCGCCTGTCATCTCGTTCAAAACGACTATGAAAACGCCTGCTCGAGGCTGAAAGAGAGCTGGGAACTGCTTTTATCCGCCTTGGGCGCAAAAGATCCGAGCACAACGCGTACGATGGTCCTTCTCTCTCGATCGTTGATCGCTGTCGGCAGTCTGGAATCCGGCATGGAGATCGGCCGCGGCGCTTTGGAAAATCTTGTCGAACTGTATGGGCCAGAGGATGCGCAAACGGCGACCGCGGCTTTTTTCCTGTCCGCCGGAGCCTACAAGTTCGGACGCCTGGCCGAGGCGGAAAGCCTGACTTTTCAAGCAATGGCCGCCTGGGAAAAAAACCACGGGCACGACTCGCTCCAAGTGGCGACCTGCCTCGATGCGCTCGGCAAGCTCCGGGATGTTTGCGGAGAGAAGCGGGAAGGCGTGCGGTTTCACCGGCAGGCCCTGGACATAAAATTGAAAATCCTCGGCGATCACGAGACCACGGCGGCGTCGCTCGGGCATGTCGGCGTCGCCCTGGCGGAGCTGGGCGACTGGCAGGAGGCGGCGACGCTCTTGACCCGGGCGCTCGAGACTTTCCGGCGTATCGGCGCAGCCGAGGACGCCGCAGGCACGGCTCTTTTTCGTGAAAAACTCGCCCTATGCCGACAAATGCTTTCCAAGGAGATCCGCGATGGACAAGAAACTGCTCACTGATGCAATCGTCGACATCGAATGGGATATGTTCAGCAGCGTAAACAACAAAGGCGGAAAGGCCGCCTGCCAGATGGACCACGCCACGTTTCGCATCATGCGCAACAGCCAATTCGCCTCTTGGGACGACGCCCTGCTCGCAAGCTATCTGAAGGATCTTGCATCCGCCCAGGAGCAGGGACGAAACCTCATGAGCGAAAAGTATGCACGCATGATGGAGTTCACTTTCCCTGAGGAATATGCCCGGCTTGCGGACCGCCTTCCGCCGATCGATCCCGTCGCTGCCGAACAAATTGAAGAGATTGTTTCCACTCATGTGCAGTGGAAGGAAGCGCTCGACAAACGCTATCCCCACCTGAGCGATCGATCGCGTCCCGTGCGCAGCCAGGACGACAGCGTCGGGCTGCCCTCTTTAGAGACATACACGCGCGCGGAACTCAAGACCTATTCGCCGAAGACCATATCGCTGTACCATACTGCCACGATGACACGTATCGAACGCGGCGAAAGCGAAGCCGAGCAGAACATGTTGCATCAAGTCAAACAATACGGCTTCGAGAATCCCGATGAAGCCGACAACTATTTCAGCACCCATGCGTAGCGACCACGGGCAGCCCGAAAGTCTTCGGGCTGCCCGCGTGTTCGATTCCCTGCTCTTACAGTATACTTTTTGCCATGCCTTCTTTGAAGAGCTTGCGGCATGAACACTAGTACTGAAGACCTCTTGATTGCGAACACCATCTTGAACTGCCCCAAACGTATCTTTGACAGCACTTGTCCATGGATATCATATGGCAGCAGAGCCTCGTCTTGAAGAGGCCTTATACCACTCGAAACGGACCATTCATCGTGGACAGGCATTCTTGATTTCCATCAATCGCTGAAATCTCACGAAACACCATCATGCCGATTAATTCCTACACTTATATCTACCTAAAATTTTACGATTTGCCACAATTGCAACGATCCATATGCCTGACTCTCCTCTCCTGTGCACGGCAGGAGACAGCCGTCCTGTGTTGAACCAACGTTGAACCATACGGAACCATGGAGTCGTCATGTCCCTCAGCTACCGCGAAATCGAAGACGTGTTGATGCAAGGGCTTCGCCTGTACCATTATCCGATTGCAGTAACTTTTTTTTCGACCGACGAGGAGGTGAGTTATTTCAAACAAGTGACCCGCCATGTCGTGCCGGCGAAACCTTTAACCTTCTGTCAGTGGGAAATCTCCGCGAGGATGGAAGGCAAAACGGTCGTCGCCGAAAAAAAACGTTTGGGATGCTGCTCTGCGAAGATCGGTTTCGGGTGGGAGGACATCGGAGAAGACGACATCCATTCCCTGATGGATGCCTATACGGATTTTGAAGCAGCCAAAATGATCTTGAGTTCCAAACCGCGGCTCCCCCGCGATTCCATAAAGGCAATTTCCGTCGGACCTCTTGGAAAGGCCGTCATTCCGCCACACGTCATCCACCTGTACTGCGACAACATGCAATCACACGCTCTTGCCGTCGCCTACATGAAAGCCATGAAGATCCATCCGTTGCGTCCAATGGTCTGCGAAAGTTCGTCGGCTTGCGGCGGAAGCATCTATTGCCACCAAGAACAGACCTTCAATCTGTCGCCCTGCTGCAAAGGAAGCTACAACTCGGGCAAGACAGAGCGCGGCGAAGTGAACGTCTTTATACCAGCCACGCATCTGGAATCGACGGTCAATTGTCTCGTAGATACCGTCTTGAACAATGAGGAAGAGACATTCCCTGGGCCAGACATCTGTAAAAACTGTGCGCTCATCACCTTTCATGAGCAGAACTAGCTCCGAGGTTTTCGAAACAATCTTCGCCTGACAGGACTTTTCGAAGCGAGACTGTCGGACGGATTCTTTTTCTGCATCTAACAAAAACAGAATTAATTGCTCCAGCATCCTTGTTGATCCGTTCCGGCAGGCTTCTTGAGCACGACATAAGGAGGGCGTTATGCGGAAGTGCGGCATCAACGGAGTCATCACCCTTTTCGTCGTCTTGTCGGTTGTAGCGGGCATCGGCGCGCTCATCGCCTACGTCTCGGCCTCCACCTACGACAACACCAAGGCTTTGCAGGAGGAATCCCTCACCCAGACGGCGAACATCACCACCAAGGTGCTCGGCCTTTTTGTCGAGAACGCCGAGCGCACGGCCGCCAACCTGGCCACCCAACCGGCCACCATTGCGGCCCTGCGCAGCGAACCGAGCGACGTGGGGGCCATCATCGAGAGCGCCCTGGAAGTCTCTCCGGAGCTGCTCTCGATCTTTTTCTTCGACACCAAGGGCAACCTCGTGGTCGCCCGCAGCCGACAGGGCGGGGTGACCAAGAGCTACGCCGACCAGGAATACTGCAAGGCGATCCTCTCCGGCCGAAAAACCTATGTCAGCCGTTCCATCCTGCGCGACAAGAACACCTCGGACATGATCTTCGTCGCCTCGAGCGCCGTGCTCGGCCCGGACGGCAAAGTCCTTGGCGGCGTGGCCGTTTCGACCATGTGGGAGGCCATCACCAAGGAATACATCGATCCCATCCGGTTCGGGAAGCGGGGGTACGCCTTCATGCTCGACGAGGCCGGCGTCTCCATCGCCCACGCCATGAACAAGGACCAGCTGCTGCGCGACACCACGGACCAGGACTATGTGCGCCAGGCCTTGAAGCTGCCCAAGGGCCTCGTGCGCTACACGCTCGGCGGCGAGGTCAAGCAGATGGCCGTGGCCCAGGTTCCGGCCACGGGCTGGCTCGTATGCATGTCCGAATACGAGGACGAACTCATGGCCGGGGCGACGCGCCAGCGCACGGTGCTTCTCGGCCTGGGCGCCCTCGTGGCGGCGGCGGTGGTGGCCGTGATCACCGTGGCCAACCGACGGCTGGTCTTCGGCCCCCTGCGCACCATCGACGCCTTCACTTCCCATGTGGCCACGGGCGACTTCAACGTGACCCTGACAGGACGGTTCCGGTTCGAACTGGCCATGCTGGCGGACAACCTCAGGCGCATGGTCGGGGAACTCAAGACGCGGCTCGGCTTCGCGCAGGGCGTGGTCAACGGCATCCCCACCCCTTGCGCGATCATCGGGCCCGACTGCAAGATGTCCTGGGTCAACCAGCCCATGTGCGACCTGATCGAGAAGCCCGGACCGCCCGAAAGCTACGTGGGCCAGTCGGCCGGGAGCTTTTACTATGGAGACGCCGACCGGGCGACCAATTCCGAGAAGGCCCTGCAAGAGCGGCACATGATCACGGCCGAGCGCACCCATGTCGCTCCTTCGGGCAAAACCCTGGAAGTCGTCATCATCACCACGCCGTTCTATGATATGGACGGCAACCTGCTCGGCACCATCGCCTTTTGGAGCGACCAAACCGAGGTCCGAACCCAGCAGCAGCAGATCGCATCCCAGAACACCCTCATGCTGGACACGGCCCGGAAGGCCTCCGCCGCGTCGGACAATATGGCCGCCGCGGCGCAGCAGCTCTCGGCCCAGATCGAACAGGCCAACCAGGGAGCCCAGGAGCAAAGCAGCCGCGTGCAGGATACGGTATGCGCCGTGGAGCAGATGAACGCCACCATTCTGGAGGTGGCCAGGAATGCCGCCGAAACCGCCAAAAACGCCGACATGGCCAGGAAGAAGGCCCGGGAGGGCGAGCAGCTCGTCAGCCGGGTCATGACCTCCGTGGACTCGGTGCGCCAGGCCGCCGGCCAGCTCCGGACCTCCATCCGCGACCTGGGCGAGCGCGCCCGAGGCATCGGCAGCGTGCTCAACGTCATAAGCGACATCGCCGACCAGACGAACCTGTTGGCCTTAAACGCCGCCATCGAAGCGGCCCGGGCCGGCGATGCCGGCCGCGGCTTCGCCGTGGTCGCCGACGAGGTGCGAAAGCTCGCCGAAAAAACCATGAACGCCACCAAGGAGGTCGGCGAGGCCATCACCGGCATCCAAAGCGGCACCACCGACACCGTGGACATGGTGGATCTGGCGGTGGAAGCCGTGGCCGAAGCCACGCACCTGGCCGAGGACTCGGGGTCGGCCCTGAGCGAGATCGTCGCCGTGGTCGAAGCCGCCGGGGACCAAGTCCGGGCCATCGCCACCGCCTCCGAAGAACAATCCTCCACTTCGGAGGAAATCACCCGCGCCGTGGAATCCATCAGCCGCATCGCCTCGGAAACGGCCAATGCCATGGCCCAGTCCTCGGACGCGGTCGCCAGCTTGGCCGGCCAGGCGCGAAGCCTCAATGCGCTGGTGGCCGGCATTCGGGGAAACGCAGCCCAACCCGCCCTCTCCTGACCTGGGGCAATGCCCACCTGCCCAAAGCGCCGGCGCGGAAAGACGCTCCTCCCGCGTCGGCGCTTCTTTCTACTCTGACAGCACGCGATGCAAATTTGACGCAGCATCCGGCTTTTTCCCGCAGCCGTACCTGTCAGGGCCGGCGGCGGCATGTTGCTGGCCGTTTTCAACTGAGCCGTCGACCCGTCTGTTCCATCGACAGAAGTCTTTCCGTTTAAGCAACATCTCGGCGCATGTATTTTGTTGTGTTCGGATTTTCTGGTATGCCGGTGTACTCCTTTCGGTACACCAGAGTGATTGTTGCTTTTAATAAATCAATTCAATATATTACACAGCAAAGCAACCGGGTTGTACCCAAACGCGAACACTATGAAAGGCCGCGACCGCGCTACAGGGATTCTGATTTATACTGATAAATCAGCACATTGAGAGATTGACCTGCATGGTACAAACATTGCTTTGTGAACAGTATCAAATGCATTCTTATTTGTGATTTTTAGAACAAGATGTTTCTGGATTTTATGCCGGAGGGACCGCTCGCCCATTGCGAAGCAGATGGGAGCGGTTCGACCGAAATGTAAAAGGACGGTCGAGCGCAGACGCTTCCACGAGACTGAAACCGCCGTTGGATGGCGTGTTTTCGCATGACGAAATAGTTTCGCAAAAGCCTATGGAGACGCTTTGATGTATGCAGCGCATGTCTGGCATGTGCAAACTGGATCGTAAAATAGTTTCTTGAATCTGTTTTTCCGTCGCTGTCGGACAGCGAGGCTGAGCAGCAGGGAATTTTCGTAAAATGAGATTTTTGAAGAGTCCTGCCCGATCCAGAGCCCTTGGAGCACCATCGGTCGCTCTGGAGCAGATGGGCAAATCGGCGGTCAGTGTGTCGGGAATGCCGCCCATGCCAGAGCCAGGGAGTCAGGTCTTGCGGTTGCGCGAGCAGGGCCGCAGCCGGCCGGAACACGGATGCGGCCATGCAGATGCGCCGGCTGGCCTCGAGATTTGCGCGGCACGGTTTCGCTGGAGCGGCCGGTGCGAACGGGATGGCTTCGAGGCTGCCCCGGTCCGGAGGGGCAGAGGCACGGGACGTCCGCAGGCGTCCCCAGGAGACAGGCGTTCCCCGACGGAGTTTCCAGGCAACCATTGCCCGAAGAAACTATGAATCACCATCTGGAGAGAATGCCGCGGCATTTTCTTCGAAACAAAAGGAGGGAATTTGTCGTCATACAGAACAATGGACAATCAGTGGCGTCGCCGGAGAGCGTTTCGGCGACCGAGTTTTCCATCAGATACTGTCTGAGATCATTTCGTCTGCCCTGAGCAGAACGGAAACGATTGACGGTATGCTGACGATTCTCACTGCGATATTGTACAAAGCAGAACGGAGACAACATGAAAAGGATGTATGAAGGCTACTCCCCAATGTCGCGACGCACGTTCCTGAAGGGGTCTGCCGTCACGCTTGCAGCTTTTTCCATGGGCGGGGCGATGATGCCGCGCTTTGCTTCCGCAGCTGAAGTTTCGCCGGGAAACGCTCCGTATATTACGCAGATAACGCCGGAATTGATCAAGGACAACGACACCGGGTGGATTTATTACGGCGCGGAGGCCAAAGACCGGCCGCTGACGCCCAATGACAAGGCGCAGATGAAGCCCGAAGATTTTCAAAAGGATGCCCTCACGCTCAAGTGCTCCTGCTACTACCCGAACAGCGGCGACATCGGCCACGGCATCCACTGGGAGACCTTCAGCTTCCTGGAATACAAATTCGGCGGCCGGGTGAAATTCGACCGGTATTTCGGCCAGTCCCTGCACAGCCTCGTCGACGGTTGGAAATCGCTGCGCGCCGGCCTCGTGGACATCACGCAGATCTACCACATCCATAACCAGGGCGCTTTCAACCTGTTCATGGCCGACGGCCTGCCCTTCCTCTCCAACAGCGTGGTCGTGGCCACCCAGATCATGGAGGAGATGTACCCCAAGTACTTCAAAAAGGAAGTCGAGGCCCAGCAGGTCCATCTCGGCTGGATCCCCCACTTCGACGTGCAGGGGCTCATCTGCACCACGCCCATCCGCAAGATGGAAGACCTCAAGGGCAAGCGGATCATGGGCTTTGGCGGCGAAGTCATGCGCAACACCTTGATCGGCCTGGGCGCGACGCCTGTGGCCATCCCCACCCCGGACGTCTTCATCGGCCTGCAGCGCGGCGTCGTCGACGGCGTGGCCTGGGCGGTCGGCAGCATGATCCCCTGGCGTTTCCACGAAGTCGCCAAGTACGTCACAGTCACCGGCATGTCCAACACCGCCATCAGCTACGGCATCAACAGGAAGACGTTCGCCAGCCTTTCCCCGGAAATGCAGAAGGAACTGTATTTCAATTGCCGGCTGGCCGGCAACCATATGTCGGAAGGCTACACCAAGCTGGAGGACCGCGGCCTCAAGGGCCTCAAGGAGGCGGGCGTCGAGATCATCACCCTTGACCCCGAGGAAAAGAAGCGCTGGGTCGAGGTCGGCGACACCATCTGGGACAAATTCATTTCCGAAAACGAGAAGAAGGGCTTGCCGGCCAAGGAGTTCGCCAAGGACTTCCGGGCATGCGCCGCCAAGTTCAACGCCATGACCATCCGGCAGATCCGGGAATACGTCGAGGACCCGAAGAACATGGTCCATGGCATCATTGACGGCTTTTAAACACACCGTTCGCACTGCAGTTCCCCATGCCGGACTCCGGAATCGCGGTTCCGGAGTCCGCAGGGGATTTCCGCACCGACAAGGAGTTTCCTATGTTGAAAGATGACACGGAACCCAGCGGTGGAGCCGGGTGGGCCGAGCTGGCGGTCGATGACATCGATGTGGCGGGGAAATGCGGTCCTTGCGTTCCCGTAAAAGAGGGCGCCGAAGACCTGCCCAAAGTCGGCTGGATGAAGGTCCTGGACAAAGTGACCGACCTCTGCCTCATGGGCAGCATGTATGTGCTCTATCCCGCCATTCTGGTGGTCATCTGCACGGACGTCATTGGTCGCAACTTCTTCGGAACGCCCCTGTCCTGGGCCATCGAAGGCAGCGGTTTGTTCCTCATCGGCGGCATCTTTCTTGCCGTTCCCCGGGTGGAATTGGACAACGATCATATCCTGCTCGACATTCTCTATGCGAATTATTCGACTAAAAAGAAGCTGATCTGCGACATGGTGACCAGGTCCGTTGCTTTCTTGTGGATGCTGGCAGCGACCGTTCGCAGCTCCTTCGAGATTCCCACCTCCATCGTTTTGAAGGAAAGCGGAACCGACTTCCGTTATCCCTTCTGGCCCATGCGCGTGATCATGACGTTCGGCTTTCTCATACTGACGCTGGCCCTGCTCGCCAATGCCGTTCGTGCGTATCAGCAACTTCGCAACGGAGGAAGAAAGTAATGCATTTCGATCCAGTCATGCTGGGATATGCCGGCATCGTCGTGATGCTCGCCCTATCCGTAGCGGGCATGCCCATGGCCTACGCCATGTGCGCCGTGGCCAGCATCGGGCTTTGCTTCACATTGGGAGTCGTCAATGCCTCGACCCAGACCATGTTCGTGGCCTGGGAACAGGCGAGCAACTTTTCCCTGATGAGTATCCCGTTGTTCATCTTCATGGGGTCCATAGCCTACCATACCGGCATTGTCGGCGACCTCTTCGTGGCCTTCCGGCGATGGATAGGCTTTCTGCCCGGCGGCCTGACCGCCGCGGGCATCTTCGCCGCGGCCTGCTTCGGCGCGGTGACCGGTTCCACGGCGGCGGCTTCCGCCACCATGGCCTCGACCGTCATCCCGGAGCTGGAAAAAGCCGGTTACGACCAGAAACTGGCCGCGGGCGCCATTGCCGCCTCGGGCGGCCTGGCGGCCATCATTCCGCCCAGCGTGTTCGTGATCATCTACGCGGTGCTCACGGACCAGTCGGCGGGCGAGATGTTCATCGCCATCCTCGGCCCCGGTCTGCTCACCACGGCCCTGTTCGCCCTGTACTGCATCGTCCGCTGCTGCATCACCCCGGCCCTGGGGCCGAAGCAGCCCAGCTGCACCTGGAAGGAACGCTTCCAGTGCCTGCCCGCCGCCATTCCCATCATGGTGACCTTCGCCATCGTCGTGGGCGGCATCTACGGCGGCCTGGCCACTCCCACCGAGGCTGCCGCCATGGGCGTGGTGGGCGTCATCATCATCGCGGCCTGCATGGGGCGTCTGACCAAAAAACTGCTCGTCCCGGCCTTCCGGGAGGGGGCCAAGATGAGCGCGGCCATCTTCTTCCTGTTCATCGGCGGCTGGCTGATGGCGCGCTTCATGGTCACCACGGGCACCACGCACCATATGGTCAATTCGTTCGTCGGCATGAATATGTCTTACAACATGCTTATTTTCTTGATGTTCATTCTTTTCCTGATCCTGGGCTGCATCCTGGAGTCCACGTCCATCCTGGTCCTGACCATGCCCTTCATGTTCCCCATCACCCAGCAGTACGGCGTCAACCCGGTCTGGTTCGGCGTGTTCGTGACGGTCATGATGGTGCTGGCCGGCATTTCTCCCCCGGTCGACCTCAACGTGTTCGTGGTGCGCGGCGTCTGCCAGCACATATCGGTGATGAACATCTACAAGGGGGCGGCGCCGTTCCTGTTCATCCTCATGATCACCGTCCTTGTGATGTGCATTTGGCCGGATCTTGTTCTCGGTCCCGTGCACCACATGATGAGCAGTTCCCATCCCTGACGGTTCCCAAGTCCTGACATGGCAAAATGCGCAGCCCGGTTTTGCATATGGGCTGGCAAGGCCGGGGAAAGGCGACAGCCTTTTCCCGGCCTTCGTCGTGCAATGGGCCGGAATTCACGCCCGGCGGAATTCCCCCCTCAAGACTGCGAGGCGAGTATGTCTGATGCATCCGGAGCCCGCGCGGCTGCGCCCGGCCTGTCCCTTCCCGCGTACGGCATGTGGACGAGCGTTTTTCTCGCGGGCTTCATCCTCATGGTCGCGTACGGCGTGCGCCTGACCGTGGGCCTGTTCGTCCATCCGATCATCATGGACAAGGGCCTGACCATCGCCGAGGTGAGCACGGCGCTGGCCATAGGGCAGATATCCTGGGGCCTGTTCCAGCCGCTTTTCGGGGCCTGGGTGGACAAGGGCCACGCGTTCGCCGCTCTGGCCGTGGGGGCGCTTTGCATCGCGGCCGGCCAGTTCCTGACCATGGCCTCGGACGACGTCTGGATCCTCATCCTGGCCCAGGGGCTCTTTTCCCCGGCCGGGATCGCGGCCGGCAGCTTCGCCATCCTCATCGGGATCGTGGGCGGCCGCATCCCCCCGGACAAGCGCTCGGTGGCCAGCGGCATCATCAACTCGGGCGGATCGCTGGGGCAGTTCGTCTTCGCTCCCGTCGTCCAGTTTTGCATCCAACTGCGCGGTTACTCCACCAGCCTGGCGGTCCTGGCCGCCGTCGCGCTGGCGGCCGTCTACCCGGCCTGGGCGCTTTGCCGGCGCAATCCGCCCGTGCCCAGGTCCGAACGCCATCCGGACGCGTTCAGGCCGGAAACGCCGCTGGCGCGCGAGGGACTCAGGGAGCAAATCCGCACCGCCCTGCGCGACCCGAGTTTCCTTTTTCTCAATGCCGGATTTTTCACCTGTGGTTTTCACGTGGCCTTTCTCGTCACGCACCTTCCCGGCGAGGTGACCGCCTGCGGGCACACCGCCGCAGTGTCCGCGGCCAGCATTTCCCTGATCGGCCTGTGCAATATCGCCGGCTGCATCGGCGCCGGCATCCTCGGCAAGTATTACCGCATGAAGAACGTGCTGGCCGTCACGTACGCCGCCCGGGCCGTGATGATCATGCTGTTCATCTTTTCCTCGAAGTCCGAGCTGGCTTTCTATGTTTTTTCCGCAGCCACGGGCTTTACCTGGCTCGCGACCGTGCCCCCGACGGCCGGCATCGTGGGAAAGCTGTTCGGCCAGCGCTATGTGGCGACCTTGTTCGGGCTGACCTTCTTCACGCACCAGATCGGCGGCTTTTTCGGGGCCTGGCTGGGCGGCGTGGCCATGGAGACCGCGGGGAACCTGTTCTGGGTCTGGTGGGTGGACGTCGCCCTGGCGAGCATGGCCGCCCTGGTGAACCTGCCGATCAAGGAAGAGGCCCCTCGGTGGCGCAAGGCCGCCGCTTGACCGCCAATGGCCTCGGGGAACCCGACGGCGCTGCGCCGGCGACAGGGCCGCATCGTCAGGATCGGTGGGCGCTCGACCGGGGGCCCCGGGAGCCGACGCCCCGCCCGAGCTTGCCCGGTCCGGCCTAGAAGAACACCCAGGTGAGGAGCAGGAACAGGGGGATCAGGATGCCCGCGGACCATGCCATGTAGCCGAAAAAACTCGGCATGCGCACGCCCTGGTTTTCCGCGATGGACCGGACCATGAAGTTGGGCGCGTTGCCGATGTAGGTGTTGGCGCCCATGAAGACCGCGCCGGCCGAAATGGCGGCCAGGGTGGCGGGGGCGTTGTGCATGAGGTGCATGGGATCGCCGCCCGCGGTATTGAAAAAGACCACATAGGTCGGAGCATTGTCCAGGAAACTCGACAACATGCCCGTGAGCCACAGGTACATGGCGTTGTCGGGCTGGCCGTTGTGGGTCACGAGTTGGATGAGTCCGGAAAGCGCGCCATCGCTCCCGGCTTTCAAAATGGCGATGGCCGGAATCATGCTGATGAAGATGCCCAGGAAAAGTTTGGCCACCTCCTGGATGGGCGCCCAGGAAAAGCCGTTCAACTCGCGGCACGTGCCGTCGGTGCAGCGCAGGGACAGCCAGGCGATGCCCAGCAGCAACACGTCGCGCAGCAGGTTCTGCCCCTCGATGGGGATGCCGTGGATCGTCGTGACAACGCCCAGGGGGGAGAGGCCGGTGACCAGAACCACCGCCACCACGCCCAGCAGAAAAAGCAGGTTGATCTTCCCGTCTATGCCGAGCTTCTCCGGCGCCTCTTGGCCGTCCAACGGCTGCAGGGGCTTGCCTTCCTTGGCGTAGAGGACGGAATCGATCGTCAGGTAAATCAGCAGCAAGGCCACCACCATCATCAGGGTCTTGGGAAAAAGGTTGGTCGTGACCCAAAAAAAGCTGACGCCTTTCAAAAAGCCCAAGAACAGCGGCGGATCGCCCAAGGGCGTCAGCGAACCTCCGATATTGGCGACCAGGAAAATAAAGAAGATGATGCTGTGCACCTTGTAGCGGCGATGAGCATTGGCCTGCAACAACGGACGGATGAGTATCATGGCCGCGCCGGTGGTGCCCATCCAGCTCGCAAGCACCGTGCCGATGGCCAGCAGACCGGTATTGACCAAGGGAGTCCCGGTGAGCGCCCCCTTGAGCCGCACGCCTCCGGCGACGGTAAAGAGCGTAAAAAGCAGGATGATGAAAGGAATATAGTCCAGTAAAATGATGTGCAGGAACTCGTAGAAGGCGACGGAGGCCCCGTACGCCAACGCGCAGGGAACCAGGAAGGCCATCGCCCAGAAGACGGAAATCTTGCCGAAATGGTGCTCCCAGAAGTGCGGCGCGAACAACGGGATCAAGGCGATGGAAAGCAACATGCACGCAAATGGGATGGCCCAGTAGATCGTCAGTTGCGCACCAGGAATAGAGAGGTGCTGGTCGGCCAGGGCCGTGGCTGGAATGCCTAGCAGAGCCGAAAACATGGCGAGAGGAATCATGAACGTCGGCATAGCTACTCCAAGTAATCTAACGTGTAGAGGCGTTAATCTTCAATACGATTTCCATCCCCAAAAGAGACATCCCCGATTGGCAGCATCATTCGAGATGCAGCAGATTTTATCCAGGCCTGCACTGGCCTCTCTGGCTCGCATTTTCAAGAACAAGGCCTTCCTTTCGGCTCATGCCCTCTTCCACCGCATGGAATCCTCTTCCATCCGAACTCGTTCACCGCACCGGCTGCTTTTTTTCATATCGTCAGGGCAACATCTCTTTTGCTGCATCCTCGCGCAGTTCCGTCAAAGCGCTGGCCTCTTCTGAAATGACCTTGACCTTTGTTCGTATTGTTTCTTTAGAATGGCGGCGTGCCCCTTCCAGCGAGGCACCTATCGGCGCGGCCCGATACGAATGTCGCAGTCGGCCTTGTTCGTTTGAGAGATCGAAGCAAACCTCGCGAGTTGCCCAATGCGTTTCCCCATGCCCCCGCTTTCCGGCGCAAACACCCCGCGGCGCTGCCCGTCTCCCCATGCGCCTGGAGCAGCCGACGGCTGACGGCTGACGGCCTTTGCAAGTCTAGCAAGGCCCATACCAAAAAATATTCATAATGATTTCATAATATTATATTTCACAGAAGGCCTTCCGCGCCTACAGCCGAGACAAAAATCGTAGCGCCTTGTCGCCGCGCCGGCCACACTCCACCCAATACACTGAATTTACTGCATTTAACAACAGACGGCCGTCTTCATATATGTGCTGTTTGTCGCGAAATCGGTACACTGATGAACAACCGCGTCGTATATTCCCCAAAAAAATCATTCAAAAAAAGACAGTTAGGATAGTTGCATGAAATTTTCAGGCCTGAAGGCCGCAGCGGAAAAGCTGGCTACAGAGACAGGACTGTTGGAGGTGAGCGCATACCCGTCTTGGGCCTATTGACGGCGGCGGCTTTCCTCCCTAATGTTGAAAAAACAATTGAATTTGACTGTTCCCACCTTGGTCCTCAAACGATCTTGCCGCCTTTTCGACGAGGGTGGAGGTCAGTTGGGTTTTTATGCAGCCGATACAGGACCGCCGTATGCCCAATCACAATTTTGCTACACCCGAAGCGCTCGCGAAACTTGCCGAGAGCCCGTACTCCGGGGTCTTTGAATTGCTGCACACCGGCATAGCCATTTTGTCCGCGACCGGCGACTTCCTCTATGCCAATAAGACATATTTGGAAATGTACAACCTCCCGCCGGACATTGTCGGCAAGCACGTCTCCGAGCTTTTTCTCACCGCCGAACAGGGAGTTATGACGGCAATTCGCACCCGAAAACTCACGCTCTGCTCGAGCGTCACCAAGGACAACGCCCAAGGGGTTTCCTTCCGTTACCCTGTTCTGGATGCGAACGGAGAACTGGTCGGCGTCACCATCGAAAGCGTTTCCCCCAACATCAGCAAGGACAAACTCCTTTCACTGCTGGAGATGGTACGAAACCTCGAGATGCAGGCGCATTACTACGAGCGCAAGACGCAGAAGAAACACGGAATGCTCCATACTTTCGAGAGCATTGTCGGAGAATCCGAGGCCATGCAGGCCATGAAGAAACGGGGCAAGCGTTTTGCCAAAAGCAGAGAGCCCATTTTGCTTATCGGTGAAAGCGGCACAGGCAAGGAACTGATTGCCCAGGCTCTGCACTCGGCCAGTGATCGCGCTTCAAAGCCTTTCGTCACCGTCAACTGTGCGGCGCTGCCCCATGAACTGATGGAGTCGGAACTCTTCGGCTATGAGGCCGGAGCATTCACCGGAGCCAAGTCCGGCGGGATGAAAGGGAAGTTTGAACAGGCGGACAAGGGCACGATTTTTCTCGATGAAATCGGCGAGCTTTCCATGCCCCTGCAGGCAAAACTCTTGCGCGTTCTGGAAAGCGGCGAGATACAGAAGATTGCCCATTCCGGCAACCTGCATTCGGATTTCCGCCTTATCGCTGCGACCAATAGGAACCTCGCCGAATTGGTAAAAAACAGAAATTTCCGGGAAGATCTCTACCACAGGCTGAATATTCTCGAATTGACCGTCCCCTCCCTGCGCGAAAGGATCAGCGACATCCCCCTCCTGACCCGTTATTTCATAGAGCAGAACCTGGGGCACAAGCGGGCCAGGGAAATCACGATCTCCAACGAATTGTACCGCGTTTTCAGCCTCTACTCCTGGCGCGGCAACATCCGTGAACTCAAAAACGTCCTGACCTTCGCGCTGTACAGCCTTGAGGATGACGGCGATGTCCTGACCATCGACCACTTGCCGGATCGATTCCTGCGCGAGATGCGCAATGAACGGCCCAAGCCCGCCGACGATTTCCAGGTGGAGGAACAAAATCTCGCCAAGGCCGGAGCCGAAGCCGAGCGCAAGGTGCTCTCGGCCGTGCTGGCCAGCACGGAGTACAACAAGACCCTGGCCGCCCGCGTCCTGGGCATTTCCCGCAACAAGCTCTACAAGAAGATGCGGGATCTCGGGCTGCACAGCGCCACGGAGGGGGCCGCCCTCGCGAAAAAGACGTCCGAGGACGCCCACAGGGGGCGGGAATTGCCGCACCCCATGCCCTCGCCCGCCAAACGTCCGCATTCCCGCCACAGAAACACTGGCTGAGCGCATTTTCCCTGTCGGCTTCCGGTCAGGACGGACTCCCCCCGGCAGCATCGGGCTCCGATCCATTGACCGGTGTGGAAGGTCCGCTTTCCCGCGGTGTTGCAAAAGCCGATGGGGTTCATTTGCGGTCGTGAAATCATAGAGTCCTCGGCCGTCGCCCGGAATCACGGTGTCCTCCCCGGGCGACGGCCGACCGCACCCCGTCCCTCCCCGTGCCAGAAAGCCTCCGGGTTCCAGGGGTCCATCTGCGCTCCACCGCCCCCAACCGACCGGGAGCACGGGGCTTCTGGCCCCTTCGAAGGCATCCGACGGCCCGGACAGCCTGCCGAGCCGGCATGAAGGGAAAGGAGGCGACGGCCATCCCGGCGTGTTCCCGGTTCAGCTCTCGAAATAGCCCGGCCGATCCAGGTCCTCGATGAGTCCGGGCCCGCTCGGCCGCCAGCCCAGCCATTCACGGGTGCGCCGGCTCGAGGCCGGAATGTCCATGGCCGCGAAGGGCGCGAACCAGCCGAAATGCCCGGCCGCCTCCGACGCGGGAACGGCCCGGACCGGCAGGCCGAGCCGTCGGCCGATCACGCCGGCGATGTCGCGAAACGCCACCCCTTCCTCGGCCACGGCATGGCAGACCGCCCGGGTCGCGCCTTCCTCCAGGACGAGCCGGTAAAGGCGGGCGGCGTCGAGGCGGTGCACGGCCGGCCAACGGTTTTCCCCGTCGCCCACGTAGGCCGAAACGCCCGTGCGCCGGGCCAGCGCGGCGAGCAGGGGCACGAAGCCGTGGTCCCCGTCGCCGTGGACCGTCGGGGCCAGGCGCACCAGCGACACGCGCCCGCCGGCGGCGGCCGCGGCACGGGCCTCGGCCTCGGACGGCGCACGGAGGTGGGAGGCCGCTCCCGCGGCCGGCTCCGTGTCCTCGGTGGCCAGGCTGCCCTGGGGCAGTATCCCCAGGGCCGAGGTCACGACCAGGGGCCGTCCGGAGCCGGCCAAGGCCTCGCACAAGGTCGCGACGGCGCGCCGGTCTGTCTCGCAATTGTCCTTGAATTTCGTGAAGTCGTGGTTAAAGGCCGTGTGGATCACGCCGTCGGCGGCGGCCGCGCCACGGCGCAGGCTTTCAGGGTCCTCGAGGGAGCCGCCGTGCGCCTGCGCGCCGGCGGCCACGAGCGCCCGGGCCGCCGCTTGCGAACGGGCCAGGCCCACCACTTCATGACCGGCTTCGAGCAGTTCCCGAACGACGGCCGATCCCACGAAGCCCGTGGCTCCGGTGACGAAAACTCGCATCGCGATGTCTCCTTGGTTTCGTTCTCCGTTGACGCGAGGCGGTTAAACCGCCCCGCCATCACCGGATAGGCCATTGCCGGCGTACGATCCATGCCGTAGCGTCCGCATTGCTCTCGCCATCGTCCGGAGGTTGCCATGGATCCCCTTTCCGACGTGCTCGCGCTCCTGCGGCCGCGCCACACCCTTTCCGCCGGCTTCGACGCCGGGGGCCGGTGGTCGGTCCGGTTCCCGCAGCAGCAGGGAAGCATCAAATGCGGGGCGGTGGTCGCCGGCGAGTGCTTGCTGGCCGTCGATGGCGTGGCCGAGGCCGTCCGGCTGCGCACCGCAGACGCCTTCCTGTTGCCGCGCGGACGTCCCTTCCGCCTGGCCAGCGACCTGGACGCGCCAGCGGCCGAAGCCAGGGAGGTCTTCGGCCAGTCGCCAAACGGCGGCATCGCCGCCTACGGCGGCGGCGGCGACTGCTTTCTGGTCAGCTGCCGCTTCACCCTGGCCGACAGGCACGCCGATCTCCTGCTGGGCCTGCTGCCGCCCGTGGTCCACATCCGCGACGCGCCGGACAAAACGGCCCTGCGCTGGGGCGTGGAGCGGATGATGGAGGAACTGCGCGAAGGCCTGCCGGGCGGCGACCTGCTCGTGCGCCATCTTGCCCACATGATGCTGGTCCAGGTCCTGCGGCGGCATCTGGCGGACGTTTCCCGAGGCGGCCCGGGCTGGCTGCACGGCCTGGCCGACGGGCGCATCGGCCGGGCCCTGGCCGCCATGCACGCCGAGCCGGCCCGTCCCTTCACCCTGGGGGAGCTGGCGGCGCGCGCCGGCATGTCGCGCTCGACCTTCGCCCAGCGCTTCAAGGAGACGGTGGGAGCTTCGGCCATGGACTACCTGACGCGCTGGCGCATGCTGCTGGCCGGGGACAGGCTGGCGCATTCCGCCGATTCCGTGGCCGCCGTCGCCGCCCTGTGCGGCTACGCCTCGGAAAGCGCCTTCGGCACGGCCTTCAAGCGGGTCATGGGCTGCTCGCCCCGGCAATACGCCCGAGGCCGCGGGCCGGGGCGCGGGACGGAGGAAGCCGACCGGGCCGACCTGCCCGAGCCCGGCGGGGTTTGCGCCGCCGCCCGCCGACGCGCATGAAAAAGCGCCCCGGGCGACGGCCGTCGCCCGGGGCGCTCCCACGACGCCGGCCGCCCCCGACGAGGCGGCCGGCGAATCTCGCGCAAGGACCGGCGGCTACTCAAGCCCGGTCGCGAACATCTTCCTGAAGGCCTCCAGGCGCGCCTCGAGGTCCTCCCCTTCCATCTCGGCCGCGACCTTCTCCAGGCAGTCCGGGATGGCGATTCCCTGGGGACACTTCTCCAGGCAACTGCCGCAGGCCACGCACTGCGAGGCGAAGCCCCGCTCGCCGCTGGTGATGCCGGACATGAAGCCGGTGTAGATGAACCGGGCCTCTTCCACGTTCCCGAACATGTGCATCTTGTTGTAGAAGTCGAAACACTTGGGGATCTGGACGCCGGCCGGACAGGGCATGCAGTAGCCGCAGCCCGTGCAGCCCACCTGCATGAGTTCCTTGTACTTGCGCGCGGCCCGGTCCACCAGGGCCAGTTCGGCCCCGGTCAGGGAGCCGGTCCGGGCCTCGGCCGCCACGGCCAGGTTCTGGGCGATGTGGGACTCCTCGTTCATGCCCGAGAGCACCACCGTGACCTCGGGATGGTCCCATACCCAGCGCAGGGCCCATTCCACCGGGGCGCGCGAGGAAGCGGCCTCGCCCCAGATGGCGGCCACGTCCGGGGGCGGCGTGGGCAGGCCCAGGTTGCCGCCGCGCAGGGGCTCCATGACCACCACGCCCAGGCCCTTGGAAGCGGCGTAGCGCAGTCCCTTGGTCCCTGCCTGGTATTCCTGGTCCAGGTAGTTGTACTGGATCTGGCAGAAGATCCAGGGATAGGCGTCCACGATGCGGGTGAAGTCCTCGGACAGGCCGTGGAAGGAGAAGCCGGCGTTGACGATGCGCCCGTCATCCCGGGCCTTGTCCAGGAACTCCCGCACGCCCAGGGCCGCGACGCGGTCCCAGGAGCCGCCGTCCAGGGAATGGACCAGATAATAGTCGATGTGGTCGGCGCCCAGGCGCTCGAGCTGGGCGTCGAGGTAGCGGTCCATGTCGTCGCGGGTCTGCACCAGCCAGGCCGGCAGCTTGGTGGCCACCCGCACCCGTTCCCGGTAGCCGTCGCGCAGCGCCCGGCCGAGCAGGGGCTCGCTCTCCCCCTGGTGGTAGGGCCAGGCCGTGTCCATGTAGTTGACGCCCTTGTCGATGGAATCGCGGATCTGGGCGACGGCGCGCGCCTCGTCGATCCTGCCGTCCGCCATGGGCAGGCGCATGCAGCCGAACCCCAGGATGGAAAGCTCGTCTCCGGTCTTGGGCATTTTCCTGTACAGCATCGAAAGGCTCCTTGTCTGGAGGAATCGGTTCCCGCCCGCCTTCGAAGAGAGGCGGACAAAGCGGTCCGATACCCCAGGGCGCGGGCCGATGAAATATCCGATCCTCCAAATGGCTGGCCCGATCCTTCGCCCGTTCCCTGCCGCCGAGAAACCGGCCGCCCCGCGACTTCATCCGAAGACCAGCCCGCCGTTGACAGCAACCCCTGAAAAACGTAGACAATGGAACAAGGTCAGAGCCAGCATATTCCCCTTACGCCGAGGTAGGTAAATGGCCAGAAAACTCTCCTTCGCCTGCGTCGTCCTGACGTTGGTTTGCGTCGCCGCCTTCCTTCAGGGATGCAGCGAGCTGGTCCTGCTCAATCCCAAAGGCCCCATCGGCGAATCGGAACGCTTTCTCATCCTGACCGCCTTCGTCCTCATGCTGCTCGTGGTCCTGCCGGTCATCGTCATGTCCGTCTGGTTTCCCCTCAAGTACCGGGCCTCCAACACCAAGGCCGCCTACGAGCCCGAATGGAGCCATTCGGGCAAGATCGAAGCGGTCATGTGGTGCATCCCGCTGGTCATCGTGCTCGTCCTCTCGGTCCTGGTCTGGCGCTACACCCACCGCCTCGACCCGTACAAGCCCATCGACCCGGCCGCGGCCCAGTTCAGGGTGGACGTGGTCAGCCTGGACTGGAAGTGGCTGTTCATCTACCCCGAGCAGGGCATCGCCGTGGTCAACGAGCTGGCCTTTCCGGCCAGGACGCCGCTGTCTTTCCAGCTCACCTCGGACACGGTCATGACCTCGTTCTTCATTCCCCAGCTCGGCAGCCAGATCTACGCCATGGCCGGCATGCGCACCCGCCTGCACCTGCTCGCCGACGAACCGGGCGTCTACGCCGGCCAGAACCAGCAGTTCAGCGGCGCGGGCTACCCGACCATGTCCTTCGCGGCCAAGGCGCTCTCCCCGGAGGGGTTCGAGGCCTGGGCGCGCGAGGTCAAAAAATCGCCGAACACCCTGGACCCGGCCCGGTTCGAACAGTTGCGAAAGCCCAGCTCCGGCGATCCCGTGACCTACTTCTCCTCGGTCTCGCCCGACATGTTCGAATACATCCTCAATCTCTACAGCCCCCTGGACAAGGTCCCCGGCGGCGGGCACGGCCAGGGCCACGCCGGCCAGGCCCAGACCGGACACGGCCAGCCCCAGGCCGGCCACGGCCAGCCGTGACGCACGAGAGGAAGCCGGGCCTGCGTGCGGTCTTCACGGCGAAGAACATGGTCGGCGCAGGAGAGCGTTACGGCTTTCCCCCTCGCAAGGAAAACGGAATACGACGACAGGCAGGAGCGACGCGATGTTTGGAAAACTGACCCTTTCCGCGATTCCCTACCATGACCCCATCGTCATGGGCGCCGTGGTCGGTTCCGTCCTGGCCGGCGCGGCCGTGCTGGGGCTGATCACCTACTTCCGCCAATGGCCGGTGCTGTGGCGGGAGTGGCTCACCAGCGTGGACCACAAGAAGATCGGGATCATGTACATCATCCTGGCCCTGGTCATGCTGCTGCGCGGCTTCGCCGACGCCCTCATGATGCGCGCCCAGCAGGCCATGGCCATGGGCGCGTCCCAGGGCTTCCTGCCGCCGGACCATTTCAACCAGGTGTTCAGCGCCCACGGCACCATCATGATCCTCTTCATGGCCATGCCGTTTTTGGCCGGGCTCATGAACGTCGTGGTGCCGCAGCAGATCGGGGCCCGCGACGTGGCCTTCCCCTTCCTCAACGCCGTGAGCCTGTGGCTGTCCGTGGCCGGGGCCCTGCTCGTCATGATCTCCCTTGGCGTCGGCGAATTCTCCAAGGCCGGCTGGTCCGGCTACTCGCCCCTGACGGAACTGGAATACAGCCCGGACACGGGCGTGGACTACTGGATCTGGTCGTTGCAGATCGCGGGGCTCGGCACGCTTCTTAGCGGCGTCAACTTCCTGGTCACGGTGCTCACCATGCGCGCCCCGGGCATGACGCTCATGCGCCTACCGCTTTTCACCTGGACCACGGTCTTCACCAACGTGCTCGTCATCTTCTCCTTCCCGGCGCTGACCGCCGCCCTGCTTCTCGTCACCCTGGACCGCTACCTGGGCTTCCACTTCTTCAGCAACGACCTCGGCGGCAACATGATGCTGTACGCCAACCTTTTCTGGACCTGGGGCCATCCCGAGGTCTACATCGTCATCCTGCCGGCCTTCGGCATCTACTCCGAGGTGGTCAGCACCTTTTCCCGCAAAAAGCTCTTCGGCTACACCTCCCTGGTCTACGCCACGGCCGCCATCATGTTCCTGTCCTTCGCCGTGTGGGTGCACCACTTCTTCACCATGGGCGCGAGCGCCGGCGTCAACATCGCCTTCGGCATCTCCACCATGCTCATCGCCATCCCCACCGGGGTCAAGGTCTTCAACTGGCTTTTTACCATGTACAAGGGCCGGGTGAGCCTGACCACGCCCATGCTGTGGACCATCGGCTTCTTGACCACCTTCGTGCTGGGCGGCCTGACCGGCGTGCTGCTGTCCATTCCGCCGGCGGACTACGTGCTGCACAACAGCCTCTTCCTCATCGCCCACTTCCACAACATGCTCGTGCCCGGCACGCTCTTCGGCTTCCTGGCCGGCTACGCCTACTGGTTCCCCAAGGCCGTGGGCTTCAAGCTGGACGAGACCTGGGGCAAGCGCTCCTTCTGGTGCTGGCTGGTCGGCTTCTACCTGGCCTTCGTGCCGCTTTACATGCTGGGATTCATGGGCATGCCCCGGCGCATGCAGCACTACGACAACCCGGACTGGCAGCCCTATCTCATCGTGGCCGCCCTGGGCACCCTCGTCATCGCCTGCGGCATCGGCTGCATGCTCGTGCAGCTCCTGGTGAGCTTTATAAACCGCGAGGCCAACCGGGACGTCTCGGGCGATCCCTGGGACGGCCGCACCCTGGAATGGGCCACCCACTCGCCCCCGGCCCCCTACAACTTCGCCGTGATCCCCACGGTGCGCGACATCGACGCCTTCTGGGACATGAAGCAGCGCGGCGAGGCCTTCAGGCCGCCGGCCGCCTACGAGGCCATCGAGATGCCGAAAAACTGCGCCCACGGCTTTCTGCTGGGCATCCTGGCCTTCCTCTTCGGCTTCGCCATGATCTGGCACATCTGGTGGCTGGCCATCGCCGGCTTCTTGGGCCTTGCGGCCGTGGTCGTGGCCCGGTCCCTGGACGACGACACGACCGAGGTCATCCCGGCCGCCGAGGTGGCGCGCATCGAGGACCTGTACTTCAAGCGCCTGGCCCAGGCCGGGCGGTCCTGAGCTTTCGAACATCCACGCGAACGCCGCGCGGGAGGTGACATGATGGCGGTCGAAGCCGTGCATACCCAGGAAACCGTGGCCGGGCACCCGGAGCACCACGACATGGAGCCCATCCGGTCGCTGGGCTTCTGGGTCTACCTCATGAGCGACCTGATCCTTTTCGCGGCCCTGTTCGCGACCTACGTGGTGCTCTCCCGCAATTTCGCCGGCGGGCCCACGGGCAAGGACCTGTTCGATCTGTCCTTCGTCCTGATCGAGACCATGCTGCTGCTTTGCAGCAGCGCCGCCTACGGCCTGACCATGACGGCCATGCCGGCCGGCAACGTCCGCCAGGCCCTGGTCGGCCTCGGCCTCACCCTGCTCCTCGGGCTCGGCTTCGTGTCCATGGAACTGCGGGAGTTCACGCAACTCATCAGCGAGGGGGCCGGCCCCCGGCGCAGCGCCTTTCTCTCCGCCTTCTTCACCCTGGTCGGCACCCACGGCGCGCACGTGACCTGCGGCCTCGTCTGGCTGGCGGTCATGCTGTTCCAGGTTTCGACCAAGGGCCTGACCGCGCCGGTCATGGGGCGGATCACGCGCCTTGGCATGTTCTGGCATTTCCTCGACGTCGTCTGGATCGGCGTCTTTTCCGTGGTCTACCTCATGGGGGTGTGGTGATGCGCGAAACGCGACCCGACGGCGGCCGGGCCGGGGCCGTCCTGGCCAGGGCCTATCTCACCGGCTTTTGCCTGTCGCTTCTGCTCACGGCCGTGCCCTTCGTGGCGGTCATGACCGGGGCGCTCTCCCCCGGGGCCACGGTCTTTTGCGTGTTCGCCGCCGCCGCGCTCCAGATGGTCGTGCAGCTGCGCTTTTTCCTGCACGTCGACGCCTCCAAGGCCATGCACTGGAACCTCATGTCGCTCCTGTTCACGTTCTTCATCGTCGTCCTGTTCGTGGGGGGAACGATCTGGATCATGCACAGCCTGCACTACCGGATGTGAGACCGCGCGGCGTGCTGTCGAAATACCTGGTCCTGGCCAAGCCCTGGATCGTCGGCGCCAACCTGGTCTCGGCCCTGGGCGGCTATTTCCTGGCCGGGGGCGGCCGGGCCGGGCCCGGGCTTTTCTTCGCGGCCATGGGCGGCATCGCCCTGGTCGTGGCCTCGGGCTGCGTGTGCAACAACTGCCTCGACCGGGACATCGACCGGGAGATGGCGCGCACGCGAAACCGCCCCCTGCCGGCCGGGGACATCGCCCCGGGGCGGGCCTGGGCCTACGGCGCGCTGCTCGGTCTGGCCGGGGGCGCGGCGCTGTGGGCCGGGACCAACGCCCTTTGCCGCCTCATCGTCGCGGCCGGGTTCGTGGTCTACGTCCTGGTCTACACCCTGCTGCTCAAGCGCCGTCATCCGCTGGCGGCCACGGTCGTCGGCAGCCTGGCCGGCGCGGCCGCGCCCGTGGCCGCCTACTGCGCCGTGCGAGGCCGCTTCGACGGCGGCGCTTTGCTGTTGCTTGCCGTCTTCAGCCTGTGGCAGATCCCCCATGCCCACGCCATCGCCATCCGCCGCCAGGAGGACTACGCCGCCGCCGGCCTGGCCACGGCCGCCTCACGCCTGGGCGAGGGGACGATAAAGCGGCACATCGTCGGCCACATCGCCGCTTTCGCCCTCATCGCGCCCCTGCCGGCCCTGTGCGGCTACGCCGGGAGCGCCTACGGCGTCGCGGCCACGGTTTCGGGGCTCGCCTGGCTCGCCTTCGCCCTGGCCGGCCCGCGCGGCGGCGACGCCCGCATCTTCGCCCGCCGCCTCTACCGCCTCTCCATCGCCGTCGTCTTCGTCGTCAGCGTGATGATGGCCGCAAATCCCGCCTGAGGCCCGCGCCGCATCCGAAGCGAAAAAAGACGGCCGCGCCTCGTGGGCACGGCCGCCGCGTTCGCACGGGAAAACGCCGGGCGGGCGTCAGTCCGTCTGGCCGAGCAGGCAGGGCTCCTCGTTCTCGTTGACCAGGGACGGGCCGAGCTCCCCGGCCACGGCCCTGGACACGAAGACCGTGACCTTGACCCATTTGCAGCGCGTGAAGGAGGAGTCGGCGAACACCGCCGCCGTGTTGGTGCGGCAAAGGTCCTCCAGCACCACGAAATCGCAGAGCTGAAACGTGCAGGCCTCCAGGGAGACCCCCTTGCCGAACCGCGCCGCGCCCGGGCCGCGCAGCTCGCAGTCCGTGAAGGCCTTGCCCTCGTTTTTGAGGGGATGCGGGCAGTAGAAGTCCTCCACGCGCAGCTTCTCGTTCGCGAAGCGGTCCGTAAAGGCCATATCCGCCCGGGGCTCGAGGCTGACGAGACGCAGCCGCCGGGCCTTGTCCACGGCGGCCACGGCCAGGACCACCACCAGGGCCACGCCGGAAAAAAGAAGCGACGTCAAAAGGCCGACCACGACCCACACGCCCACCACGCTCGGATTGAGGTAGTTGGTGAGATAGCCCGCCAGCAGCAGGCACGCCACGGTGGCGACCAGGAAGATCGCCACGGCGTGCCGGATGAAGAACTGCGCGGCCGCGTCCCAGCGTCCCTGCGGTCTTTCCATGTCACCCTCCGAATCCGTCAGATAATCCAGTGTATTGCACTTGCCCCGCGGCAAGTCAATTCCGAGGTTTCGCGAAAGCAAGAAAGGCGGCCGAAGCCGCCTTTCTCTCGCCCGGACGCGTCCCGGCGCTCAATCGGCCTTGAGGGTGTCCACCAGGCGGGTGAGGTTGTCGGCCTGGTCGGTCAATTCCTCCACGGAACCGGAGGCCCGGGCCATGGCATCGGCCGTCTCGTCCGAAATCCGGTTGATGTCCTCCACGGCCCGGTTGATCTGCTCGCTGGCCGCGGACTGCTCCTCCGAGGCCGTGGCGATGGAGCGCACCTGGTCGGCGGAAACCTCGACGATAGCCACGATCTCCCCGAGCATGGTCCCGGAACGGTCGGCCAGGTCCGTGGCCTGGTCCACGGCCCGGGCCGCGCCCTCCACGCCTTCGATGCTCGAGCGCGCGCCGGTCTGGATGGCGCGCACGGCGTCGCCGACCTCCTTGGTGGCGGTCATGGTCTTTTCGGCGAGCTTTCTGACCTCGTCGGCGACCACGGCGAAGCCGCGCCCGGCCTCGCCGGCCCGGGCCGCCTCGATGGCGGC
>JAEWCY010000215.1 GCA_023390395.1 Pseudomonadota bacterium | reverse complement strand
AAAAGAAGGTTTCCTCCCCGCGCCCCTCCTTCCAAGAAACTTTCAACGGGGGGAAGGTCAGGGGAGTTTATGCGTTTTGGCCGGCGTCGGGTTCACGACGTGTCGGTTCTGGCTGTTCCAGAGGTCGCGGTAGACCGTGCAGCGGGCGAGCAGTTCGCCGTGGGTTCCATAATCGGCCACGCGGCCGGCGTCGAGCACCAGGATGGCGTCCGCGCCGGCCAGCATGGACAGGCGGTGGCTGATGACGATGGTGGTGCGCTCCCGGCCGATGCGCGCCATGTTGTCCTGCACGATGGCTTCGGATTCGGCGTCCAGGGCGCTGGTCGCCTCGTCCAGGATCAGGATGCGCGGGTTGGTCAGCAGCGCCCGGGCGATGGCCAGGCGCTGGCGCTGGCCGCCGGACAGGTTGGAGCCGTTTTCCTCCAGCTCCGTGTCGTAGCCGCGCGGCAGCCGCCGGATGAACTCCTCGGCCCCGGACAGCCGCGCCGCCCAGACCACCTCGTCCATGGACGCGCCCGGCCGGGCCATGCTGATGTTCTCCCGCACCGTGCCGGAAAAAAGGAAACTGTCCTGGAGCACCACCCCGATCTGGCGGCGCACGTGGGCCATGTCGCACTCGCGCATGTCGTGGCCGTCCAGGCGCAGGCTGCCTTCGCCGGGCACGTAGAGGCCCTGGATGAGCCGGGCCAGGGTGGATTTGCCCGAGCCGCTACGCCCGGCCACGCCGACCATCTTGCCGGCCGGAAAGCGGACCGTGACCCCGGACAGCGCCACGGCCTCCGGGGAATAGCGGAAGGTCACGGCGTCGAAGACGACCTCGCCGGTCAGGCGCGGCCGCACGCCCTCGCCCGTGCCGGCCCGCTCCGGCGGCTCGTTCATGATGGCGGCCAGCATTTTCACGGCCAGCCCTTTCTCCTGGTACTCCTGCACCAGGGAGACGATCTGCACCAGGGGCTGGGTCACCCGGCCGGCCAGCATCTGGAAGGCGATGAGCGCGCCGACCGTGAGCCCGCCGTCGAACACGAGGTACACGCCGATCCAGGGGATGCACAGGACCATGACCTTTTCCAGAAACCCCACCGCCGCCGTGGCCGCGTTGCCGATGCGCCCCACGCCGAAGCGCAGGGACACGGCCCGGGCGGCGGCGTCCTCGAAGCCCCGCCGGCGAGACGGTTCGAGAGAGAGCGCCTTGACCGTCTCCATGCCCCGGATGGTCTCCACGAGATAGGACTGGCGTTGCCCCTCGGCCTTGTACAGGGCCAGGAGCCGGCCGCGCAGCACCGGCACGATCACGGCCAAAAAGACGCCGAGCCCGACGCTGAGCCCCAGGACCAGGAAGGTCAGGGGCACGCTGTAGAAAAAGAGCACCGGAATGAAGACCACCAGGGCCAGGCCGTCGAGGAGGGTGAAGAAGAGCTTGCCGCTCAAAAATTCCCGGATCTTGTCCGCCTGCTGCATGTGCTGGATGAGCACGCCCACCCGGCTGTGGCCGAAAAACCGCAGCGGCAGGGAGGTGAGCCTGGCGAAGGTGCGCCCGGCCACGCGCATGTCGATGCGCGAGGCGGCGTGGAGCACCAGGATGCCCCGCAGGTAGGTGAAGCCGGCCTCGAAGGCCAGGGCGGCCAGCATGCCGCAGCTGAGGACCTGCAAGGTGGCAAGCCCCTTGTGGGTGAGCACCTTGTCGATGACGATCTGGAAGTAGATGGGCATGGCCAGGGCCAGCACGTAGAGCATGACCGCGGCCACGGCCGCGTCGGCGAACTCCTTGCGGTGGCGCAGGATCTCCGGGACGAACCAGCGCAGGCCGAAGGGCTGGTTCTCGTCGGTGAGCTTGTAGGCCCGGCGCAGCAGGATGGCCCGGCCGTCCCAGTCCTTGGCCAAGGCCGCCAGGGGCAGGGTCTCCCGCGCCGGCGGCAGGCGGGCGGGATCGACCACGTCCACGCTGGTCCCGTCCCCGTCCTGGCGGCAGCCGGCCAGGATGGCGGCCTCGCCGTCGCGGCGCAGGATCAGCACCGGATACGCGCCGCCAAGGGCGGGCAGGTCGTCCGGGGAAAGGGTGCGCATCTCGGCCTTGAGCCCCTCCTTGACGGCCATGGCCGCCAGCTCCTCGGGCGCGGGCTCGCGGCCGT
The DNA here is from genome assembly GCA_023390395.1 of Pseudomonadota bacterium. Lineage (GTDB taxonomy): Bacteria > Desulfobacterota > Desulfovibrionia > Desulfovibrionales > Desulfovibrionaceae > Solidesulfovibrio. The sequence goes on along the minus strand of JAEWCY010000215.1, from coordinate 10,824 downwards.
CGCAGCCGTGGGCGTGGGCCAGGGCGTCGTGGGAAAGGGGCAGGCCGTGGTGGCGGCCGATCATGGCCAGGGCGCGAAGCCCCGAACGGGTGAGGGTCGGCGCGGCCAGAATCACGTCGCCGCCATGGCTTCGGGCGAAGCTCTCCTCGTCCACCTCGAAGGAGCCGGGCGTCGCGGCCAGGGGGTCGCCGACGCGCACATGGAAGCCGTCCGCGTCCTCGCGCACGCCGATCACCACCACGCAGTTGCCGTTGGAGAGCCGGGCGATGAGCGGAAACCGGCCGCTGGCCGCCATGTCCCGGACGTCCAGGACGGCGGGCGTGGCCCGAAGGCCGACGGAGGCGGCCATGGCGAGCAGCGTGTCGGCGTCGGGCTCGCCGTCGGCCAGGCCGAAGCGGTCGGCCAGCGAGGCGACGTCGCAGGGCAGGCCGTGGGCCTCGGCCACGGCCTTTAAGCAGGTCAGGGCCGTGGACATGGCGCGCCGCTGTCGGCCCCTTTTCGGGCGTTGGAAGCGATTCCCTGAAATTTCTCCATGTTGCCTCACCTGGTCGCGTTTGTTTCGTTCCCTGGATTAGGGCAAATCCCCCGGCCGGGCAAGCCGGACGCCTTGCCCTTTGTCAACGGGAAGCGTAGAAAATGGAGCGTCGCCAACTTCCTACCGGAGCACATGTCATGAACGTGCTGATCGTCTACTATTCGCTGTACGGCCACGTGGCCGCCATGGCCCAGGCCGTGGCCGAGGGCGTGCACCAGGTGTCCGGCGTGACCGCGACGCTGCGCCGCGTGCCGGAGACGCTGCCGGCCGAGGTCATCGAAAAAATGCATGCGGCCGAGGCGCAAAAGACCTTGTCCACGGTGCCGGTGTGCACCCTGGAGGAGCTCGAGCATGCCGACGCCATCATCTTCGGCACGCCCACCCGCTTCGGCAACATGTGCGGCCAGATGCGCCAGTTCCTCGACGCCACCGGCCAGATCTGGATGCGCGGCGGGCTCGTCGGCAAGCCCGGCGGCGTGTTCTGCTCCACGGCCACCCAGCACGGCGGCCAGGAAACCACGCTCATGTCCTTTATCCAGACCCTGCTCCACCAGGGCATGGTCGTGGTCGGCCTGCCTTACGCCTACGCCCCCCAGATGCGCATCGACGAGATCACCGGCGGCACGCCCTACGGCGCGACCACCATCGCCGGCGGCGACGGCTCGCGCATGCCGACCGAAAGCGAACTCGAGGGCGCGCGCTTCCAGGGCCGCCACATCGCCGAGATCACGAAGAAACTGCGCGGCTAGCCCCAAGCCGCCGCCCTACGGCATCCCCCCATCGGGGAGGTCCAGGAGGGGATCATCCCCTCCTGGCCGCCGGAGGCATTCGCCTTTCCTCCCCCCTCTCACTGCACACCCGAGGCCGTGATGCGCCTGTCGAGCACGAGCTTAAGCGGCGAATGGGCCTTGATCCAGGCCGCGGCCAACTCCGAGGTCGGGTCGCCGTCCCCTTCCACGTCCCTGGCCTTCTTGGCGAAGGTCTCGTAGCCGTCCCCGCCCCGGAACATGAAGTCCGTCAGCGCCAGCCGGTAGTCGGCCTGGGGGTCGAGCAGGGCGAAACGGCCCGAGGCGTCGGCCACCTCCACGGCGGTCACGCGCTTGCCCACGGGCCGCGAGAGGTCGTAGGCGAAGCGGATGCCCGCCACCTGGGGAAACCGGCCGCTGCCCTCGTGCAGGCCCACGGCCGAGACGCCGTGTTCGAGCACCGCCAGCAGGTCGGCCCCGGAAAGGGTCGCCACCACCAGGGTGTTGGGGAAGGGGTAGGCCGTGAGCACGTCGCCCAGGGTGACGTCCCCGGGCGCGATGCCGGCCCGCACGCCCCCGCCGTTGTAGAGGCCGGCCACCGCCCCCAGCCGGCGGCCGCCGGCCAGCAGGGCCTCGGCCATGAGGTCGCCGCCGGCGCATTCCTCCTGGCGGCACATGGCCGCGCCCACGGCCTCCTCGGCCCGGCCGACGACCGTCTTGCGGTAGGCGGCCAGGGGCGCGGCGAAACGCTCGACCTCGGCCAGGGCGGCCGGGTCCTCGGGCATGGCCGCGGAAAGCGCCACCGGGTTGCCCTCGGCCCTGGCCACGCGCCCGGCCGCGTCGAAATCCACGTGGAGCACGCCGAGATACCGGCCCCAGTAGCCGGCCGTGACGATGTACGTCTTGCCGCCGTCCGGGCCGTCCACCACCAGGGGGCAGGGGCCCACGGCCTCGGGGTAGCCGTTGCCCAGAAGCACGTGGCTGTGGCCCCCGACGATGACGTCGATGCCGGGCACGGACGCGGCCAGCTTCTTGTCGCCGGAAAGGCCGGCGTGGCTGACGACGATGACGATGTCCACGCCCTGGGCCCGAAGCGCCTCCACGGCCTTTGCCAGGGACGGCAGGAAGGCCGGGAAGCCGACGTTGGGCCCGGGGCTGGAGATGCGGTCGGCCTTGGGCTGGGTCGCGCCGACGATGCCCACCTTGCGGCCGTGTATTTCCCGAACGATGTACGGCGCGACAAGGCCTTTGAGTTCCGGGGAATGGTCCACATCCACATTGGCCGCCAGCAGCGGGAACTTGATGGACCGAATGAAATTCGCCAGAGTGCCCGGGCCGTCGTCGAACTCATGGTTGCCCAGGGCCATGGCGTCGTAACCCAGGCGGTTCATGAAAAAGGCGCAGGCCTCGCCCTTGTACTTGGTGAAAAAAAGCGTGCCCTGGAACTGGTCCCCGGCGTCCAGCAGCAGGAAATCGCCGCCCCTGGCGCGCTCCCGGGCCACGGCCGTGGCCAGCCGGGCCGCGCCGCCCAGGCACTTGCCGGCGGCCTCCTTTTCCTTGGTGCAGAAGGCCCCAAGTTCGTCGAAGGAGGCGAGGTGGGCGTGGATGTCGTTGGTGTGCAGGATGGTCAGGGAGAAATTCCCGCCGGCCAGGGCCGTGCCCGCCGCCAGGAGCACAAGGAGGAGCGTCGCCGCAAACTGTCGTAACCGCGCCATGTTCTTGCCTTCCGTGTTTTTGCGCCCATCGGCGGACCGGACCGAAGAAACCCCTTGACAACCGTAGCAGAATCGAATTTTTAACTCGACATCAGGAGAAAACAAGAATGATCGACGAAATAGACCGTCGTATTCTGATGATCCTTCAGGACAACGCCCGCACCTCCAACGCCGACATCGCCCGGGCCGTGTCCATGGCCCCCTCGGCCGTGCTCGAGCGCGTGCGCAAGCTCGAACGCAAGGGCGTCATCACGGGCTACGAGGCCCGCATCGACCCGTCGGCCGTGGAACTTGACCTCACGGCCTTCACCTTCGTCAAGACCGAGGAACCCGTGGGCGCCATCGACACCGGGGAGCAGCTGGCTTCCGTGCCGGGCGTCCAGGAGGTGCACTACGTGGCCGGCTCGGCCGCCTACCTCATCAAGGTGCGCGTGCCCGACACCCGGTCCCTGGCCGAACTGCTCAAGGTCATCGGGCGGCTTTCCACCGTGCGCGACACCAATACCACGGTGGTGCTGCAAACCGTCAAGGAAACAGGGGCCCTGCCCCTGGGCGTTTCACCGGAACCCGGAGAGGAAAAATGAATTCGCAGCTCGACGAGGCCATCCGCCAGCGGGGCAAGGCCTTCTTCGCCAGCATCCGCGGCGAGTCCCCGTCCATTTTCAACAAGGGCTTCTGGACCGGCAAGGTCATGGACTGGGCCATGCAGAACGAGGCCTTCAAGGTCCAGCTGTTTCGGTTCGTGGACGTGTTGCCCTACCTGACCACCTCCGACAACCTGTCGCGCCACATCGAGGAATACTTCACCGGCGGCGACGCGGGCGACATTCCGGCCGTGCTCAAGTGGGGCGCGGAGAAGTCCGGCATGTTCGGCGGCGTGGCCGCCAAGCTCATGGGCAAGGCCATCCGCTCCAACATCGAGGGCATGGCCCGCCAGTTCATCGTGGGCGAGCAGACCAGGGAAGCGGTCAAGAACCTGAGCAAGATCCGCAAGGACGGCTTCGCCTTCACGGTCGACCTTCTGGGCGAGGCCACGGTGTCGGAGATCGAGTCCGACGCCTACCGCGACGGCTATCTCGAAGTCCTCGGGGCCATCGAGGCCGAGCAGAAGTCCTGGAAGCCCTTCGGCGCGGGCGAGGGCGGCCTCGACTGGGGCAGCGCCCCCCGGGTCAACGCCTCCATCAAGCCCTCGGCCCTTTTCTCCCAGGCCCGGCCCATGGACTTCGAGGGCTCGGTCGAGGGCATCCTCGCCCGCATGCGGCCGGTCTACCGCAAGATCATGGCCATGGGCGGCGCGCTTTGCATCGACATGGAGCAGCTCAAGTACAAGGACATCACCATCGAGCTGTTCAAGCGCCTGCGCAGCGAAGCGGAATTTCGCGACTACCCCCATCTTTCCATCGTGCTCCAGGCCTACCTGCGCGACACCGAGCACGACGCGGCCGAGCTCGTCAAGTGGGGCCGGGCCGAGGGCCTGCCCTTCGGCATGCGCCTGGTCAAGGGCGCCTACTGGGACTACGAGACGGTCATCGCCAAGCAGATGGGCTGGCCCGTGCCGGTCTGGACGCGCAAGCCCGAGTCCGACATCGCCCACGAAAAGATTTCCCGGCTGCTGCTGGAAAACAGCGACCTGGTCTACTTCCAGTGCGCCAGCCACAACATCCGCACCATCTCCAACGTGATGGAAACGGCGGCCAAGCTCGGCGTGCCGGAAAACCGCTACGAATTCCAGGCGCTCTACGGCATGGCCGAGCCCGTGCGCAAGGGCCTGCTCAAGGTGGCCGGCCGGGTGCGCCTCTACTGCCCCTACGGCGAACTGCTTCCCGGCATGGCCTACCTGGTGCGCCGACTGCTGGAAAATACGGCCAACGAATCCTTTCTGCGCCTGAGCTTCGCCGACGGCGAGGCCGAGGACATCCTGCTCGAAAATCCCGAGAAGACCCTGGCCCGGGAGCTGGAGAAAAATCCGCCCAAGGCCCCGGCCGCCCCGGCTGTGATCGACGGCCTGACCGCCTTTCGCGGCGAGCCCCTGGCCGACTTTACCGTGGCCGAGCTGCGCCAGTCCTTCCCCAAGGCCATCGCCGCCGTGCGGGCGAAGGCCGGCCGCGTGCTGCCGCTTATGATCGGAGGCAAGGCGGTCGAGACCGCCGACCGCATCCCCACCGTCAACCCGGCCGATCCCACCGAGGTGCTGGCCAACGTCTGCCAGGCCGGCACGGCCGAGGTGGACGCGGCCATCGACGCGGCCGAGAAGGCCTTCGCCGCCTGGCGGGACAAGTCGCCGCGCGAGCGGGCCGAGGTGCTGCTTCGGGCCGCGGCCATCGCCCGGCGCGACATCGTGGCCCTGTCCGCGGTCCAGGTCCTCGAGGTCGGCAAGCAGTGGGACCAGGCCTACAACGACGTGGGCGAGGCCATCGACTTCCTGGAATACTACGCCCGCGAGGCGGTGCGCCTGGGAACGCCCCGGCGCATGGGCCGCGAGCCCGGCGAGAAGAACCACCTCTTCTACGAGGCCAAGGGCGTCACGGCCGTCATCGCGCCCTGGAACTTTCCGCTGGCCATCTCCCTCGGCATGGCCTCGGCCGCCATCGTCACGGGCAACACCGTGGTCTACAAGCCCTCGGGCCTGTCCTCGCTCATCGGCCACGGCCTGACGGACATCTTCAAGGAAGCCGGCCTGCCGGACGGGGTCTTCAACTACTGCCCGGGCCGGGGCTCGGTCATGGGCGACCATCTGGTCGAGCACCCGAAGGTGAGCACCATCGCCTTCACCGGCTCCATGGAGACGGGCCTGCGCATCCAGGAAAAGGCGGCCAAGGTGCGGCCCGGCCAGGCCTTCTGCAAGAAGGTCATCGCCGAGATGGGCGGCAAGAACGCCATCATCGTGGACGACGACGCGGACCTCGACGAGGCCATCCTCGGCGTCGTGTACTCGGCCTTCGGCTTCCAGGGCCAGAAATGCTCGGCCTGCTCGCGCGTGATCGTGGTCGATTCCATCTACGACAAGTTCATCGCCCGCCTGACCGAGGCCTGCGAGTCGCTCAAGATCGGCCCGGCCGAGGAGCCGGAAAACGCCATGGGGCCTGTGGTCGACGCCTCACAGCAGGCCAAGGTGAAGGAGTATCTGGAGATCGCCCGGGCCGAGGGCAAGGTGCTGGTGGAGAGGCAGGCCTCGGGCCAGGGCTTCTACGCCCCGCTGGTGGTGGTGACCGGCATCCGCCCCGAGCACCGGCTGGCCCAGGAGGAGGTCTTCGGGCCGATCCTGGCCGTCATGAAGGCCGCGAACTTCGACGAGGCCGTGGAGTGGGCCACGGGCACGCGCTTCGCGCTCACCGGCGGCGTCTATTCGCGCAGCCCCCGCCACCTGGAGAAGGCGCGCAGGGAGTTCCGCGTGGGCAACCTCTACCTCAACCGCAACTGCGTCGGGGCCATGGTCGGCCGCCAGCCCTTCGGCGGCGCGAAGATGTCGGGCGTGGGCTCCAAGTCCGGCGGCCCGGACTACCTGCTCCAGTTCCTCGACCCGCGCGTGGTCACGGAGAACACGATCCGTCGCGGGTTCACGCCCATCGACGAAGACGACGAGTGGTTCGATTAGACAAGGGTGAAGAAGAAGGAACGCCTCCGGCGGCCAGGAGGGGCGACGGCCCCTCCTGGCCCTCCCGAAAGGGAGGACGACACCTTCGCGGTTACGGTTTTCCAAAAAACCGATCGAATGTCGCCAGGGATGTCACGCTAACCGCCGATGGCGCGCCGGCCGGAGTTGTCCGCGCGCATGTCCGCGATGAGCGTCTTGAGGATCTGCGCCTGGTTGGCCAGCTCGCCTACGGCCTGGGCGGACTGGCGCATGGCCTCGGACGTTTCTGTGGAGACCCTGTTGACGTCCTCGATGCTGTGGTTGATCTCGTCGCTGGCCGAGGACTGCTGTTCCGAGGCCGTGGCGATGGAACGGACCTGATCCGTCGTGACCTCGGCCAGGGCGACGATTTCCCGCAGGGATTCGCCGGAACTGCCGGCCAGCTTCGTGACTTCCTCGATGGTGTCCCCGACCCGTTCGACGTTGCCGATATTTTTGATCGTCCCTTCCTGGATGCCCCGGATGGCCTCGCCGACCTCCTTGGTGGCGGTCATGGTCTTTTCGGCGAGCTTTCGCACCTCGTCGGCGACCACGGCGAAGCCCCGGCCGGCCTCTCCGGCCCGGGCCGCCTCGATGGCGGCGTTTAGGGCCAGCAGGTTCGTCTGGTCGGCGATGTCGGAGATGACGTTGAGAATCTGGCCGATGCCCTCGGCCTGCTTGCCCAGGCTGCCCATGTCGTTCTTCATTTCCTGGGACTGATGCCGCACCTGCCCGATGCTCGCCACTACCATGCCCACGACCTTGGCCCCTTCCGCGGCCTTGGTCTTGGCTTGGTCGGCGGATTGGGCGGCGTTGGAAGCGTTCTTGGCCACCTCGATGACGGTGGCGTTCATCTCCTCCATGGCGGTGGCCGTCTCGCCGATGCGGTGGGCCTGTTCCTCCGCGCCCCGGCTGGACTGCTCGATCTGGGCCGAGAGTTCCTCCGAGGCGGAGGTGACGATCTCCACGACGGATTCGAGCCGCTTGGCGGCGGCCATGATGGCCTCGGCCTTGGATTCGGCGAAGCCCTGGGCCTTTTCGGCGTCTTCCATGGCCATTTGGGCCTTTTGCGACTGCTGCTCGGCGAGCTGGGACTTCTGGTTGGCTTCCTCGATCTTTTCCTTGAGCCTGGAAACCATGTGCTTCAGGGCCTCGGCCAACTGCCCGACCTCGTCCCGGCTGTCGACGGAACAGTCGGCGTCCAGCTCGCCCTTGGCCACGGACTGGGCGAAGTCCTTGGTCTTGTTCAAGGGCGCGCTGATGGAGCGGGAGATGAAGACGCCAAGGCCGACGCCGAGGAGGATGCTGGCGACGATGATGCCGATCAGGCTGTTGCGGTTGGATTGGTAGGTGTCGCGAATCTCATCGGCGAAACGTCGGGCGTTGTCGTCCTTGATGGCGCTGGCCTCGTCCATGGCCTTGTCCACGGCGTCCACCTTTTCCCGCAGCGGCCCCATGGAAAAGGTCGCCGATTCCCGCTTGGCTGCGACGTCCTCGGCCCTGGTGAGTTCGAGAAGCTTCACCAGGGCGAGCTGGTAGTCCTCCCACGCCCTGGAAACCTTGGCGATGCTGGCCTTTCCTTTTTCCGTCCAGAACAGCGGCTTGGCCTTTTCGTAGTTCTTCAGGTATTCCTTCTTGTACTGCTCGATTCTGTTGGCATATTTTGTTTTTTCTTCCTGGGTCGAAGCGAGGAGCATGTTTTTCGACGCGCGGTCAAGATAGACAAGGGAAATGTTCGCTTCCTTGATCGCGGTGATTCCGACCAGTTCCTTCGTATACATAGAATCCGAAAGATCCTGTATCGTCCCCATGTTGCTGACGCCGAGATAGCCGACAATGACCGTGAGCAAGGACATGATGAGAAAGGCGCTGATGAGTTTCTTGCCTACCCTGACATTATGAAACCACTGCATACTGCCTCCGTTTCCTGGAGAACAGCTCAATCACCAGGATTCTGTATAGTGTTCTTTATTATCGCATACGGAGTCAGTGTAGAATTGTCAACAGGGGGTTGTCGAGAAAGCGGCAAAGCACGAGTAATTTTTGTATAGTCCCTTATTTATTGTAAAGATTCTATATTAATTAATTGATATGTTCATTGAACGTCTTTTGCTTGGTAATGATTGTATTATGAATGATAAAGCCCGCTTCGCAATGTCCCTATGCCGCTTGTCGCTCTGTCTTCCGAAGTGACGAGACGTCAGAAAAGGCCGATCTTCTTCCGGTCCAGGGCGCTTGCGTCTTTGCCGGCATTTGCCGGTCAAGAGGGCGCGCCTGTTGCGCGTCCGACCTCGAAACGGCCCCCCCCAAGGGGCTTCCGTGGATTCCATGTCGTCCGGCAGCGGTGCGCAAGGGGCGTGCGCCGTCAGGCCGGCTTTGCGCCGGCTGTCGCCCGCGCCATTGACTTTGCCGCGCCGTCTGGCCCAGTATCGGGCATGCTGCGTCTTCCGGGAGGGGGGCATGAGAAGCGTCGTCGTCTGTCTGCTGCTGGCCTTTGCCCTGGCCGTGTCCGGTTGTTCCATGGGGCCGAGCGACGCCGAGGTGGAGACGGCCTTCCGCCAGGCTCTGGCCCGCAACGACTTCATGGGCCTTTTCGGCGCGGCGGTGCAGGTCGAGAAGTTCCAGGTGGACAAGATCGAGAAGCGCGAGAACGGCGTCTACGAAGCCGCGGTGACCATCGTCGCCGCCGCCCACGTCGGCCCCCTGTCCCTGGGCGGGGCCAAGCAGGCCACGCTGCGATTGAAGAAGGTCGGGGAGCAGTGGGTGGTGTTGCAGTAGGCTCACTTGCCCGCCCGCTGCACCCCCAACCCCACCAAGATCAGCCCCAGCCCGACCACCGTCGCGGGCTGGATCGCCTCGCCCACGAAAAAGTGGATGAGCACCAACGACAGAAAGGGCGACAGGAAAATCAGGTTCGCCACTTTCGCGGCGTTGGCGGCGCATTTGAGCGCCGTAAGCCACGTGACGAAGGCCAGGCCCATCTCGAAGACGCCCACGTAGGCCGCGCCGGTGAGGCCGGCAAGCGACCCCGGCCAGGGATCGGAAAAGCACAGCACGGCCAGCAGCGTCAGCGGCAGGCTGCACAGGAAATTGGCCAAAAGCCCCACCACCGGATCGCGGTCGTCCTTCGCCCCCAGGATCCAGTAGAGCGCCCACACCACCGTGGAGACAAGCGCCAGCGCCACCCCGAAAGGGCTGGCGAAGCGCATGGCGAACACGTCGCCGTGGGTGGCGATGACCACCACGCCCGAATAGCTCACCACCAGGGCGGCCAGGTCGCGGCCGCGCAGCTTCTGGCCGAGCAGCGGCACGGCCAAAAGCGACAGGGTGATGGCCCAGGTGTAGTTGAGCGGCTGGGCCTCCTGGGCCGGCAGCAGGTCGTAGGCGGCGAAAAGGATGGTGTAGTAGAGGAAGGGGTTGAGCGCGCCGAGCAGAAACGACCGCTTCCACTGCGCCCGGGACAGGGCGGCCACGGCGCGAAGCCGCCCCTGGAGCGCCAGGACCAGCCCCAGCACCAGGCACGACGCCAGGCTGGCGTAAAAAAGCAGCTGCAACGGGCTCAGGTGGGCCAGGGACAGCTTGAAGGCCGAGGCGACCGTGGACCACATGGCCACGGTCGCCAGCCCGTAGCGCGTGGCCTTTTTCTGGTCGGGCATGAAATATCCTTGGTTTTCGGATTGCTATCGCAGCGGATCGGGAAATCCAAGAAGTTTCCCGCCGGGCCTGTTGACAATGGCCGTAAAGCCCGTATTCTTCGGTGTTGGCACTACCCGGCCCAGAGGTGATGTCCCTGGCGATGCGGACTCGCTGCAACTCCATCGCCCCATTCACGGACGCTCCCCCCGGCCGCCTGCCGTTGGCCCCGATCTTCCGATCCTGACGCGGCCCGCAGCCCCCGTTTCTCGATTCCATGATCGCCGCCGCGCGACACAATTTGGCGCGGCTACACGCTTTTGCCAAAGGATATCCTTTTGAGCTTCGATTCTTTTTGCCTGCATCCGACGATTTGCGCCAACATCGCGCGCATCGGCTACGAAACCCCCACGCCCATCCAGGCCGAAGCCATCCCCCATGTGGCCGAGGGCCACGACATCATGGGCCTGGCCCAGACCGGCACCGGCAAGACCGCCGCGTTCCTGTTGCCCATCATCCATCGCCTGATGACCACCAAGCCCGAAAAACGCGGCGTGCGCGCGCTCATCCTCGCCCCCACCC
>JAEWCY010000052.1 GCA_023390395.1 Pseudomonadota bacterium | reverse complement strand
CCGGTTGCCCCACCCCAACGTGGTCAGCATCTTCGACCTCATCGAAAACGACCAGGGCGTCTTCCTCGTCATGGAATACGTCGAGGGCCGGACCGCCAAGGACATGCTGGCGGGACGGGACCGGCTGGGCATGGCCGAGACGCTGGCCATCGCCGAGGGGGTCCTCTCCGGCCTGGCCTTCATGCACAAAAACGGCGTGGTCCACCGGGACATCAAGCCGAGCAACATCATGGTGTCCAAGGACGGCCTGATCAAGGTCACGGACTTCGGCATCGCCCGGCTGGTGGACGAGGAAAGCGGGCTGACCCGCTTCGGCGGCGGCATCGGCACCCTGCATTACATGGCCCCGGAGCTCATTCGCGCCGGCACGGTCAGCTTCGCCGTGGACATCTACGGCCTGGGCGCGACCCTACACGAACTGCTTTCCGGCTCGCCGCCGTTCACCGGCAACACCGACCTGGAAATCATGATGGGACACCTGGAGAAGGAGCCCCTGCCCCCGGACCGGCTTCCCGACGACGACGCCGGCCGGGCCTGCCGCGAGCTCCTCGCCCGGGCCCTGGCCAAGGCCCCGGAGGACCGCTTCCCGAGCGCCGAGGCCTTCCTGGAGGAAACGCGCCGCATCCGGGCCATGCTCCCCGCCTTGTGCCGATGGCCGCAGCCCGCGCCGGCCGACGGGAACGGGACCGCCGTCGCGGCCGCCGCTTCACCGGACGCCACGCCCTTGCCGGACCGCACCGCGCCGGCGCGAAACGACGCCTTCACCGTCGTGGCCCCGGCCCCGCTAATGGCCGCGACCTCGCGGCCCGAAGCGCAAACCGACATCACGCCGCTTGCGCCGCCAGACTTCCCCCAGGAGGAGGCGGCCGTGGGCGACATGCCCCAGGAGCGCGACGCCGCCGGCCCGCCCCCGCCCCGGCCGGCCGCCCCGCGTCCCGGCGGCGGAGGCAAGGGTCTGCTCCTCGGCCTCGCCCTCGTCCTGGTTCTCGGCGTCGCCGGATACCTCGTCCTGGGTTCCGGCGAGAACCCCCTGCCCGGACCCATGGCGACGCCGCCGGCCCCGGTGCCAAAGTCCGACGCTTCGGCTTCCCCCGTCGCCGTCAGCCCCACGGCCCCTGTGGCCGTCGACGCCACAGCCTCTGCGGCCGTCCAGGAAGCAGCGCGGCCGTCCCAGGCCGCGCCCCCGCCGTCGGAGAGGAACGCCGCCGGCCAAGTCCGGCCCGAGGCGGCGACGACGCCCGCGCCTGAGGCCCCGGAGCCCGCCCCGACGACGACCACGGCGGCGGCCAGGGCGGACGCGCCCGTTGCGCCGCCACCCCTGGCCGCGCCGGCCGGATCGCAGGACACCACGCCGGTCGTCGTGCCGGCTGCCGCACCCGAGGCGGCCCAGGCCCGGGAGGATGCCGCGTCGGCGGGGCGGACGCTCCCGCCCCAGGCAAGCCAGGCGCAGACACCCGACAAGGCGGAAGTGCGCTACATCGCCGTGGACGACGCCCGGCTCCGGGAAGAACCCGGCGACACGGCCGCCATCCTGACCCGCCTGGACAAGGGAACGCGCCTGGCCGTGCTCGCCCGCGACGGCGACTGGATCAAGATTTCCGAGCCCGGCGGGCGCACCGGCTACGTCAGCCTCAAGCTGACCGCCGCCACGCCGCCCCCGCCCCCTGCGCCCCCGGCGACGGCACGGCCGACGGCCAAACCGGCCGCGCCGCGCCCCGCCGCCAAACCCGAAACAGCCCCCTCGCCCGGGTGGCGCATCATCAAATGAACCCGTGTCCGCAGAGAGGACGCGTCATCGTCGGAGGAAGCCGATCATGAAACGACGCATCACGACCCTGCTTTTCCTGCTGTGCCTGACCGCGGCCTCCTGCGCGCCCAAGCCGACGCCGCCCCAGAGCCCGCCCCAGCCCAAGGTGGGCAGCACCCTCGTCGCGCCGGCCGAGGCGGTGTTCGCCTCCCTGGACTGCGCCAGAAAGCCGCTCCCCTTCGTCAGCCTCGAGCAGAACACGCTGACCCCCAACCCGGCCACGCCGGGAAGCCAGCTGCTGCACCACATGGTCTACGCCTTCTGCCCGGCCGCCGGCGGCAAGGCCGACGCCGGCGTGCTGACGCGCGCGCTCTTCTACAACGGCAAGCAGGTCTTTTCCGACGTGACCCGGGACTTCGCGCTGACGCCCGGCCGGGTGGCCGTGGACGCCGTGATCGCCGTGCCGCCCGAGGCCCCGGCGGGGAAATACGTCTACGCCGTGGAATACGTCAGCAACGCCGAGGCCGGCAAACGCAAGCCGGCCCGGACCCTGACCCTGGACGAAAAGCTCGACCTCGTCCTCGGCAAATAGGCAGCGCGGCCTTGCCACCACCGCCTTGGTCCACGCCCCTCCAGGCGCGCCTGTCCGGACGCCGGGCGCTCCGGGAGGGCCTGCGCCGCCTCTTCCGGTCGGCCGCCCCCCAGGCCGGAGCCGTCACGGTGGAGTACGGCCTGGTCATCCTGATCGCGGCGGCCATCCTTTACGGGGTCGAGGAATCCATCTTCCGCCCCATGGCCAAGGACATCTTGAAGAACTTCATGGAGTTCATCGCCAAACCCTACCCATGAAGCATGGAGACACGCATGGAACGCCTCAACGACTTTTGCCTCGCCCTGTACGTGAAGACGCGCAACGGCATCGACGGGTTCAAGCGCCGCCTGCGCGACGAGCAGGGCGCGACCACGGTGGAATACGCCCTGCTCATCGCCGTCATCGTCATCGGCATCATCGCCGCCGCCACCTACATGTTCGATCCGCTCAAGGAGTTCT
>JAEWCY010000279.1 GCA_023390395.1 Pseudomonadota bacterium | reverse complement strand
GCCACGGCCAAGCCCAGGCCCGCGCCGAGAAAGACCGGCACGCCGCCGTCGGCCACCCGCGCGGCGGCCAGGCGCTCCTCGGCGGCCCGGCCCGACCGGCCGGCCAGACTCCAAATTTTCCCGCCCGCCTCCAGGCGGACGTCGATGACGCGCCCGTCCTCGACGACGGGCGTGGCGACGGTGTCGGAGGCGGCCACCCCGCCCTACTTGCCGCAGGCGGCGGTCAGCGCGGCTTCGTCGGAAAGGACTTGGAAGAACTGCAGCAACTGCACGAGGCCCAGGGTCTTCTCCACGGGGGGGCTCAGGCGGTAGAGGAAAAAGGCACGCCCGGCGCTGCGCATGCGGGTGTTGACCGAAACCAGGAAGCCTATGCCGGAGGAATCCATGAAGGAGACGTCGCCGAGGTCGATGACCACCGTGCCCACTTCGTCCCCTTCCAGCTCGGCGTCCAGACGCCGCTTGAGGTCCCCGGTGATCTCCAGGGTGATTTCCCCGACGTAGTGCAGCATGAGCGCGTTGCCGATGCGCCGAAGAGTCAGCTTTTCCACTGCGTCGCCCCTATGTCCTTGTGAATGAAGACCACGTTTTCGCCGTCCCGCCGGTCCACCCGGCAATGGTTGGACAGCATGCGCATGATGTAGAGTCCCCGGCCGCCCTCGGAATCGGGCCCGGGGTTCTCGAAGCGGGCGTCGCCGGCGAAGCCCTTGCCCCAATCCACGATCTCGAGTTCGACCCATTGGCCGGGATTCACGCCCAGGCGCACTTCCAGCCGGCCGGGCGCGCCGCCGTAGGCGTGGCGGCAGACGTTGGCGCAGGCCTCGGTGAGGATGATATCCAGGTCATGGAGGGCGTCGGGGTCGGCCAGGTGCTCGCGCGCCAGGTACTCCACCACCTCCTTGGCCAGCTTGCGGCTGTCGCCGGGATGGGAAATGGCCTGAAAGACCTTCTTGACCGCCGCGTGCTCCAAGATCCTGCTCCGATGGTTTGCGGCGGGCCGCGCCACGCCGTGACCTGACTACGCTTTGCGCCGAAACCTCGCGCGCCGTCAAGAGGCGGCGAAATCGCGGCTGTCGAGGACGATGGTCACCGGGCCTCGGTTGACGAGGGATACGTCCATGTCCGCGCCGAACACGCCCGAGGCGACCTTGCCGGGCAAGGCCCGCCGGGCCAGATCCACGAAGCGTTCGTACAACAGGGCGGCCGCCTCCGGCGCGGCAGCATCGGAAAACGACGGCCGCCGGCCCTTGCGGCAGGCGGCGTAAAGCGTGAACTGGGACACGAGCAAAAGCTCCCCGCCCGTCTCGCGCAGGCTCAGGTTCAGCTTGCCGGCCGTGTCGGGGAAGATGCGCAGGTCGAGGACCTTCTCGAAAAGCGTCCGGCAAAGCGGCCCCTCGGCGAAATCCGGCCCATCGTCGCGGCCGAACCCGACCAGGGCCAAAATGCCCGGCCCGATGGCCGCCACCTCCTCGCCGGCCACGACCACCGAGGCGCTGCCGACGCGCTGCAACACGAGACGCATGGAATCCCCCGGACCGTCAGTAACGGTACAAGTCCAGGCAGGCGTCCTTGAGAACGCCGCCGATCACCTCCATCGTGGCCGGCGCGTTGTCCACCACGGTCCGACTGTCCACCTGGATGCGCGTGCGCCCGATGGCCACGGTGTCCGCGATGGAGGCCCCGTAGACGATGGCGGTCACGTTGCACCAAACGGCCATGGCCGCGCACATCGGGCACGGTTCGCAGGTGCTCACCAGGACCGCGCCGGTGAGGTTCGTGTCGCCGTAGGCACTCACCGCTTCCTGCAGCACCTTGAACTCGGCGTGACGGCTCGGGTCGCGATCCGTCACCGCCGTGTCGTGCCCCACGGCCAGGATGTCCCGGCCCATGACCACCAACGCCCCGTACCCTTTGTTCCCTTCGGCAAAGGAAGCCTTGGCCTCGTCGATGGCGATGCGCATCATGTCGTCGAAACGGACGCGCACGATGCGTTCCAGACAATGCAGCGCATGGGGCCGGATGGTGCGGTAATCCCGGACAAAACGCAGTTGCGGGTCCAACCGGGACAGGAAACGCTGCGTCGGGCGATCGTAGACCGCCCGGCAGACGTCGCGGGTGTCCTTTCCCAACCGAAGACAGGCTTCCAGCGTCGGACAGGGGTTTTCCGAATGCCAGACGATTTCGTCCTCGGATTCGGCGACGACCGGCAATGTCTCGGGAGGCAATCCCATGTAGGTAAAAAAAGCGCCTCAAAGGCTTCTCGCGGCGTCAGGCCGTCCCGCCGTGACACTTGGTCGGCCGCAGCATCGATCCATTCCTCGCGCCGGGCCGCCACCCGCCGCTCCAACCGCCACAACGGCCCCTCCTGCAACTCCCGAATGCGACGCTCCACCTTTGCCTCAAAAGCGTCCACCCCATCTGTCGTCATCATCGCCTCCCCGCTCCCGAACTTCACAATTCCATGTAGGTCGCCTTGCTGGCTTCCTTCTCGGACACGGACACGCTGACCAGCCGTGCCGCCTCGGCCTCCAGGGCCGGCTCCAGCGCGCGGTAGATGTGGCGGGCCAGATTCTCCGACGACGGGTTCTCCCTATCGAACGGCGGCACGTCGTTGAGATGCCGATGGTCGAGGGCCGCCAGCACCTCCCGCAGCTTCCCGCGCAGCTTCTTGAAGTCGAGCAGATACTCCACTTTGGGGTCGAGGCGCTCGCCCTCGACCACGACCTCGACGCCGAAGTTGTGGCCGTGCAGATTCTCGCACGGCCCCTCGTAGCCCCTCAGGCAATGGGAGGCGCAAAACCCTTCCGTCACCGTCAACCGCCATATGCCGCGTTTCGTCGTATGCATGAAGATGCCTCCGGCGGCCGGGGGGGATAATCCCCCCCGGACCCCCTTGCCTGGTGGCGCGCGTTCCACCGGGATGCAGAGC
>JAEWCY010000225.1 GCA_023390395.1 Pseudomonadota bacterium | reverse complement strand
CCCCGGCCGCGTCCCAGGCCGCCGCGCCGGCCGCTCCGGCCGCCCAGGCCAAGGGGCCGTCCAACGCGGACAAGGAGATCATGGAGATCGCCCAGTCGACGCCCTCCGAGGTCAAGTCCGTGGAGGTCCGCTCGGTGCCCAATTTCGCGGGCATGCCCCTGCGCAAGGCCGTGGAGATCCTCATGCAGAAGGGCATCGTGCCGCGTCTGGAAGGCCAGGGGCTCATCGTCAACAAGCAAAGCCCCGCCCCGGGCGCGCCCTGGCCCGGCGAGGACAAGAACGAATTCGTGCTGTGGCTTTCCCGGCCCTCCTAACGAGGCGAGAAGAAGATGACCCAAGATGACGCCATGACGACCCTGGCCTCCCTCGTGGAGACGGTGCGCGCCGGCGGCGTGCCCGTGGCCGCGCATTCGGCCAAGGTGCTCCCCGGCGGCGTGTTCGTGGCCCTGGCCGGCAACGCCGCCGACGGGGCCGGGTTCGTGCCCGACGCCGTGGCCCGCGGCGCGGCCTGGGTGGTGGGCCTGCCCGGCACGCCCCTTGCGGCCGGAACCTCGGCCCGGTTCGTGCCCGTGGACGATCCCCGCGCCGCCCTCGGAATCCTGGCCGGGGCGCGCCACGGCACCGACCGCATGGCCATGCCCGTGGTCGCCGTCACCGGCACCAACGGCAAGACCACGGTCAGCTACCTCCTGGAACGCCTGGGCGCGGCCGCCGGGAAAAAGGTCGGCGTGCTCGGCACCGTGGCCTACCGCTGGCCGGGTTTTTCCCGCGACGCCTCGCTGACCACGCCCGACTGCCTGACCATCCACGAGAGCCTGGCCGCCATGGCCCGGGCCGGCTGCGACCTGGCCGTGATGGAGGCCTCGTCCCACGCCCTGGACCAGGACCGGC
This sequence comes from Pseudomonadota bacterium, assembly GCA_023390395.1. Lineage (GTDB taxonomy): Bacteria > Desulfobacterota > Desulfovibrionia > Desulfovibrionales > Desulfovibrionaceae > Solidesulfovibrio. The sequence continues at coordinate 15,578 of JAEWCY010000225.1, read as the reverse complement.
TGGCCGGCCTGTCCTTCGCCGCCGCCGCCTTCACCAACCTGACCCAGGACCATCTGGACTACCACCGGGACATGGAGACCTATTTCGCGGCCAAGGCCAAGCTGTTCCGCGACTACCTGCCCGATCCGGCCACGGCCGTGCTCAATTACGACGATCCCTTCGGCCTGCGCCTTCTGCGCGAATTTCCCGCCTCCGTCGGCTACGGCCTGACCAGACCGCCGCATGGGTTTTCGCGTCTGCTGGCCGGCGGCATCCGCGAACACGGCCGCGAGGGGCTGCTCGTTGGCGCGAGCTTCGGCGAGGAGGCCTACGAGGTGGCCTCGCCCATGCCCGGCCGCCACAACGCCAGCAACCTTCTGGCCGCCATGGGCCTGGCCCTGGTCCTGGGCCTGCCGGCCGAGGCCTTCGCCAGCCTGGCCGATTTCCACGGCGCGCCCGGCCGCCTGGAGCGCATCCCCAATCCGGCCGGCCTGACCGTGCTGGTCGATTACGCCCACACGCCCGACGCCCTGGAAAACGTGCTCTCCGCCGCCCGGGAATTCACGCCCGGCCGGCTCTACGCCGTGTTCGGCTGCGGCGGGGACCGCGACCGGACCAAGCGGCCGCGCATGGCCGCCGCCGTGGCCAAGTGGGCCGACGTGGCCGTGCTGACTTCCGACAATCCCCGCCACGAGGAGCCGCTTTCCATCATGGCGGACGCCAAGCCCGGCCTGGCCGGGGCGCGGCGGGCCATCCTCGAGCCGGACCGGCGGCGGGCCATCGCCCTGGCGCTTGACGAGATGCGGCCCGAGGACGTGCTGGTCATCGCCGGCAAGGGACACGAAACCTATCAGCAGATCGGCGACGTGAAGTACCCGTTCTCCGACGCCGCCGTGGTCAGGGAGCTTACCGGATGCGCATGACCCTGTCCGACATCCTCGCGGCCACCGGAGCCGTCGGCGACATGGGCGACCGGGGCAACCCGGTCATCGAGGCCGTGCGCATCGACAGCCGGGCGGTGCTTCCCGGCTGCCTGTTCGTGTGCGTGCCCGGGGCGCGCCTGGACGGCCACAATTTCGCCGCCGAGGCCGTGGCCAAGGGCGCGGCCGCCGTGCTGGCCGACCGGCCCCTGTCCGGGCTGCCCGAGGGCACGCCGGTGCTGCTCGTGCGCGACACCGTCGCCGCCCTCGGCAAGCTGGCCAAGGCCTGGCGCGAGCGCGCCGGGGCCCGGCTCGTGGCCGTTTCCGGCTCGGCCGGCAAGACCACGGTCAAGGAGCTTTGCGCCGCCATCCTCTCGCGGCTCGGGCCCACGGCGAAAAACTACAAGAATTACAACAATCGCATCGGTCTGCCCCTGTCCATGCTCGAGGCCTCGGCCGAGGACCGCTTCTGGGTCATGGAGCTCGGCATCTCCGCCCCGGGCGAGATGGAGCCCCTGGCCGCCATCGCCGAGCCGGACATCGCCGTGATCCACAACGTCGGCCCGGCCCACCTGGAGGCCCTGGGCGACGTGGTCGGCGTGGCCGCCGAGAAGACCCGGCTGTTCGCCGCCCTGCGCCCCGGCGGCGTGGCCCTGGCCTCCATGGACTATCCCGAGCTGTGGGAGGCGGCGCTCGCCGTTTGCCCGCGCGTGCGCGGCATGTCCGTCAAGGGCCAGGGCAAGGCCCACGCCGCGCCGTACCGGGCCAAGTACCTGGGCGCGCTTTCCGAGGGCCGGGGGCGGTTCTTTCTCAAGCTCGGCGAGCTGGAGCTCGAGGTCGTCACCCCCCTGACCGGCGGTCACTTCGCCGAGAACATCCTGGCCGCCGCCGCCGCCGCCCACATCCTGGGCGCGGGGGAAAAGCATATCGCCGCCGGCCTGGAAACGGCCGTCATGCCCGAGCAGCGCTTCTTCTGCCGCCGCCAGGGCTGCTTCACGCTCATCGACGACACCTACAACGCCAACCCCCTGTCCATGCGCCGGGCCATCGCCGCCGCCGCCGAGGCGGCCAAGGACAAGCCGCTGGTTTTGGTCCTCGGCGAGATGCGCGAGATGGGGACCCACGCCGCCGTCGAGCACGCCCGCCTGGGCGAGGCCGCCGGGGCCAGCGGGGCCAGGGCCGTCTTCTACCACGGCGCCCACGCCGAGGCCGTGGCCGAGGGCCTGACTCGGGCGGGATTTTCCGGCCGCTACGCCGTGGTCGACACCCCGGACGGCTTCGTCGAGGCCGCCGCCTCCCTGGGCCTGACCTGCGGCGTGGCGCTTTTCAAGGGTTCGCGCTCCATGCGCATGGAGGAATACCTGGCCGCCTTCGCCCAGAGCCTCCAGAAGGATTCCAAGGCATGATCTATTATCTGCTGGTGCCGCTCGCGGCCCACTTGAGCGCGCTCAACGTCTTCCGGTACATCACGTTCCGGTCGATCGCGGCGCTTCTGACCGCCTTGGTCCTGTCCATCGTCTTCGGGCCGCGCTTCATCCGCTGGCTCACGCGCCTCAAGTACGGCCAGTACATCCACGAGGACGTGGCCGCCCACCAGCGCAAGGCCGGCACCCCGACCATGGGCGGCCTGCTCATCGCCTTCTGCATCCTCGTCAGCGTCCTTTTGTGGGGCGATCTGGCCAACGAATACGTCTGGATGACCATCTTCGTGTACCTGGGCTTCGGCGCACTGGGGTTCGTGGACGACCACGCCAAGGTGGTGAAGAAGCAGAACAAGGGGCTTTCGGCCAAGGGCAAGCTCCTGGGCCAGCTCCTCGTCTCGGGCGTGGCCGCCGCCGTGCTCCTGTCCGATCCCGAATACTCCACCCGCCTGGCCGTGCCCTTTTTCAAGCACATCAACCCGGACCTCGGCTGGGCCTATTTCCCCTTCGCCATGCTGGTCATGATCGCGGCCAGCAACGCCGTGAACCTGACCGACGGCCTGGACGGCCTGGCCATCGGGCCCATGATCGTCAACGCCGCCATGTTTTCGCTGTTCGTCTACGTGGCCGGCCACGCCCAGATGGCCCGCTACCTGCAAGTCATGCCTGTCTCCGGCGTGGGCGAGGTCACGGTCTTTTGCGGGGCCATGGTCGGGGCCGGGCTCGGCTTTTTGTGGTTCAACGCCTACCCGGCCCAGATCTTCATGGGCGACGTGGGCTCGTTGTCGCTCGGCGGCGCGCTCGGCTTCATCGCGCTTTTGTGCAAGCAGGAGCTGCTGCTCATCGTGGTCGGCGGCCTGTACGTGGCCGAGACCGTCTCGGTCATCCTCCAGGTGGGCTACTTCAAGATGACCGGCGGCAAGCGGATCTTCCGCATGGCCCCGCTGCACCACCATTTCGAGCTCATGGGCGTGCCGGAATCGAAGATCATCATCCGGTTCTGGATCCTTTCCATCCTTCTTGCCCTGGTGGGGTTGTCCACCCTCAAACTGCGCTAGGCGGCCGTCATGTCCGACATGCTCCATTCCGATCAGCTCCGAGGCCACCAGGCCGTGGTCGTCGGGGCCGGCGCGTCCGGGCGCGCGGCGGCCAGGCTCCTGGCGCGCCTGGGCGCGTCCGTGCGCTTCCTGGAGAAAAACGCCCAGGGCGTTTCCGACGACTTCCGCGAGGAGGCCGAGCAGGGCGGCTACGACCTGCGCCTGGGCGCGCACGGCCCGGCCGATTTCGCCGGCGCGGACATGGTCGTTCTCTCGCCCGGCATCCGGGCCGCCGGCCTTGCCGACTGCCTGGCCGCCTGCCCCGGGGCGCAGGTGCTCTCCGAGCTGGAGCTGGCCTCCTGGTTCGTGGCCGAGCCCATGGTCGCGGTCACGGGCTCCAACGGCAAGACCACCACGGTCATGCTCATAAGCCACCTGCTGGAGGCGGCGGGGAACAAGGTCTTCACCGGCGGCAACATCGGCACGCCGCTTTCCGAATACGTCCTTTCCGGCGACACGGCCGACGTGGTGGTGCTCGAGGTCTCGAGCTTCCAGCTCCAGCTCGTCCGCACCTTCCGCCCCCGGGTGGCCGTGCTGCTCAACTTCGCCCCCAACCACCTGGACTGGCACGAGAGTCTGGAGGAATACTTCGAGGCCAAGCTGCGCATCTTCGCCGCCCAGCGCCCGGGGGACCTGGCCCTCGTGCCCGGGGAGCTGCGCGCCGCCCTGTCCGGGCGCGACTTCACCAAGGCCGAGGTCGCCTGGTTCTCGGCCTCGGACCGCTTCACCTGTCGCAGGCTCATCGGCGCGCACAACCGCCAGGACATGGAAGCCGCCTTCCTCGCCGCCGCGCCCTTCGGCGTCACCGAAGAGACGGCCAAGGCCGCCTTCGACACCTTCGTGCCCGCGCCCCATCGCCTGCAGGTCATCGGCGAGAAGGGCGGGGTGCTCTTCGTGGACGATTCCAAGGCCACCACGGTCGCGGCCATGGAGGCGGCCATCCGCAGCTTCGACCGCCCGGTGCGCCTGCTTGCCGGCGGGGTGTTCAAGGGCGGCGACCTGGCCGCGCTGACTCCCCTCCTTCGCGAGCGCGTGGCCGCGGTCGGCCTTTTCGGGGCCAACCGCGAGGTCTTCGAGGCGGCCTGGGCCGGTCAGGTGCCCCTTTTCCACGAACCCACCCTCGAGGCGGCCATGACGCGGCTTTACGCCGACGCCCGGCCCGGAGACGTGGTGCTCCTGTCCCCGGCCACGGCCAGCTTCGACCTCTACGACGGCTACAAGGCCCGGGGCCGGGACTTCCAGCGGGTGTTCGCCGGCCTGCCCATGAACAGGGACGTGGACGCGGGAGAAAAGGCATGAGCACGGTGCGCGTGGCCACGGCGGAAAGCAAGCTGCCCGGGCGCTTCGACCTCTGGCTTCTGGGCGCGGCCCTCATGCTGGCCGGCCTTGGCCTGGTCATGGTCTTTTCCTCGAGCGGCGTCATGGCCGAGCGCCTAAACGGCAACCGCTACTATTTTTTCCAGCGCCAGGCCCTTTTCGCCATGGTGAGCCTGGGGCTCATGACCATCTGCGCCTACATGCCGCGCCGGGTGCTCCACGGGCCGGTCTACCTCTGGCTTTTCGCCATCATTGGCCTCCTTGTCCTCACCCTGGTGCCGCCCTTTTCGGTCAAGGCCGGCGGGGCGCGCCGCTGGATGCACCTGGGGCCGGCCACCTTGCAGCCCATGGAGCTGGCCAAGGTGGTGCTGGTCATGTACCTCGCCTATTTCTTCAGCCAGAAGCAGAAGCTCATCCGTTCCTTTTCCGTGGGGTTCATCCCGCCGGTCATGGTCACGGGCTTTCTCGGCCTCATCCTGCTGCTCCAGCCCGACTTCGGCGGCGCGGTCTTCCTCGGCATGCTCTTTTTCCTCATGAGCCTGGTCGGCGGCACGCGCATCACCTACCTGGCCGTGTCCATGATGTTCGGCGTCGGGGCCATGGGGCTTCTCATCGCCTCCTCGCCCTACCGCTTCAAGCGCTGGTTCGCCTTCCTCGACCCCTTCAAGGACCCCCAGAACGTGGGCTACCAGCTGGTGCAGTCCTTCTACGCCTTCGGCTCGGGCGGCCTGGCCGGGGCCGGGTTCGGCGCGGGCAAGCAGAAGCTCTTCTACCTGCCCGAGGCCCACAACGACTTCATCATGGCCGTGCTCGGCGAGGAGCTGGGGTTCATCGGCATCTCCATCGTCTTTCTGTGCATCGGCATCCTGCTGTGGCGCGCCTTCCGGGTGGCGCTGGCCCAGGACGACCTGCGCGACCGGTTCACGGCCTACGGCATGGCCCTGGTGCTGGGGCTGGGGTTCCTCCTCAACCTGGCCGTGGTGCTCGGCTGCGTGCCGCCCAAGGGCGTGGCCATGCCGTTTCTGAGCTACGGCGGCTCGAACCTGCTTTCCTGCTTCCTGTGCGTGGGCATCCTGCTCAACCTTTCGCGGAGCGCACGGACATGACGCGCATCGTGCTGACCACGGGCGGCACCGGCGGCCACATCTTCCCGGCTCTGGCCGTGGCCGAGGCCCTGCGCGCCCGTCGTCCGGACGCCGAGGTCCTCTTCGTCGGCGGCCAGGGGCCCGAGGGGGCGCTGGCCGCCAAGGCGGGCCTGCCCTTCGTCGGCCTGCCGGCCAGCGGCGTCTTCGGCCGGGGGCTGCGCGCCCTGGCCGCGCCCTTCTGGATGCTTAGGGCCTTCGGCCTGGCCGTGGGGCTTTTCGGCAAGGCCCGCCCCGACGTGGTGGCGGGATTTGGCGGCTACGCCGGCTTCATTCCGGTGGCCGCCGCCCGGCTCATGGGCATCCCCACGGCCATCCACGAGCAAAACAGCGTCCCGGGCGTGACCAACCGCGTCCTCGGCCGCTTCGTGAACCGGGTCTTCGTCACCTATCCCGACGAGAAGAGGGCTTTCCCGGCCAATAAGACCGAGCGCCTGGGCAACCCCATCCGGGGCGGCATCGCTTCCGGGAGGAGCGCTGCGCGGGAAGGGGAGGGCAAACGCCTGCTCGTGCTCGGCGGCAGCCAGGGGGCCAGGGCCATAAACGACGCCGTGGCCGACATCCTGCCCCGGCTGCTCGACGCCGGGATCGGCGTGCGCCTGCAGGCCGGCCGGGCGGATTTCGAGCGCATGCGCGGCCGCCTCGCCGCCGTCATGGCGGCGCGTCCCGACGTGCCCGGCGCGCCCAGGGTGATTCTCGAAAATTTCATCGAGGACATGGCCGAGGCCTATGCCAGCGCCGACCTCGTCCTGGCCCGGGCCGGGGCCACCACCCTGGCTGAGGCCACGGCCGCCGGCAAGCCGTGCCTGCTCATTCCCTTTCCCTTCGCCACCCACGACCACCAGTCCGTCAACGCGGACTACCTGGCCCGCGCCGGCGCGGCCGTGGTCCTGGCCCAGAAGGACCTGCCGGGCGTCGACCTGGCGGCCATGCTCATCGAACTCTTAAACGATCCGCAGCGCCTGGAGGCGATGTCCCGGGCCTCGGCCGCCGCCGCCCTGCCGGACGCGGCCGACGCCGTGGCCGGGGCGCTCCTGCGGCTGGCCTCCTCGGGGGGAGGCGCGAAATGACCATCCACGCCAACACGCCTTGCGGCCCCGGGGCCATGCGCACCAAGGTCCGCAGGATCCATATGATCGGCATCGGCGGTTCGGGCATGAGCGGCATCGCCGAAGTGCTGCTCAACCTCGGCTACGAGGTCTCGGGCTCGGACCTGGCCATGGGCGCGGCCGTCAAGCGCCTGGGGAGCCTCGGCGCGAACATTTCCATCGGCCACGGCCGGGAGAACCTCGGCGAGGCCGACGTGGTGGTCAAATCCACGGCCGTGGCCGCGGACAACCCCGAGGTGGCGGCCGCCCGCGAGCGCGGCATCCCGGTCATTCCCCGGGCCGAGATGCTCTCCGAGCTCATGCGGCTTCGCACCGGCATCGCCGTGGCCGGCACCCACGGCAAGACCACCACCACCTCGCTTCTGGCCACCATCTTCACCGAGGCCGGCTTCGACCCCACGGTCATCATCGGCGGCCGCCTCAACGCCTACGGGGCCAACGCCCGCCTGGGCCAGGGCGAGTACCTCCTGGCCGAGGCCGACGAATCCGACGGCTCGTTTCTGTGCCTGTCGCCCATCGCCTCGGTGGTCACCAACGTGGACGCCGACCACCTGGACCATTACGCGGGCATCGGGGCCATCGACGACGCTTTCGTGGAATTCCTGAACCGCATCCCCTTTTACGGCGTGGCCGTGGTCTGCCTGGACGACCCGGGCGTGGCCCGCATCCTGCCGCGCGTCAACCGGCCCGTTTTGCCCTACGGCTTCGGGGAAAAGGCCCGGCTTCGCGGCACGGTCCTCGAGACCGGCGACGCCAGCCGCTTCCGGGTGAGCCTTGACGGCGACGACCTCGGCGAGATGCGCCTGAGCCACCCCGGCCGCCACAACGTGCTCAACGCGTTGGGCGCCATCGGCATTTCCCTCGAGGCCGGCATTCCCGTTCCCGTCATCGCCGAGGCCTTGGCCAAGTTCGGCGGCGTGGGCCGCCGCTTCGAACGCAAGGGTGAGCGCGGCGGGATCACGGTCATCGACGACTACGGCCACCACCCGGCCGAGATCAAGGCGACCCTGGCCGCGGCCAAGGCCGTCTACCCGGGCCGCCGCCTGGTGGTGGCCTTCCAGCCCCACCGGTTCTCGCGCACCAAGGCGCTTTTCGGCGACTTCTGCACCTGCTTCGCCGGGGCGGACAGCCTGCTTCTCACCGAAATCTACCCGGCCTCGGAAGCGCCCATCCCCGGCGTCAGCGGCGAGAGCCTGGCCCAGGGCATCCGGCAGGTGAGCAAGACCGACGTGTCCTACTACCGCGATTTCGCGGCCATGGAGGCGGCCTTGCCCGGCATCCTGCGCCCGGGCGACGTGCTCATGACCCTTGGCGCGGGCAGCATCTGGCAGGTGGGCGCGCACTTCCTGGAGGCGGGCGGTGCCGCTTGAGGTCAGGCCCGGGCCGCTGCTGGCGGACCGGACCACCTTGCGCCTGGGCGGCCCCGCCCTGGCGGAAGTCGTCTTCACCCGGCCCGAGGAGGCCGAAGGGCTGGGGGACGTCCTGGCCGGACAGGGCGGCGCGCCCTTCGTGCTGGGCGGCGGCAGCAACGTCCTGGCCAGGGACGGCGAGGTGCCGCTGGTGATCGTGAGCCCTCGCCTCACGGGCGAGCCGGTGATCCTGCACGAGCGGCCCGAAGGCAGGATCCGGGTTCGGGTCGGGGCCGGGGTCAAGCTCCAGCGGCTGGTGGCCTGGCTGGCCACCCAGGGCCTGGCCGGCCTCGGCGGGCTGGTCGGCGTGCCCGGCAGCGTGGGCGGGGCCGTGGCCGGCAACGCCGGTTCCTACGGCGACGCCATGGGCGGGGTGCTGGCGAGGGTGCGGGTCTGGTCGCCGGAAACGGGCCTGGCCTGGGTTTCGCGCCAGGGGTTTTCCACCGCCTACCGGCGGTTCGCGATCGCGGGCGTCGCGGGATTTTTCGTGGTGCTCGCGGCCGAGATCGACTGCGAGGTGGACGAGCCCATCGCCATACGCCAGGCGATGATCGCGCACCTGAAGCTAAAAAGGGCCAGCCAGCCCATCACCGCGGCCACGGCCGGGTGCGTGTTCAAGAACCCGCCGGGCGAGGCGGCCTGGAAGCTGCTCACCGCGGCCGGGTTTCGGGGCAAGCGGCTTGGCGGCATGGGGTTTTCCGAGAAACACGCCAACTTTCTGGTGAATTTCGGTGGAGGAACGGGCAGGGAGGCGCTTTCGCTCATCGCGTCGGCAAGGGAGGCCGTGCGGGAGCGAAGCGGACATGAACTGGAACTGGAAGTGAGGGTGACGCCATGAACGTCAGGGTCGGAACGCTTTCCGGACTGGGGGTGGGGGGAGCGAGCAAGAAACGCCGCAACGGCTATGCGGGCGCGACGCCGCGCGTGACGGTCAAGAGCCGGGTGGTCAAATCCAAGGGGAACCGCAACCGCAACGCGCGCGGGGAGTGCTCCCTGCGCCTGCCCACGGTGAGCATCGGCGGGGTGGGGCGGCTTTTCACCCGGGCCGTGTCCATGGCCTTCATGGCCGCGCTGGTGCTGGCCGTGAGCGTGGCCCTGCTGGCCGGCTACCGCTGGCTGACCACCATCAACTATTTCGCCCTGCAAAACGCCACGGTCACGGGCTGTTCGCGGCTTTCCGATGAGCACATCCGCCAGTTGGCCGGGCTGACCCCGGGGGTCAATGTGCTGTCCCTGTCCATGGACCGCATGCGGGCCGAGTTGGCCCGGGAGCCCTGGGTGGATTCGGTCTCGGTCAAGCGCGTCTTGCCCGGGACGGTGGTCATCGATGTGAAGGAAAAGGCCCCTTCCTATCTTGTGCAGTATCAGGGAACCCTCTATTACGCCGACGAGGTCGGGCGCATCATCGACAAGGTCGAGCCCGGGCAGTTCGTTTCCCTGCCCCAGATCGAGGTCGAGGCCGGCATGGAGAAGCACCTGACCCTGCTGGCCGACCTGCGCCGGGCCGTGGCCGAGCACCAGGTCCCCTTCGACTTCGGGCAGATCGCCTGGCTGCGCCTCAGCTGGGGCCGGGGCCTGGAGATCCGCCTCATGGACCCGGGCATCCTTCTGTGCCTGGGCTCCAAGGAATGGCGGCGCAACCTTTCGCGCATGAATCTCGTCTGGACGGACCTGCGCCGGCGGGGCGAGCTGGACAAGGTCGGGCTCATCACCTCCGAGGGAGACAAGGTCTGGGTAGAGAAACGCGGCAATTCGGGGGAAATGTCGCAGGGCTAGGGTTACGGTCTTGAAGGGTGGGTCCCATCCTTCGAGGAAGGTCAATTTTTTAAGAACGTTGCGTTTTGACTCCGTACGCTTGGGCTTTGAGGATACGAGGCTAGGGGACCAAGGAGCGGGAAACGGCGGCATCGGGGGTCCTGCTCGCTCCGGGGGGAGCGATTTAGGACATGAAATCGTCGCGCGTTTGACGTAGAACCGAGCGCGGGCGATACCGACGCCGCGAGTGGAAACGTTCAGGGAGCGGTTTATGGCCAGGTCGGAACTTATTGTCGGACTCGATATCGGCACCACCAAGATTTGCGTGGTCGTCGGCGAACTCTCGCCCGAGGGCGTGGACGTGGTGGGCATCGGCACCAGCCCCTCCACGGGCCTGCGCAAGGGCGTGGTGGTCAATATCGAGCAGACCGTGCAATCCATCAAGAAGGCTCTCGAAGAGGCCGAGCTCATGGCCGGTTGCGAGATCCGCTCGGTCTACGCCGGCATCGCCGGCAGCCACATCAAGGGCTTCAACAGCCACGGGGTCATCGCCGTCAAGGGCGGCGAGGTCGGCCCCCGGGACATCGAGCGGGTCATCGACGCGGCCAAGGCCGTGGCCATTCCGCTGGACCGGGAGGTCATCCACATCCTGCCCCAGGAATTCATCGTCGACGACCAGCGCGGCATCGCCGATCCGCTGGGCATGGCCGGCGTGCGCCTGGAAGTGCGCGTGCACATCGTCACCGGCGCGGTCACCAGCGCCCAGAACATCATCCGTTCCTGCCACCGGGCGGGCCTGGACGTCTCGGACATCGTGCTCGAATCCCTGGCCTCGTCCAAGGCCGTGCTCACGGGCGAGGAGCGCGAAATCGGCGTGGCCCTGGTGGACCTCGGCGGCGGCACCACGGATCTGGCCATTTTCGCCAATGATTCCATCAAGCATACCGCGGTGTTGGCCCTTGGCGGCACCAACTTGACCAACGACATCGCCTTCGGCCTGCGCACGCCCATGGCCTCGGCGGAAAAGATCAAGATCAAGTATGGTTGCGCCCTGGCCGAGATGGTGCCAAAAGACGAGGTCATCGAGGTCATGAGCGTCGGGGGGAGGGAGCCCCGCCGACTCTCGCGACAGGTGTTGGCCGAGATCTGCGAGCCCCGCGTGGAGGAGATGCTGGCCCTGGTGGACCAGGAGCTCATCCGTTCGGGCATGAAGAACCAGATCGGCGCGGGCGTGGTGCTCACGGGCGGCACGGCGCTGATCGAGGGCATCCAGGAGCTCGGGGAACAGATCTTCAACCTGCCCACGCGCATCGGCTACCCGGACAAGGTCGGGGGCCTCAAGGACGTGGTCAACAGCCCCATGTACGCCACGGCGGTGGGGCTGCTCATGTTCGGCGCGGAAAAGGAAGGCGTGGAACAGCGGTTCCGTATCCGCGACGAAAATGTCTTCAACCGCATTCTGGGGAGGATGCGGAAATGGTTCGTGGACGTGAAGTAGTCCGCGAGAGGTCGGTCTTTCGGGGGATACACAGGGAGATTCGCTAGGGGGAGATTAGAAGATGGAATATTTGGAACTTGACCAGGGCTCCAACGCCCGCATCAAGGTCATCGGCTGCGGTGGCGGCGGCGGAAACGCCGTGGAGAACATGATCTGCTCCGCCATGTCCGGCGTGACCTTCATCACCGCCAACACCGACATCCAGGCCTTGCAGAAGTCCCAGGCCGAATACCGCATCCAGCTCGGCGAGAAGCTCACCAAGGGCCTCGGCGCGGGAGCCAATCCCGACGTCGGCCGCGACGCCGCCCTGGAGAGCATCGACGCCATCCGCGCCGCCATCGGCGATTGCGACATGGTCTTCGTCACCGCCGGCATGGGCGGCGGCACCGGCACCGGCGCCGCCCCCGTGGTCGCCCAGGTGGCCAAGGAGGCCGGGGCGCTCACCGTGGCCGTGGTCACCAAGCCCTTCTACTTCGAAGGGAAAAAACGCCTGCTCTCGGCCGAGAGGGGCGTGCAGTCCCTGCGGGACGTGGTGGACTCCATCATCACCATCCCCAACGACCGCCTGCTGTCCCTGGCCTCGAAAAAGGCCACCTTCATCGAGATGCTCAAAAAGGCCGACGAGATCCTTTACTTCGCGGTCAAGGGCATCTCCGACCTGATCATGGTCCCGGGCCTGATCAACCTGGACTTCGCCGACGTCAAGGCGGTCATGAGCGAGATGGGCCTGGCCATGATGGGCTTCGGCACCGCGCGCGGCGAGTCCCGCGCCCGGGAGGCGGCGCTCAAGGCCATCACCAGCCCGCTGCTCGAGGACGTCACCATCGACGGCGCGCGCGGCGTGCTCATGAACATCACCTGCGGCCCGGACCTCACCATCGAGGAAGTCGACGAAGCCGCCTCCACCATCACCGAGGCCGTGCACGAGGACGCGAAAGTCTTCTTCGGCACCGTCTTCGACCCCGACGCCACGGACGAGATGCGCATCACCGTCATCGCCACGGGCATCGAGTCGGCCATGCAGCGCGACGCCGCGCCCGCACAGAAGCGCGAGGAGCAGCAAAAGCCCGTGGAGGTCATCACCAGCCTGTCCCGGCAAAAGCCGGCCACCCCGCCCATGGGCGGCGGCGGAGGAGGAGGCGGGGGCATGCAGAGCCCGCGCAGCATGCGCGTGCTGTCCAGCCAGCAGGCCAACGACTACAACATCCCGGCCTATCTGCGCAAAGGCGGCAAGAAGGGCAACCCCGAGGCCGCCCTGTCCCAGAGCGCCGTCAAGGCCCAGCCCGGCGGCGAGGAGGAGTTCCTCTTCGACGAGGAGGAGTTCGAGATTCCCTCCTTCATCCGCATGCAGGCGGACTAGCGGGGCGGACCGGTCGCGCCGGCCCCGTCGGGAGCCGCGCGACGCGTTTTCGAAGCTGTGATCCGGGCGCGAAGGGTGCGTCCCTTTGCGCCGGTTCCGTCCGGGGAGCCCCGGCTCCCTGGGACGGCTGGAAGGCCCTTTGAGCGAAAAGACGCGGGCGAGGGTCCATTTCGGGCTGGACAGGCCCGAGACACGAGACTTCGGCGGCCGGCTGCCCGTGGCCCTGGCCGTGCCGGGCGACGCCGCCCTGGCGCTCTCGGCCCTGGGCTGGCAGGCGGCCTGGCGACTGCTGACCGAAAACCCGGCCCTGGCCGTGGAACGCATGTTCTGCCGGCCGGACCGGCCGCCCGCTGCCGAGGATTCCGGCCTCCCCCTGGCCCGGTTCCCGGTGGTCGCCTTTTCGCTGTGCTACGAGGAAGACTACCTGCCCGTGGCGGCGGCCCTGGTCGCCGCGGGCATCCCCCTGCGAGCCGAGGCGCGGCCCGACTTCCCCATCGTCATGGGAGGCGGGCCGCTTTCCTTCATCAATCCCGCCCCCATCCTGCCGGCGCTCGACCTGCTCTACGTGGGCGAGGCCGAGGCCGGGCTGGCCGAGGTCATGGACCGGCTGCGCCGGGCCGCCCTTGCCGGTGCGGACAAGGCCGCCTGCCTCGCCGCCGTGGCCGGCCTGCCGGGCGTGCTCGCGCCCGGGCGCTCCAAAACGCCCGTGGCCCGGACCGTGGCGCGCTGCGCCGAGGCCCCGGCCGTGCTGGCCGAGCCGGTCCATTCCTGCTTCGTGTCCGGCCACGCCGCCTTCCGGGACATGTTCCTGGTCGAGATCAACCGGGGCTGCCCCTACGGCTGCCGCTTCTGCGCCGCCGGCTACGTCTACCGCCCGCCGCGCCAGGCCAGGCTCGCCGACCTCCAATCGCTCATCGAGGACGTCTCGCCGCGCAAGGTGGGGCTCGTGGGCACGGCGCTTACGGACTGGCCCGACCTGCTGCCGTTTCTCGGCTGGCTGAAGGCGCGGGGCACGAAATTCTCCCTGTCCTCCATCCGGGCCGACGGCGTCACCCCGGAACTCCTTTCCGTCCTTCGCGAGGCCGGCCTTCGCACCCTGACCCTGGCCCTGGAGGCCCCGAGCGACCGCTTGCGCCGCGCCGCCAACAAGCGCCTGTCCGTGGAGGCGCTGCTCCGCGCCGTGTCCCTGGCCGGCAAGCACGGCGTCAACCACTTGAAGTTCTACCTTATCGTCGGTTGGCCCGGAGAGGATGCGGCCGACTTCGAAGCGCTTTCGCCGCTGCTTGCCCGGATCGCCGAAGCCGCCTCCATAGGTGTGGGCAAGCGCGGCGTGGCCCATGCCACGCTCTCCGTCAATCCCCTGGTGCCCAAGCCCGCAACGCCCATGCAGTGGGCCCCCATGGCCTCCGAGGCGGCCATCGAGGCGGCCTACGCCCGGGTGCGCGCCGCCGCCAAGCCGCTCAAGGGCTTCAAGGTGGAGGTGGAAAACGCCTCGGCCGCCCGCCTGCAAGGGCTTCTCGCCCGGGGCGACGCGGCGCTGTTCGGGCTCGTCGAAAAGGCCCTGGAGGCGGGGAGCTTTCGCCGGGCGCTCAAGACCTGGGACGGCGACGTGGCCGCCTACCTCGACCGCGACCGCCCCCGCGACGAGGTCTTCCCCTGGGACGTCGTGGACGTGGGCGTTTCCCGCGACTTCCTCTGGCGCGAATGGGAGCGCTACCGCGAGGGCGTGCCCACGGCCAAATGCCCGGCCGGCGGCTGCGGCGACTGCCGGCGCTGCGGCGTTTACGCGCCGGGCGGGAAGGGGTAATCCGGCGGCCAAGGAGTCCGCCATGACCATCCCCCTCTACCTGGCCTTCGTGGCCGCCGCGTCTCTGCTCCTCGTCTTTCCCGGCCCCACCGTGCTCATGGTCGTCGGCTACGGCCTGGCCGAGGGGCGCAAATCCGTGTGGTCCCTGGTGGCCGGCGTCTGCCTGGGCGACGCCGTGGCCTGCGCCGGTTCCCTGGCCGGCCTCGGCGCGGTGCTGTCCGCCTCGGCCGCCGCCTTCACCTGCGTCAAATTCGTGGGCGCGCTCTACCTCGTCTGGCTCGGCATCGGCATGCTGCGCGCCGGCGAGGCCGCCGCATCCCCGGCTCCCTGCCCGGCCGGGCGCAAATTCGTCCGCGCCTTCACCGTAACCGTCCTCAACCCCAAAACACTCCTCTTCTTCGTGGCCTTCCTGCCCCAGTTCGTGAGCCCCACCAGCCCGGCCTTGCCGCAGCTGGCGCTGCTCGGCGCGACCTTCGTGGCCCTCGGCGCGGTCAACACCGCCGCCTACGCGCTGCTCTCCGGCAGCCTCGGCGGCCGCATCCGCGATCCGCGCTTCGCGCGGCGGCTGCGCCGCGTGGGCGGCGGCGCGCTCATCGGCGCGGGCGTCATGACGGCGGTCGCGGCCAGGCGATAGTAGTAGCGGTGGGGAGAGGGAGAGGGAGAGGGGAGAAGAGAGGAGAGGGAAGAATGCCTCCGGCGGCCGGGGGGGATGATCCCCCCCGGTCCCCCCCGACGGGGCGAGCGGAAGTGCTGTAGAGTATGTC
>JAEWCY010000209.1 GCA_023390395.1 Pseudomonadota bacterium | reverse complement strand
AACGGGCGGGATGCAAAGCCATCCCGCCCGTTCGCGCCCCGCAGGCAAGTGTTTTCAGGAGATGTTGTCTCACCCGACGTGGCTTTCACAAAGATGTTCCTTTTGAGAGGCTTTCAAAGCAAAAATTCCAACCATTTCGCCCCGAAGGGGCGACGGCCCTGCGGGGCCGGAATTGGCCCGGCGAGCCTGGAGCGCAGCGACGGCATCGCCGGGACGATTCCGGCCTCGCCGACGGACTCCCGCCTATGACCACCTTCCCACCCGGCTGCGCCAGTGGGGGGGACCGGGGGGCATCATGCCCCCCGGCCGCCGGAGGCATGCCTTTCGCCTTCCTTTCCCCTCGTCTACTCGTCCTCGCCCAGGTACGCCCTGACGACCTCGGGGTCGGCCTGGACTTCGTCGGGCGTGCCCGAGGCCAGGGGGCGGCCGAAGTTGAGGACCGTGACGTAGTCGCTGACCCCCATGACGAGGTCCATGTCGTGTTCGACGAGGCCGACGGTGACGCCCAGCGTGTCGCGCACGGCCTTGATGCGTTCGCCGAGGCGGGCGGTTTCCTTGGAGTTGAGGCCGGCGGCCGGCTCGTCGAGGAGCAGCAGCTTGGGGTCGGCGGCCAGGGCCCGGGCCATTTCCAGCAGCCGCTGGCTGCCGTAGGGCAGGTCGCCGGCCGGGGCGTCGGCCATGTCGGCCAGTCCCACGAAATCGAGGCATTCCAGGGCGCGCGCGCGGCAGGCGGCCTCGGCGCGGCGAAAACCCGGCGTGCGCAGCAGGCTTGCCAGGATGGAGTAGCCGGTGTGGCTGTGGCGGCCGGCCATGACGTTTTCGAGGACCGAAAGCGAGGTGAAGACTTCGAGGTTCTGGAAGGTGCGCACCACGCCGCCGGCGGCCCGGCGATGGGGGGGCAGCCCCGTCAGGTCCGCGCCGTCGAGGACGACGGCGCCCTCGGCCACGGGGACCATGCCGGTGATGGCGTTTAACATGGTGGTCTTGCCCGCGCCGTTGGGGCCGATAAGGGCCGTGACCGTGCCGGCGGGGATGGCGAAGTCGGCTTCGGTGAGGGCGTGGATGCCGCCGAAGCGCACGGTGACGCCGGAGACGTCGAGCAGCGGGGCGGGGCGGGCGTTCACGACGCGCCTCCGCTGCGCCGCAGGCGGCGGGCGAGGCGCGACAGGCCCCCGGCCAGGCCGTCCGGCAGGAACATGATGGTCAGCACCAGTATCGCGCCGTAGACGAGGATGTCGACGTCCTCGAATTCGCGCAGGGCCTCGGGCAGGGCGGTGAGGAAGAACGCGCCGGCGACGGACCCCCAGACGCTGGCCATGCCGCCGAGGACGACCATGACCACGAGCTGCACGGAAAAGCCGAAGCCGAAGGAGGCCGGGGCGATGAAGCTCAGGTAGTGGGCGTAGAGCACGCCGGCCAGGCCCGCCAGGCCGGCCGAGAGCACGAAGACGAAGCGCTTGTGGGCGGCGATGTCGACGCCCAGGCTGGCGGCGGCCTTTTCGCTGACGTGCAGGGCGCGCAGCGCCCGGCCGGTGCGCGAGCGCATGAGGTTGAGCGACATGAGGACCACGAGGGCGAGCACCACGGCCATGAGGTTGTAGTAGGAGAGGTCGGAGTCGAAGTCGTAGCCGGCGAGGGACAGGCGCGGGATGCCGACGAGGCCCGAGGGGCCGCCGGTCACGTCCACGGCCTCGTTGAAGACGATGGAGACGATGATGCCGAAGCCGAGCGTGGCCATGGCCAGGTAGTGCCCTTTGAGCTTGAGCGTGGGCGCGGCCACGATCCAGGCCACGGCCACGGCAAGGAGCACGCCCAGGGCCATGCCGACGGGAATGGGCAGGGAAAAGCGCGTGGTGGCGATGGCCGTGGCGTAGGCGGCCATGCCGTAGAAGGCGGCGTGCCCGAGCGAAATCTGGCCGGCGTAGCCCATGAGGAGGTTGAGCCCCACGGCGATGACGGCGCTTAAGCATCCCAGGATGCAGATGCTGAGGTAGTATTCGTTGGGCAACAGGTGGGGCACGGCCAGCAGGGCCGCAAGGAAGAGCCCGGCCTGGGCGGCGTTTTTGCCGAAAAAGGCCGGCCTCATACGCGCTCCACGCCGGCCTTGCCGAAAAGCCCCGAGGGTTTGACGAAAAGCAGGAGCAAAAGGACGATGAAGGCGAAGGCGTCCTTGTAGCCCGAGGCGACGTAGCCCGCGCCGAAGGATTCGAGCACGCCGAGGACGAGCCCGCCGGCGGCCGCGCCGAAGGGGTTGCCCAGACCCCCCAGGATGCAGGCGGCGAAGCCCTTGAGCCCGAGCATCATGCCGACGTCGTAGGCGGTCATGGTGATGGGGGCGAGTATCGCGCCGGCGGCCGCGCCGATGAGCCCGCTTATGCCGAAGGAGAGCAGGGCCATGCGGGCCACGGAGATGCCGACGAGGCTGGCGGCCTTTTTCTGGCAGGCGCAGGCCAGCATGGCCTTGCCCTGGAGGGTGGCCGTGAAGAAGAGCTTGAGCGCGGCCAGAAGGGCCAGGGTCACGGCCAGCACCCACAGGCTTTGCGGCTGGATGGCCGCGCCCAGCGCCATGATGGGGGTCACGCCCGAGAAGGCCGGCAGGGCGACGGTGTCCTTGCCGAAGGCCAGCATGGCCCCGCCGCGAAGGAGAATCGAGACGCCGATGGTGATGATGACGGCGTTGATGGCCGGCGCGCCGGCCAGCGGCCGGATGGTCAGGCGCTCCATGAGCGCGCCGACCACGGCCGTGGCGGCGCAGGCGCACAAGACCGCCGCCACGAGCGGCAGGCCCGAGCCGGCGAACCAGACGGCCAGCATGCCGCCGAGCATCACGAACTCCCCTTGGGCGAAGTTGATGATGCCCGTGGTGTTGAAGATCATCGTGAACCCGAGCCCGATCAGCCCGTAGGCGGCCCCCTGGGTGAGTCCTGAAACGAGGTATTGCGGCGCGCCGGAAAGCATCAAGACGGCGTCACTCCCCGATGACGACCCAGTCGCCCTTGTCGATGCCGAGCATGATGAAGGCGTCCGGACCGAGGCCGGCGTGGTCCTCGGGGGTGTAGGTGAAGACGCCGCCGATGCCGGAGAAGGCTTTGGTCTTTTCCAGGGCGTCGCGGATGGCCTCGGGCTTGTCCGAGCCGGCTGCCTCGATGGCCTTGACCGCCAGATGGAGCGAATCATAGCCGTGGCCGCCGAAGGTGGAGACCGGGGCATTGAACTTTTCGCCGTAGGCCTTGGTGTAGGCCGTGAGCAGGGCCTTTTCGGGGTCGCCGTCCGGCAGCTTCTCGGCGGCGGTGATCTTGCCGGCGGGCAGGAGCAGGCCTTCGGCCGCGTCGCCGGCCAGCTCGATGAATTTTTTGCTGGCCACGCCGTGGCTCATGTAGAGCGGGGTGGTCATGCCGAGCTGGACGCGGTTTTTGGCCACCACGGCCGGGCCGGGGTTGGTGCCCCAGCAGATGACGGCGTCCGGGGAGGTGCCCTGGATCTTGGTCAGCTGGGCGGTCATGTCCGTGTCCTTGGGGCCGAAGACCTCGTCGGCCGTCAGTTCGAAGCCCTGGGCCGGGACCAGTTCCTTGAGCACCTCGCGGCCGGCCTGGCCGAAGCCGTCGGACACGGTGAGGATGGCCAGCTTCCTGTATCCCTGCTTTTGGGCGTGGGCCAGGATGCGGGCCACGGCCAGGCGGTCCGAGGGCGCGACCTTGAAGATGAAGGGGTTGACGGGCTTGGTGATTTTTTCGGCGGCGGAACAGGAGATGAGTGGCACCTTGGCGGCGGCGGCCTTGCCCATGACGGCCAGGGAGTTGCCCGAGGTGGTGGGGCCGAGGATGGCGGAGACGCGCTCCTTTTTGAGCAGCCGGTCGGTGGCCAGCACGGCCTTGTTCACGTCCGTCTCGTCGTCGAGGATGACGACTTCCAGCGGCCGGCCGAGGACGCCGCCGGCGGCGTTGATCTTGTCCACTTCCATCTGGATGGTGTTCTTCTCGGGCTCGCCCAGAAACGAAGCCGGGCCGGTGACGGACAGCACGGCGCCCAGGCGCACGGGATCGGCGGCGAAAGCCGGCAGGGCCGACAGGATGGCGGCGCAAAAGGCCAGGGCGGCGGCGCGCAGTCGCATGGCAGGCTCCTTTGTGGAAAGGGTTTCGCGCGGCGGGAGCGCCGCCGCGCGAGCGGTCGGCGTCACGTGTTCGCGTCCCGCCCCCTATAGTCGAGAACGCCTCCGAAGGGAACCGCGGAGGGGGCGAAGTGTTCGTTTCCGTGACACCCGTGGGCGAATTATTCGCCGGGCAGCAGCTTGAACTCGCCCCCGGCGATGGTGACCATGACGAAGGCGTCGGCGTCCAGGCCGTTGTGGTCCTCGGGCGAGAAGCCGAACACGCCGGTGATGCCGGGAAATCCCTTGACCTTCTCCAGGTTGTCCCGGATGGCCGCCGGCGAGGCGTCCTTGCCGTCGGCGATGGCCCTGGCCACCAGCATGAGGCCGTCGTAGGCGTAGCCGCCGAAGGCCGAGGCCGGGGTCTTGAAGCGCTCCTCGTAGGCCTTGGCGTAGGCGGCCAGCGGCGCTTTCTGGGGATCGGCCTCGGGGAGCTGGGAAGAGACCGTGAGCTTGCCCGCGGGCAAAAGCAGGCCCTCGGCCGCCTCGCCGGCCAGCTCCACGAACTTGGCGCTGGCCACGCCGTGGCTCATGTAGAGCGGAGTGGTCATGCCGAGCTGGACGCGGTTTTTTGCCACCACGGCCGGGCCGGGGTTGGTGCCCCAGCAGATGACGGCGTCCGGGGAAGCGCCCTTGATCTTGGTCAGTTGGGCGGTCATGTCCGTGTCCTTGGGGCCGTAGACCTCGTCGGAAACGAGCTCGAAGCCCTGGGCCGGCACAAGCTCCTTGAGCACCTCGCGGCCGGCCTGGCCGTAGCCGTCGGACACGGTGAGGACGGCGAGCTTCTTGTATCCCTGCTTTTTGGCGTGGGCCAGGATGCGGGCCACGGCCAGGCGGTCGGACTGGGCCGTCTTGAACACCCAGGGGCTTACGGGCTTGACGATCTTTTCGGCCGCGGCGCACGAGACCAGCGGCACCTTGGCGGCCGCGAACTTTGGGGCCACGGCCAGGGAGTTGCCCGACACGGTGGGGCCCACCACGGCCACGACGTTGTCCTTTTTGAGCAGCCGGTCGGCGGCCAGCACGGCCTTGTTCACGTCGGTCTCGTCGTCGAGCACGATGACCTCCACCGGCCGGCCGAGCAGGCCGCCGGCGGCGTTTATGGCGTCGGCCTGCATGGCCAGGGTGTTCTTCTCGGGCTCGCCCAGAAACGAGGCCGGGCCGGTGGCGGACACCACGGCCCCGATGCGGATGGGCTCGGCGGCGAAGGCGGCGGGGACGGCCAAGGCCAGGGACAAAACGGCGATCATCAAGGAAACAGGCGGCATGGGACCTCCGGAAAAGATTGCGGCAACGAATCTTCGGCCAATAGCCCGCCCGCATACGGCATGGCGCGGTTTTGCGCAATTGCATCATGATAATTATTGCCAAATCCAAGCAAATTCCCGGGCGAACGTTCGGCGCGGCCAGGGCGTTTCCGGCCCGGCTTGCCAACGCCGTCGCCGTTGGATTATGCCGGAAGGCAAGCATTCCCCTCCCAAGGAGCACGCCATGCAGACGTTTTTTCGCGCCCTGTCGCTGGCCATGGCCCTGACGCTGGCCCTGGCCGCGTCCGCCCTGGCCCAGGCCAAGGCCCCCGCCCCCCAG
Organism: Pseudomonadota bacterium; assembly: GCA_023390395.1. Taxonomy (GTDB): domain Bacteria; phylum Desulfobacterota; class Desulfovibrionia; order Desulfovibrionales; family Desulfovibrionaceae; genus Solidesulfovibrio. Next base: position 13,559 of record JAEWCY010000209.1, on the reverse strand, counting down.
GCCGCTCCCGCGCCGGCCGACGCCGGTTCCAAAAAGTCCGACGAGGCCGCCCGCAAGACGCCCGTGGCCATCGACCACGACGACAACGACGCCGTGGGCACGCGCCTGGCCTACCGGCTCAAGGAGCTGCTCGGCCGCTCGTCGCTCATGCAGCCGAGCGCCAAGGACGAAAAGAAGATCGTGCTGGTGCTCAAGACCAAGGAAGAATTTCCCGGCCGCTCGGGCCTGAGCTCCGTCTACTCGGTCAGTTGGCTCTTTTCCTCCAAGGAAGGGGCGCTCAAGTACTTCCTGACCTCCGAGGCCGGCATCGTGGACAGCGCCGACATCGACCAGACCGCCGAGACGCTGCTCGGCAGGACCGACAAGCTGGCCGCGACCTACGGCTATCTGTTCTGAGGCGCGTTTGTTGGCCAATATGCAGGCATTGTTTGGATAAATCATTCGAGCGCGTTGCCTGGGAAACGCGCGGGCACGGATCTCGCGGACACGAGGCGCGCCCGAGGCCACGGGGGGAGAAGCGGTGCGACGACGCGAGGTGCTGGGATTTCTGGCCGCCCTGGGCCTGACGGGGCTTGCCGACGCGGCGGGCGTGGCGGCCGCCGGGGCGAAGAAGGGCGGGCGCGAGGAAAAATTTTCGGCCAAGGGGTCGGCCAAGGAGGCCGACAAGGCCCGTGACAAGCCGGCCTGGCGCGAGGGCCGGCAGCTCGTGGTGGTCTTTTTGCAGGGCGGGCCCGACGGCCTGTCCGTGGCCGCGCCGGCCGCCGATCCGCTTTACCAAGCCCTGCGCCCGACCACGGCCCTGTCCCCGGACTGCGGCGGCCTGGACCTCGGGCGTGGCTTTCTCCTGCACCCGGCCCTGGCCGGGCTGGCCCCCTTTTACGCCAAAAAGAAGCTGGCCGTGATCCCGGCCTGCGCCATGCCTGGCGTGGCCGCCGTCCACGGGCCGGCGCAGGCCGATTTCGCCCGGGGCGTGCCGGCGGGCAAGGCGGCGGGCGGGGCCAAGGGCTGGCTGGGACGCCTCGCCCTGGCCCTTGGCGGCGGCGCGTCGCAGATGCTCGTGGCCAGCCAGTCCGACGTCTACGCCGGCGCGCCGCATTACAACATGGTCGCTCCCGGCCGGGGGCCGTCGCTGCCGGGCCTGCCCGTGGAGGACCAGGCTCTGTACGAGGCCGCCGCCAAGCTCTACGCCGGCAAGGAGCCCCTGGCCAAGGCCTTCGCCAAGGGCCGCGAGGACCGGCAGGACGCCCTGGCCAAGCTGCTGGAGGAGTCGCGCAAGGCCGGCGCCGGAGCCATCCCGGCCCCGGCCTTTCCGGAATTCGCCGAGCGCTTCGGCCGGGAGCTGGCCAAGCGGCGCGACGCCGCCCTGGCCTATCTCGCCGTGGGCGGTTTCGACACCCATTCCGGCCAGGGCGGGGCCAAGGGCTACCTGGCCGACCGGCTGCGCGAGACGGCCCAGGGACTGGGTCGGCTGGCCGAGGGTCTGGGCAAGGCTTTCGAGGACACGGTCATCGTGGCCCTGGGCGAGTTCGGTCGCGGGGCGCGGGAGAACCGCTTCGGCGGCACGGACAACGGCCAGGGCGGGGTCATGTTGGTCCTGGGCGGGCCGGCGGCCGGGGGGCAGGTGCTCGGGGAGTGGCCCGGGCTGGCGAGCCACCGCCTGGCGGGCGGCCGCGACGTGGCCGTGGCCACGGACTGGCGGGAGGTGGCGGGCCAGATCGCCGTGCGCCACCTGGGCCTGCCCGAGAAGCGGCTGGCGGACGTGTTTCCGGGTTTTTCGCCCTCGGGCGCGCCGCAGGTCGTGGCCTGAGCTTTTTTGACGCGGCAGGCGAGAGCCCGGGCGAGGTGCTGCGCCGGGCCGACGAAGCCATGTATCTGGGCAAGAAGGCGGGCCGGGACCGGGTGGCGACGGCCTGAAGCGGGGTCGGGCGGGGCGATGCCGGGGGCGGGCGCGGCAGGGCTGGCGCGCCAAAGTCCTTTTGGTTTGGGGTCCGTTCGGAGGCCGGCGGGTTCGCGTCCGCCAGTATGCCATGGCGTCCCGTCCCGAAGCGCGTGGTTGGCGGTACGCGCCCGGGACGCCCTGCCGCGCCCGACCCCGGCATCAGGGCCTGTCTTGCGCTTTTTTTCACATATTCCGGCCCATGGCAAGCCGGACCACCCCCGCAACCCCTTCAAATCGCACGGCCCGGAAATCGTTTTTTCGGGCCGTGCGATTTTTTCTGCGCGTCTTGCGCCGGGAAGGCAAGCCTTGCGGCCTAGGGCGGCGGGGCGATGGTCACCAGCACTCGCATGTCGGTAATCGCCCGGATGCCGTGGGGCGTGGCTATGGGGCAGGTCAGCACGTCCCCGGCCTTGGCCGGCAGGGTCGCGCCGTCCGCGCCGAGGAATTCCCCCTGGCCTTCCAGCACCACGATGGACAGCTCCCCGTCCACGTCGTGGGAGTGCACGGGCAGGCTCTGGCCGGCCCGGAAGTTGAAGTTGACGATGCGGAAGTTGGCCGAGTCGTGGACCCACAGCGTGCCGTGGCCGGTGTCCTTGAAGGGACCTTCGTCCAGGACGTTGACGATCTTCATAAGGTTCTCCTCCTGTCACATGGCGAAAAGGCGCTGTCCGGCCGGCGCGTCGACCGGGCCCATGGATACGATCTCGCCGTGGCGGCCGACCACCACCCGGGTCACGGGCACGGCCTTGCCCGAGGCGGCCGCGGCCGCGGTGGCGATGCGCGCCATGCCCGAGCAGCAGGGCACCTCCATCTGGAGCACCGTGACGTCGGCGATGTCGTTTTCGCGCAGGATGGCCGTGAGCTTTTCCACGTAGCTCTCCACGTCGTCGAACTTGGGGCAGCCGAGCAGGGCCACCCGGCCGGGCAGGAAGGCGGTGTGGAAGGCCGGGAAGGCCGGCGGCACGCAATCCGAGGTCAGAAGCAGGCGCGCGCCCTTGAAAAACGGGGCCGTGGGCGGCGTCAGGCGCAGCTTGATGGGCCAGGTGGACAGGGCCGAGCCCGTGTTCGCCGGCTGGGACGCCGGAACGTTGGCCTGCTGGCAGGGCGTGAGCGTCATGGCCCGGGCCGAGGGGCAGCCGCCGCCGCGGGGCGCGGCGTGGGCCGCGGCCGGCTTGCCCACGGCGGCCAGGCGTTCCTCCACGGCCTGCTCGTCGAAGTCCGGGGCCTCGCGCTCGATGATCTGCAGCGCGCCGGTGGGGCAGTGGCCGATGCAGGCCCCCAGGCCGTCGCAGAAATGGTCGGCCACGATTGTGGCCTTGCCGTCGATGATTTCGAGCGCGCCTTCGGCGCAGCCGGTCACGCACTGGCCGCAGCCATTGCAAAGGGCCTCGTCGATTTCGATGATCTTGCGTTTCATGGCGAAATTCCTTGGGGCGGCCCGGCCTCGCGCCGGGCCGCCGTCGATGGGATGCGCGCTTTTAGCCGAGGATGGCCTTGAGGTCTTCCTCGGGGGTGCTGATGGGTTTGATGTTGAAGTTTTCCACCAAAAAGCCCAGCACGTTGGGGGTCAGGAAGGCCGGCAGGGTCGGTCCCAGGCGCATGTTCTTGATGCCGAGGTGCAAAAGCGTCAGCAGGATGGCCACGGCCTTCTGCTCGTACCAGGACAGGACCAGGGAGAGCGGCAGGTCGTTGACGCCGCAGTCGAAGGCCTTGGCCAGGGCCACGGCCACCTGGATGGCCGAGTAGGCGTCGTTGCACTGGCCCATGTCGAGCAGGCGCGGGATGCCGCCGATGTCGCCGAGCTTCTTGTCGAAGAAGCGGAACTTGCCGCAGGCCAAGGTCAGCACCACGGTGTCGGCCGGGGCCTTCTCCACGAACTCGGTGTAGTAGTTGCGGCCGGGCTTGGCCCCGTCGCAGCCGGCCACCAGGAAGAAGTGGCGGATCTTGCCGGCCTTGACCGCGTCGATGACCGCGCCGGCCACGCCGAGCACGGCGTTGTGGGCGAAGCCGGTCATGACCGTGCCCTTGTCCTCGTCCGCGGCGAAGCCGGGCATGGCCAGCGCCTTTTCGATCACCGGGCCGAAGTTGCCGTTGCGAACGTGCACGGCTCCGGGCCAGCCGACCAGGCCGGTGGTGAAGATGTTGCCGAGGTAGCTGTCGGCCGGCTTCTGGATGCAGTTGGTGGTCATGAGGATCGCGCCGGGGAAGGCGGCGAACTCCTTGTGCTGGTTCTGCCAGGCCGTGCCGTAGTGGCCGTGGAAATGCGGGTGCTTTTTCAGCTCGGGATAGCCGTGGGCGGGCAGCATCTCGCCGTGGGTGTAGACGGTGATGCCCTTGCCGGCGGTCTGCTCCAGCAGGTCCTTGAGGTCCTTGAGATCGTGGCCCGAGACCAGGATGGCCTTGCCGGCCTTGTGCCCGAGCGGCGTCTCGGTGGGGACAGGATGGCCGTAGGCTCCGGTGTTGGCCGCGTCGAGCAGTTCCATGGCGCGCAGGTTCACCTCGCCGCACTTGAGCGCCAGGCCGACCCAGGCGCCGAGGTCCTTGTCCGTGGTGAAGGTGGCGGCCAGGCCTTCGTAGAGGAATTCGTACACGGCCGGGTCTTCCTGGCCGAGGATGGCGGCATGGTCGGCGTAGGCGGCCACGCCCTTGAGGCCGAAGAGCAGGGTGTGCTTGAGGGAGCGGATGTCGGGGTTGGTCTCGGGGATGTCGGCCAGGCCGTGCTTGCCGCCCTGGGCCACGAGGCCGGCCAGGTCGGCGGCCGGCTTGAAGGTGGCCGGGCCCTCGGGCAGCCTGGTCGAGAGAAGGGCGGCCAGGGCCTCGCGCTTGGCCACGGCCTCCTCGATCCAGGGCTTGAAGTCGGCCGGGTCGAAGTTGACGTTGGTCAGGGTCGTGAACAGGGCCTTGGCGAAAAAGCGCCCGGTCTCCAGGGGCACGGCCTTGCCTTCGGCCTTGGCCGCGGCGGCGGCCTGCCCAAGGCCGGTCAGGGCGTAAACGAGCAGGTCCTGCAGGTCGGAGACCTCGGGTTTCTTGCCGCACACGCCGAGTTTGTCGCAACCGGTTCCCTTGGCCGTCTGTTCGCACTGGTAGCAAAACATATCAGGTCCTCCTTGTCGGGTTTGTCGTCCGTGTTTCCGTTTCCGTGGTTTCGGGTCTACGCGGGCCGGGGCAAGGACGGTTTGACCTAAGTCAAGAAACGCATTTTTTTACGATCCGCCCGCCGGCACGCCCGAGATGCGCCAAGCCGCACGGCAGGTCGGCTCCGGACGACGTTCGGGGCAGGGGAATCGTTCAAAATAAACGCCGTTCGGCGCAAAAGGTCAAGATGTCCGGGCCCTCGGCCAGGTAAAACCATGGACAGGGCCGAGGGGAACCGTTAGTCTGCACCGACGCATTCCGGAAGTTCTTGTTGTCATACCATTGCGGAGGAATCGATGCGAAGCGTTCGAACGGCAATGATAGTCATCATCGGAATAGTGGTCGTTCTCATACAAGCCGTCTTGATTGTCGGCGTCGCCAAAATGAGCTTCGACGACAGCATGTCGGCGCGACAGCATGAAATGAAGGGTTTGGTCACCGCCATAGCAAAGGCGGCCGGCGAGTTCGGCGAGCAGCAGATGGAGTTGGTGCAGGGCGTGTCGCTCATGCCGGCGGCCCGGGATTTTCTCGCCAGCAACCAGAGCGAGGCGGCGCTGAGCCAGGTGGCGGCGGCCATGTCCAAGGCGTCCAAGGACATCAACACCTTCTATATTTTCAATAAAGAAGGCACCCAGGTCATTTGCATGTCCCAGGGCAAAGCCTCCAAGCTCAATCCCCTGGCGGACCGGGAATACATCCAGGCGGCCCTGGCCGGGAAGCCGGGCATGAGCAGCGTGCCCACCAAGAGCCTCGTCACCGGCAAGCTCATCGTCAGCGTGACCGCCCCGGTCATGGACGCCTCGGGCAAGGTGCTCGGCGGCGTGGGCATGTCCTACGTCCTCGACGGGCTCATCGAGGACTACATCGAGGCCATCCGCATCGGCAAAACCGGCAAGCCCTTCATCCTCTCGCCCAAGGGCGTGGTGGTGGCGGACGCCGACCGCGAGCTGCTGCTCAAGGACATCGCCAAGGACCCCGGGATCGGGGCCATGCTGGCCAATCCCTCGGGCGAGGGGAGCATGACGCGCGGCGGCCAGGAGAAGCGCGTGGTCTGGGCGCGGGTGGCGGGCTGGAACTGGGTCATGGCCGTGGCCATGGACGTGGCCGAGATGGAGGCCCCGGCCGTGGCGCTGCGCAACTCCATGGGCATCGCCGGCCTCGTGGCCGTGGCGGCCCTGCTGGCCGTGACGTTCCTGGCCCTGGAGCGCATCGCCGTGCGGCCGCTGAGGCGCCTGCAGGCCTACGCTTCGGAGGTCGCGGCCGGGCACCTGAACGCGAACCTCGACCTCAAGCTGCGAAACGAGATCGGCAAGCTGGCCGAGAGCCTGCGTTCCATGGTGGGAAGCCTCAAGGGCAAGATCGCCGAGGCCGACGACAAGACGCGTCTGGCCAACGAGGAGTCGCAAAAGGCGGCCCAGGCCACCCAGGAGGCCGAGGCGGCCAAGGCGGCCGCCGAGCAGGCCATGGCCCAGGGCATGCTCCAGGCCGCCGGCAAGATCGACAGCGTGGTCGGCATCGTCGGCGCGGCCTCGGAGGAACTCTCGGCCCAGATCGAACAGTCCACGCGGGGAGCCGAGGAGCAGGCGGCGCGGGTCGGCGAGACGGCCTCGGCCATGGAGGAGATGACCGCCACCGTGCTCGAGATCGCCAAGAACGCCTCCACGGCCTCGGATGCCGCCAATAACGCCCGGACCCAGGCCGACGACGGAGCTAAGGTCGTCTCGGAAGTGGTCAAGGGCATCGGCGACGCCCAGGAGCAGGCCCTGGGACTCAAGACCGACATGACCGCCCTGGGCCGCCAGGCCGAGGGCATCGGGCAGATTCTCAACGTCATTTCCGACATCGCCGACCAGACGAACCTGTTGGCCCTCAACGCCGCCATCGAGGCGGCCCGGGCCGGCGAGGCCGGGCGCGGCTTCGCCGTGGTCGCCGACGAGGTCAGGAAACTGGCCGAAAAGACCATGACCGCCACCAAGGAAGTGGGCCAGGCCATCAGCGAGATCCAGTCCGGCACGCGCAAGAACATCGGCAACGTGGACCTGGCCGTGGAGAAGATCCAGACCGCCACGACCCTGGCCGCCAAGTCCGGCGAGGCCCTCGGGCGCATCGTCTCCCTGGTCGAGGCCACCTCCGGCCAGGTCGCCTCCATCGCCACGGCGGCCGAGCAGCAGTCTGCCACCTGCGAGGAGATCAACCGCTCCATCGAGAGCATCAGTCGGGTTTCGGCCGAGACCTCCGACGCCATGCGCCAGTCGGCCCAGGCCGTGGGCGAGCTGGCGGCCCAGGCCCAGGAGCTTTCGAGCCTGGTGCAAAGCCTCAAGGAAGAGGCCGGCGCGTCCGGACCCCGGGCCCTGTCCGCCTAAGGCCATACCCGCAGAGGCTTCCTTCTCCGGCGCAAGGCCGGACGCCGACGCATTGGGGCGGCGCGCCACGAAAGCGGCGCGTCGCCCGTCCGTTTCCGGCCCCAGGTGACGGCGACGGGAAAATCGCGCAGGATGCGCCCCGGGAGGAGCCCCGATGAAAGTCCTGTGCGCGAACCCGCCCTGGTGGATCGAAGACCCCGACGCCATCTACGGCTCGGGATTGCTGGCCGGCGTGCGCGCCGGCTCGCGTTGGCCGTTCACCTCGGCGGTGCGCTCGAAGCCCGGCCAGTACCGCTTCGGCGACTACATCCCCTATCCCTTCTTCCTGGGCTCGGCCGCCGCCTACCTGGAGCGCGAAACCGACGCCACGGTCGCCTTCCGCGACTCCATCGCCCTGCGCGAGGACTACGACGCCTTCTTCAAGTACCTCAAGCAGGGCCGGTTCGACTGCATCGTCATCGAATCCGCCTCGCCGAGCTGGTCCCACGACGCCGAACTCATCGACTACATCGTCAAGGAATTTCCCGGCCTGCGGGTGGTGGTGGCCGGCCCCATCGCCACCCTCGGGGAAAGGCTCCTGGCCGAGCACCCCCTGCACGCCGTCATCCAGGGCGAATACGAAAAGGGACTGGTCAAGGTCGTCGGCGGGGCAAGCGGGCTGTTGCCCCACGACATCCTGACCGAGGCCGAGCTCAACGCCGCGCCCTATCCGTACTTCGACCCCATGCATGCCAACAAATACTGGGATTCCAATCCCAAGGGCCAGGTGTTTCCCCAGCTCCAGGTGCTCACCAGCCGGGGCTGCCCGTTTCGCTGCATCTTCTGCGTCTGGCCGTCGGTCATGTCCAACAACGACCCCGACGGCACGGGCGTGCGCCGGGTGCGCCAGCTCTCCGGCGACTACCTGGAGGGCATGCTGACCGAACTCGTCGGCCGTTACGGCTTCAAGAGCGTCTACTTCGACGACGACACCTTCAACCTCGGCGACCGCCACGTCCTCGAGGTCTGCGGCGTCATGTCCCGGCTGGGCCTGCCCTGGTCGGCCATGTGCCGGGCGGACACCGTGTCCTGGGACACCTGGCGGGTCATGCGCGAAAGCGGCTGCTTCGGGGTGAAGATCGGCTTCGAGAGCGGCAATCAGTGGGTCGTGGACAACATCGTGCGCAAGAACCTGGACCTGGAAAAGGCGCGCGACGTGGTCTACCGCTTAAAGGCCCTGGGCATGACCGTGCATGGCACCTTCACGGTCGGCCTGCCCGGGGAGACGCCCGAGCAGATGGCCGACACCAGGCGCTACCGGGCCTCGCTGCCGCTCGACAGCTTCCAGGAGTCGGGCACGGCCGAGATCGAGGGTTCGCCGCTGTCCACCCTGCGCCGGGCCGGCAGCCTCGAGCACTACGCCGGGGCGAGCCTCGAGGGCTACGTGGCCGAGCGCGACGGCACGCGCAAGATGCGCCTGGTGGCCCTGCGCGACGCCGGCCTGGACGAGGCGGCCCTGTGCCTGCGCCACGGCCGGCCGGCCGTGGCCGAGTCCATCTGCCGCAACCTGCTGGAATCCGGCGGCGAGGACGCGTCGGTTCTCGACATGCTCGGGACCATCGCCGTGCGGGCGCGCAAGTTCGACCTGGCCGTGCGGTTTTTCTCCCGGGCCGTCGCCGCCGACGCGAGCTTGGCCGCCCCCTGCCTGCACCTGGGCTTTCTGCTGCGCGACCAGGGCCTGGCCGAGGAGGCGGCCGCCTGCCTGCGCCGGACCCTTTCCCTGGACCCGGACTGCCTGGAGGCCCGGCAGGCCTTGCTGGCTCTGGGGGCCGACCCGGAAGACGGCGAGATCCCGGACGCCAAGGCGCAGGTCTCCCTGGCCAAGTCCCTGGCCGCCGTGCCGGTCACGTCCTGGGGCCGGACCCTGCGCCGGGCCATGGACGCGGCCGACGCCCCGCCACGGCCGGCGGACCCCGAGGCGGCGGCCCGGGCCGCCGCCGGCGGCTACCCCCGGCTCATCGTCCTGGACCACGGCCTGCGCTTCCTGGCCGGTCACCATTTCGCCTACGACCTGGGCGTGCTCGTGGAATGCATGAAGCGCGAGATGCCCGTGGAATTCTACGTCTACGCCGACTGCCAGCCCGAGGCGGTCAAGGTGCTGCGGGCCCGGGCCGTGCTCCAGCCCTCGCGCTACGCCAGCCACTCCTCGGACAAGTACTGCTCCTGGCTCGAGGACTTCCTCATCGCCGGCGGCATCACCGAATTCAACCTGTTCAAGAACCTGCGCGCCGACCTCGACCCGTCCGACATCGTCTTCTGCCACACGGCCGACCCCAAGATCGTGCGCGGCATCGCCGCCTGGTACCTGGCCATGGACAAGGCCAAACGGCCCCATCTGTGCCTCAAGTTCCAGAACCACTGCTTCCGGTTCGTGGCCAAGGACCAGCTCGCTTTGGCCAAATCCATCTTCCGGCTGGCGCTCAAGCCCTTCGTCAACGAGCCCAAGGTCTGCTTCGCCGCCAGCAACAGCCTCATCGGCTCCCAGATCAAGCAGATGGCGGAAAAGCCCTGCCCGGTCTTCCCGGTGCCGCTGCAACTGGAGGCGCCGGCCCGGCCGTTTCGGACCCGGGCCGAGAAGGGGCGGCTGCGCATCGGCTACGCCGGCGAGGGCCGCCTGGAGCAGGGGGTGGCTTTTTTGCCGGAGATCGTCGAGGCCATCCTGCCGGCCTATCCGGACGTGACGTTCGAGGTGCAGTTCGCCTGCCGCTTCGTGGACGACGACACCCTGGAGCGGCTGCGCTCCTTCGGCGACCGGGTGGTCGTGCACGAGAGCTGCTTCGTGGGCGAGGACTTCCACCGGCTCATCGCCTCCTTCGACGCGCTGCTCTTGCCGTACCAGCCCACGAGCTACGTCGAGCGCTCCTCCCAGATCGTCATCGAGGCCATCGCGCTCGGCGTGCCGCTCATCGTGCCGGTCGGCACCTCGCTGGCGCTCGAGGTCAAGCGTTTCGACTGCGGCTATTCGCTCATCCGGGGCTACGACGGGCTGTCGGTCATCGAGGCCGTGTCGCGCTTCATCGACAACCACGACGCCCTGACCCGCAAGTCGGCCGAGGCCGCGCCGCGTTGCGCCGCCTTCCACAGCGGCAAGACCCTCATCGACCTGCTGCTCGAATCCTGCGGCGTGCCCGTGCCCGAGACGCCGCGCCGGGAAGGGGAAGGGAGGTAGGAACGCCATGCACCTTTGCGACAAATGCCCGTTGCGCCGTCTGGCCGAGAAAAGGCCGCGATCGCTTTTGGCCAGGCTGTGGCGCTGGCACACGGGCTGGTGCCCGGGCTGGAAGCGCTACCAGAAGGCGCTTTCGCGCGAGGCCGGGAAGAGCTAGCCGCTAGATGCGCGCCACGCCGAGGAACACGGCGTGCAGCGCCGTCACCAGCGTGAAGTAGGCCGCGCGCGCCGCCCGGGGCGAAAGTCCCGGGAATCGGTAGCCCAGGCGGTCCGACGGACAGGCTCCCAGGCAGTCGCCGCACAGCGTGCAGGAAAGCCCCGGCCGCCCCCTGGCCAGGTCCCCGGGCGTAAGCGCCAGGTAGCGGCAGGCGCGAAAGCAGCGGCCGCAGCCGTCGCAGCCTTCCCCCACGCGAATCCGCCAGGGCGAAACCTTGCCCAGGACGTTGCCCGCAAGCCCTATGGGACACCAGGCCGTGCAGTGGACCATGACGCCGCTGCGCCGGGAAAACGTGGCCATGACGCCGAGTCCCACGAGGCCGAACGCGCCGGCGGCCAGCGCCGCCGTTTGCGTGTCCGCGCCCGCCAGCCGCAGCCCCGCCGCCCCGGCCACGGCTAGCCCGAGCGTGGCGGCGCGCCAGAGCGGCAGCCGGGGCGACAAGCGCCTGGGCGTCCTGCGGCCGAGCCTGGCGCAGGCGTCGTCGGCCGCGCCGATGTAGCACAGGTGCGAACACCAGCCCGGCCCGACGAGCAGCAGCGTGGACAGGTAGAGGATGGGCATGAAATAGCCGCCGCCCCGGTAGATGGGGCCGGCCGCGATGAGCGCCGGCACGGGCAGGTGCAGCGCCCCGGTCATGAGAAACGTCGTGGCCCCGGCCAGCCCCAGGAGAAGCTGGGCGAAAAAGACCAGGGAAAAAAGCGCCCAGTAGCGGGAGCGGATCGGGCCGGTGCGCGGCGCGGCCAGCATGCGCCCCGAAAGCCAGGCGGCGTAAAGCCCGAGCAGCGCGATTTCGAGCGCTCCCCAGCCCGGCAGGAACCGGTCGGCCAGGAGCACCGGAAAAGAAACCTTCGCCCGGGCCAGGGCCAGAAGCCCCGTCGTCAGCCAGAAAGCCGCGGCCTGGGCCACGGGCGTTTGCGGCCCCCGGTCGAAAAACGCCTTTGCCCGGCGGGAGCAGCAGAACATCCCCCCGGCCAGGCAGATCCCGACCACGGCGGCCATGATGGCCCCCAGGCGCAGATACGGCAGCCCGGCCGCCAGGCGGAAGGCCAGCATGTCCCGCGCGGCCGTCGCCAAGGCCAGTCCGGCCAGCAGCGCGGCCGGGCCGAGCACGTAGGGCGCGAACCGCCGCCGGGCGGCCGCGAGGCCCGCCAGGACCAGCACGGCGGCGACAAGGCCCGTCTCCCCCAGGCGCAGGGCATGGGCGGCGTAGAGCAAAAGCCCCAGCACCAGGGCGGTCAGTCCGGCTGCGGTCATGGCCGCACCCAGGCCGGCAGTCCCGGCAGGCCGGCCGGAAAAACGAGGTCGCCGAAACGCAGCCCCGGCCGCAGCCCCGAGGCGCAGGCCTCCAGGCAGCGCCCGGCCAGCTCCAGGGCGCTCGCCGGGTCAAGGCGCTCCCGCAGCTCCAGGCCGAGCCTTGGCCGCCGCCCGAGCCGGCCGCCGAGCAGCACGCGAAACGTCACCGGACCGGCCGCGAGCGCCCCGGCACCGCAGGCGGCGACGCAACGGCCGCAGCCCAGGCAGCGCTCCCGATCGACCACGGCAACGCCGTGCTCCATGGCGATGGCCCCGTCGGGACAAGCCGCCGCGCATGCGCCGCAGCCGGTGCAGGCTTCCCCGTCCACCGTCGGGTCCACGGCCGCCGCCAGCCCCAGATCGGCCACATGCGGCCGGGCGCAGCCATTGGCGCAGGCGCAAAGGCTCAGCCGGAACCGCTCGTGATGGCGCGGCGCGCGGCCGAGCGTCGCAAACGCCGACGGCAGGGGGGCGCGGGAAAGCAGCGCCTCGATCCCGGCGGCGAATTCCCCGGGAACGGCCAGGGCGCGCGGACAGCCGGACGGCTTCACGCCCCGGCAGGATTCCAGTATGTACGGGCTCGACGTCATGCAGGCTCCTTGCGGCGGAGGGTTCCCGTCCTCCATGCCCGAGGTCTCGCGATTGGGCTTTGACTTACGTCAAAAACGGACGGACGCATGGACAAGAACCAGGCCGTGGCCGCCATAGGCCTCTTCTCCGGGCTGGGCGAGCGCGAACTCGCCGCCCTGGCCGGCGTGGCCGAAACGCGGCGCTACGCCCGGGGCGCGGACATCTTCTTCGCCGGCGAGCCGGCCCAGGGCTTTTTCTCCGTGGCCTCGGGCAAGGTGCGCATCTACCAGACCTCGCTCGCCGGCAAGGAACACATCCTCCACGTGTTCGGCCCGGGCGAGGTCTTCGCCGAAGTGGCCGTCTTCTCCGGCGGCGTCTACCCGGCCAACGCCCAGGTCCTCGAAGACGGCGAATACCTCTTCTTTCCGCGCGAACGCTTCCGCCGCCTCCTTAAAGACGAGCCCGACCTGGCCATGAACATGCTCGGACTGCTCTCCATCCGCCTGCGCCAACTGGTCAAGAAGCTCGAAGACCTGAGCCTTCGCGAAGTGCCGGCCCGCCTCGCCGCCCACCTGCTGCTGCTCCAGGCCCAAAGCAAGAAACGCCGCCTCGCCCTCGACCTGCCCAAGGGGCAACTCGCCGCCTACCTCGGCACCATCCCCGAAACCCTCTCCCGCGTGCTGCGCCGCTTCAGCGACGAAGGACTCATCATCCTCTCCGGCAACACCCTGGAAATCCTCGATGCCGGCCGCCTCGAAGCCTACGCCGGCGTCGGCGGGGACGGGGGCGGGGGAAGGGGAGGGGGAGGGAAGGAAGATGCCTCCGGCGGGGGGG
>JAEWCY010000184.1 GCA_023390395.1 Pseudomonadota bacterium | reverse complement strand
CCCAAGGCGCGCCCGGCCGTCGCACCCGTGCCCGCCTCTGCCCATGCTTCTTCTCCGGCCGCCCGGCCGGCCGCGCCCGCCGCGCCCGTGCCGCAAAACGAAGCCCTCGGCGCGGCCCTGGACCTGGCCGCCGCCGCCGTGGCCCCGGAAACCAGGGAGCAGGTCATCGTCGTGACCAGCGAGGACGGGCTGCCGGCCCTGCCCCTGCCCGCCGGCGCGCCGGCCGCGCCGCCGACCCTGCCCGAAGCGCCGCTTCCCGGCGTCCGTGCGGCCAAGGCCGCTGCCGTCCAGCTCGCGCCCGAGGCGGACGGACGGCTCGGCGCCTCGGTGGTGCGTCCGGGCTGGTCGCTGAGCCGGCTGGCGGCCCGGGTCTACGGCAGCGGCAACCGGGCCGTGCTGGCCAGGCTCGCCAAGGCCAACCCCGGCCTGGACATCACCCGCGTCCGGGCTGGCGAATCCATCGTCTATCCGGTCATCGAAACCAAGGCCCCGCCGGCCGGGTCGTACCTCGTGAAGGTGGGGACCGTGGACAGCCTGGAAAAGGGCTTCGCGCTCATTTCGACGGTCAAGGACCGCCAGAACCTGTCGCTGTCGCTTTTCTGCACCAGCCACCCCGAAGCCGGCACGCGCTTCGACGTGGTGATCGCGGCGCTTTTCCCCAACCAGGCCAGCGCCCAGGCGGCCATGGCCGTGCTGCCGCCGGAGCTCTCCGGCCGGGCGGTGCTGCTCGGCGGCTTTCCGGATGGAACGGTCTATTACACGGATCTCGGCGAGGCCGACGGCGTGGTCGCGCCGGCGTTTAGGCCCCTGCCCGGCCGGCAGGTGGCGGAAAGCCGTCCCGACCGGGGGCTCGTGGCCCGGTCGATCGCCCCGGCGGCCGCCGGTTCCCTCGGCGAGTAGGCGGAAAAAGGGCGGAAACGCACCATGGAGCCAAGAAAACGCCTCAGGCTCGGCGAGATGCTCGTCGCCGCCGGACTCGTCAACGACGACAAGCTGCGCCAGGCCCTGGCCGCGGGCAAGCGCGGCGGGCTCAAGCTCGGCCAGCAGCTCGTGCGCGAGGGCACGGTCAAGGAATCCGACATCGTCGACCTCATCAGCCGGCAGATGGGCCTGGCCAAGTACACCCCGGAACGCTTTCCGGTGGACAGCCACCTGGCCTCGCTCATCCCGGCCGAGATGGCGCTGCGTTCCAAGCTCGTGCCGCTTTCCAAGTCCGGCAACCTCATCCGCGTGGCCATGCCCGATCCGCTGGACATCAGCGCCATCGAGGACATCGAGATCTACAAGAACTGCGAGGTCGAGCCGGTCATCTGCACCGAGCGCGAGCTCGGCTACCTGACTAGCGCCATCTACGGCATGGGACTTGGCATCGAGGGCGTCCTCGACAGCATCGAGGACATGCGCGACGACGACGTCAAGACCGAGGACCGCTCGGGCGACGTGCAGGTCAGCTCCCTGGAGGACATGGCCGGCGAGGCCCCGGTGGTGCGCTTCGTCAATTCGCTGCTCTCCCAGGCCGTGCGCGAGGGGGCCAGCGACGTGCACATCAGCCCCGAGCGCGACCAGGTGCAGATCCGCATGCGCATCGACGGCAAGCTCAAGGCCGTGCCCTCGCCGCCCAAGCCCATGATCCTGCCCATCGTCTCGCGCATAAAAATTCTGGCCAACCTGGACATCGCCGTCAGCCGCGTGCCCCAGGACGGCCGCTTCACCGTGGCCATCGACAAGCGCGAGATCAACATCCGCGTCTCGACCCTGCCCACCATCCACGGCGAGAACCTGGTCCTGCGCCTGCTCGACATGAGCGCCGGCGGCATGCTCCTGGCCGACATGGGCCTGTCCGCCGAGGACCTGGCCAAGATACGCCTGGTGGTGGACAAGCCCTACGGCATGTTTCTGGCCACCGGCCCGACGGGCTCGGGCAAGTCGACCACGCTTTTCGCGCTGCTGCGCGAGATCAGCCGGCCGGACATCAACGTCATCACCCTGGAGGACCCGGTCGAGTACCGCATGGAGGGCGTGCGCCAGGTGCAGCTCAACCGTCGGGCCGGCATGACCTTCGCCAGCGCCCTGCGCTCCACCCTGCGCCAGGACCCGGACGTGGTGCTCGTGGGCGAGATACGCGACGCCGAGACCGCGGCCATCGCCACCCAGGCGGCGCTCACCGGCCACAAGGTGCTCTCCACCGTGCACACCAACGACGCGGCCGGC
This sequence comes from Pseudomonadota bacterium, assembly GCA_023390395.1. Taxonomy (GTDB): domain Bacteria; phylum Desulfobacterota; class Desulfovibrionia; order Desulfovibrionales; family Desulfovibrionaceae; genus Solidesulfovibrio. The sequence continues at coordinate 17,469 of JAEWCY010000184.1, read as the reverse complement.
GCGGTCATGCGCCTCATGGACATGGGCATCGAGCCGTTCCTCGTGGCCTCGGTGCTCAACGTGTCCATCGCCCAGCGCCTGGTGCGCCGCATCTGCCCCAACTGCGCCGAGCCCTACACCCCCAGGCCCGAGGTGCTGCGCTTCTGGAACCTGGAGGGCGCGCAGGGGGCCACCTTCATGCGCGGCCGGGGCTGCTACCTGTGCGGCGATTCGGGCTTCAAGGGGCGCGTGGGGCTTTACGAAATCCTGGTCATCGACGAGGAGATCCAGGAGATGATCAACAAGCGGGCCACCTCGCGGGAGATCAGCCGCTTCGCCGCGGACACCGGCCGGCTCAAGCTCCTGGAGGACGACGCGCGCCTCAAGATCCTCGAAGGCAAGACCACCTTCGAGGAGGCCTCCTCGGCGGTCATGCTGTAAGGCGCCAGCCGGAAAGGAGCTTTCGTGCCCCAGTACAGCTACCAGGCCATCAACGAGGCCGGCAACACCGTGACCGGAACCCTCGAGGCGGAAAGCCCGGACGCGGCGAAAAACCGCCTGGCCGCCATGGGCTACATTCCGGTCTCGGTCCAGCGCGGCGGCGGGCCGGGATCCGGCGGCGGGACGAGCGCTCCTCCGGGAATCTACATCGGCCGGGTCAAGGCCCAGGAACTCATCCTTTTCACCAAGCAGTTCCGCACCATGCTCGGCGCGGGCCTGTCCATGCTGGAGATCCTGCGCGTTCTCGAACAACAGACCGAGAATCCCAAACTGCGCCACATCTGCACGCAGATGTCCGACGACGTGAAGAAGGGCTCCACCATTTCCGACGCCCTGGCCCGGCACGGCAAGGTATTTTCCGACCTTTACGTGAGCATGGTGCGGGCCGGCGAGGCGGCTGGCGCGCTGCCGCAGGTCCTCGACCGCCTCATCTACATCGTCTCCCACGAGCACCAGGTCCATTCGGACATCCGCTCGGCCTTGCAATATCCCCTCACCGTGGTCATCGCCCTGGCCGTGGCTTTTTTCGTGCTGCTCACCTTCGTGGTGCCGGTCTTCGCCCAGATCTTCACCAACGCGAACGTGGCTTTGCCCTGGCCCACGCAGGTGGCCATCAATCTCAACATCCTCATCACCAAATATTGGTACGTGCTGCTGGCCGTGAGCGCCGCTGTGGTCTTGTCCCTGCACTTCTGGTTCAAGACCGAGGGGGGAAAAGTCACCCGCGACGCCTTCTTCCTGCACATCCCCGTCATCGGCATGCTCTTTCGCAAGGCGGCCATGTCGCGCTTCGCCTCCATCTTCTCCATCCTGCAGGCCAGCGGCGTGCCGGTCCTGACCACCATCGACATCCTCGTCGGCACCATCGGCAATGCGGCCATCGCCAAGGAATTCCGCCGCATCCAGGAGCTCATCCGCACCGGCCAAGGCCTGGCCGCGCCGTTGGCCCGGGCCAAGTACTTCACGCCCATGGTGGTGACCATGGTGGCCGTGGGCGAGGAGTCGGGCAACCTCGACGAGATGCTCTCGGCCATCAGCGAGCACTACGACGCCGAGGTGAGTTACGCGGTCAAGCGCCTGTCCGACGCCCTGGGCCCGATCCTCATCGTGGGGCTGGCCGGAGTGGTGGGCTTTTTCGCGCTGGCCATTTTCCTTCCCATGTGGGACATGTCGCAAGTGGCGTTGCGGCATTGAGGCGGCCGTTTGACCGCATCGGCGGAGAGTGCTTGAACCTCGCCGTGTAACCGGATGAATTCTTTCGCGACAGTCTTATGGTTGGCGTGCCCCGGTGGGCTTTTGCGCGAGGCGTCAAGCTGCGAGGCGGCATGCGACGGCGATTCGAACCGAGCCTGGCGGTACTCGTGCCCGTCATCCTGGGGGGCGTGGCCACTCTGACCGTTTTGTGCGCGGACTGGCTTCCCCGTTTTTTCCCGGAAACATTCACGCCGCATGGCATCCTCGTTCCGGCCGTGGCCGCCGGCTTGGCCGTCGCCGGCGTGGCGGCGGTCTTCGTGCTGGTGGCCCTGCGCCCCATCCGGCGGCTGCTTTCGGCCACGCCGCCGGTCCTGCCCGCGACCGCCGCCAGCGCGCCGCCGAGGACACTGGGCGAATTCGACCGCCTGGGCCTGGTGGCCGACCAGATGGCCGAGGTCCTCGGCAAGCTCGACGCCCGGGCGCAGTTTCCGGACATGGTGGGCGAGAGCCGGGCCATGCGCGGCGTTTTCTCGCGCATCCTCAAGGTCGCGGCCACGGACGCCACGGTGCTCGTGCTCGGCGAGTCGGGCACGGGCAAGGAACTCGTGGCCCGGGCCATCCACGCCAAAAGCGGCCGGGGGCAGGGACCGTTCGTGGCCGTCAACTGCGCCGCCATCCCCGAGGGGCTGCTCGAGAGCGAGCTCTTCGGCCACGAGAAGGGGGCCTTCACCGGGGCCCACGCGAAAAAGCGCGGCCGGTTCGAACAGGCGGACGGCGGCACGCTCCTGCTCGACGAGATCGGCGACATGCCGCTCGAGACGCAAGCCAAGATCCTGCGCGTCCTGGAGACGCGGCTGGTGGAGCGCGTGGGCGGCGACGGGCGCGGTCTGGCCGTGGACGTGCGCATCGTGGCCGCCACCCACCGCGACCTGCCGGCCATGATCGCGGACGGACGCTTTCGCGAGGACCTCTACCACCGGCTCAACGTCTTTCCCTTGCGCCTGCCGCCCTTGCGGGAGCGGCGCGAGGACATCGCCCTGCTGGCCGGCCGCTTCCTGGACGCGCTGCGCCCCGGGGCGGCGTTGTCCGTGGAGGCTTTGCAGCGGCTGCTCGCCCACGGCTGGCCGGGCAACGTGCGCGAGCTCAAAAACGCCATGGAGCGGGCCTCGGTCCTGGCCGGCGACGGTCCGGTGGAGCCGTCGCATCTGCCAGGACTGGCCGGCCTGTCTGTGGGCGCGAGTCCGGACGCCTGCTCCGGAGGCCAGGATCACGACCTCGACGCGCTCCTGGCCGGCTACGAACGGTCGCTGATCGAGGCGGCCCTGGCGCGTACGGCCGGGGTGCAGGCCAGGGCCGCGGCGATGCTCGGCATCAAGGAGCGCAGCCTGTGGCACCGGGTGAAGAAACTTGGCATCGAACCCGGCGCGTTCAAGGAATCAGGCGGAAAATAGAATCGTCATCAAAATTTGATGCTGCAAGCATCAAATTTTGGAGTACATTGGTCGCGCCGGGAGCGAGGCGGGTCCGCAAGCGGCCAGGGCCGCCGCAGATTGGTCCCGCCAGGGCCGGCCGGCATGTTTCCTGCTAGTGTTCGTAACAGTCGCCAGGGGGCGGCAACACCCTTATCGGAGGAGAAAGGAATATGGTTAAGGCGAAAATCGGCAGCCCGGGACAGCAGGGCTTCACGTTGATCGAAATCATCGCCGTGCTGGTCATCCTCGGCATCCTGGCCGTGGTGGCCGTGCCCAGGTATTTCAATCTGCAGGACGATGCCCGGCAACAGGCGATCAAAGGTATCATTGCCGGTGGGCAGTCTCAATTGAGCCTTGGTTATGCGAACAATAAGATGAACTCTTCCTATACATTCGCGGACCCTCAAACTGAATGCGATAAGGTCTCCGTCAGCGGTAATGCGAGCCTTAACTGCACAGGAACTATAACCGGGCAGGTTACTGTCAAAGGCACTGTCGATGGCGTCAGCAATACGGCCAACTGGAATAATCCTGAATATACCGGTTCTTAATAGATGAAAGGATAACGTCCGGGCGGTTGCCGGGGAATGCTCTTGTCGACAAGAATTTTGTCTGCCTCGGCGGCCGCCTGTTGGACGTGATTTCAATGAAAGTGGCCATGGCGCGATCCGATTCTGGATTCACGTTGATTGAACTCATATCGGTCGTGTTGCTCCTGGCCATTGTCGCGAGTGCCGCTCTTGTTCGTTACACCTCGTTGCTCGATGATTCCCGTCGCCAAATGGCCATGACTCTGGTCGCCACGGCGCAGTCCCAACTGACGCTCGAATACTCCCGCCGCGTCGTCAGTGGCGGTTCCCTGGCCGAATCCTCGCAGAACATCTGCGACCTGGTTTCCCTGTCCGCTAACGGGACCGCCGTCAGCATCACGTGTTCCGGCACTCTCACCGACACGATGATCGCCATCGACGCCGCCGTGGACGGGCAGTCCGCCAACGCCAACTGGGTCAATCCCCAATCGGGTTCATGACTTCGTGCGCGCCAACCCGTTGTTTTTTCCAAACTTGCCGGCATCTTTCGCGGCCGGCCGCCCCGAGGGCGTCCTGCCGATTCTGGAGCCTGCATGACGCATACGCGCGTCCCGCGGCCTGACTGGCGCAGCTGGCCGGTCTGGGCGCTTTTTCTGGGCCTTGGCTGGCTGATCCTGCGTTTCCCCATCGCCGCCCTGGACTTCGACCTCTGGTACCACCTTCTGGGCGGTTCCTATATCCTTGAGCACCGGGCCTTGCCCGGAACGCCGTTTTTCTCGTTTCTCGAACCGTCCAGCGGCTGGGTGGACTACTATTGGCTCTTCCAGGTGCTGGTGGAAGCCGTATACCGCCTGGGCGGCTACGTCGGTCTCGTCGTCTTGCGCAGCGCCCTCTATATGGCCACCGTCTGGATGGTCTACGTCTATCTGCGCGAGGCCGACGACACGGCGGACAACGGCGTCTTCGTCCTCGTCGTGACCCTCGCCTGCGCCTACGCCTTGGCCATCGTGCCGCGCGACCTCATCTTGCGGCCCCACATCGTGACGTATCTGTTTATCGTCGTCTTCCACTGGATCGTGGACAGGCGGCCTGGCCTGCGTTGGGCGCTGCCGGTGCTGGCCGTCGTCTGGACCAACGTCCACGGCGTGGAATATCCCGTGCTGCTGCTCGTGGGCGGGGCGTATCTGGCGGAGTTCTTCGCGCCCAAGTTCCTGCGCCGGCCGGTACCCGAGACGGCCCGGCTGCTGCGTTGGCCGCTCATCCTGTCGCTGTACGCCATACTGGCCACGCCGGCCGGGTTTTCGCTCCTGGCCAAGCCTTTCTCCCCGCCGCTTTTCCACGAGCGGGTCGTCAACGAACTCATGCCCAGGGAACTGGGGGCGTTTCTTTCCTTTTCGTTCTACCTGGGCGGCATCTTTGTGGAGACGTCGAGCAACGTGCTCGTCATGTTTCTGGTCGCGGCCATGCTCGCCTTGGCCTGGATGCGGCGGCTGCGCCTAAGCCGCGTCATCCTCTTCGCCGGGGGGCTGTTCCTTCTGCCCCAGTCGCGGCGCTTCACCTACGAATTCCTGCTCCTGTGCCTGCCCCTGGCCGGCGACGCGGCAAGGCTGCTGGCCGAGCGGCGGCTTCGGGCCATTCCATGGAAGGCGGCCCTGGCCGGCTGTCTGGTGGTCGTCGCCGCCACGGTCTGGTGCCTGTCGGATTTTCTTGGCCCCAGACAGCGCTATCCCCTCGACCTGGCCCGGTTGCCCGTGGGCGTGTGCGATTTCCTCATGAAGGAAGGGCCGGGAGGGCGGGTGTTCAACGTGCCCAACCCTGGCGGCTACCTGGAATGGCGGCTTTACCCCAAGTACAAGATTTTCATGGATATGCAGACGATGCTCTTCTCCAGCCTCGATCTTTTCACGAGCATCGCCGGGTTCGGCGACAAACAGGTGCTCGGCCGGGCCCTCGCCAGGTACGAGCCAGGGTTCGTGGTCGCAGACATCCGCGACAAGGATTTCGCCAAGCGGCTCGAAGGGCTGGGACACTTCGTGCCGGTTTTCTTCGATGACGTGCTGGTCCTGTACGCGGACGCGGACCGGCATCCCGACCTCGTGGCCCGGTTCAAGCTGGCGACCATCGATCCGGCCGGCTGCGTCACCGAGGACTACGAGGCCATGGAGGACGCCAAGCGCGAGGCGGTCCTCGGCGAATGCCGGCGCATGCTGGCCGTTTCGCCGGACGGGCTCGTGGTCAATACCGTGGTCGCGAAGATCCTGCTTGCCCGGGGAGAGACGCGGCAGGCGGCGGAGATTGCCTCACGGCTCATGGAAGTTTATCCGGACCGCTACATGGGCTACGCCCTGGCCGGGCTGGCGGCGTTCAAGGAGGAACGCTACGCCGAGGCGCTCGACTACAACAAGGAAGCGTTTTCGCGCGCCATGCCGGGCGAGAAGCCCATGGTGGTGCGCAACCTCTACGCCACCTACGCGCGGCTCAAGCAGTTCGACAAGGCCTACGAGGCGTTGCAGTCGGTCATCAATCCCATGGCCCCCGCGACGTCGTTCGTCGACGCCTACGACATGGGCATGGCCGCCGTGGCCTCGGGCAGGGCCCGGGAAGGGCGGCTGCTCCTCTCCATGGCCCTGGCGCGGGCCACGGACAAGGACGCCGAGAAGGTCAAGGAGATCGAGTCGCTTCTGGGGATGATGCCGGCGGCGGACGGGTAGCCGGAGAGCCCCGGGCTTCACGGGGGGGCTTGGTTGGTGTAAGGAATCGGTAGGGGGTGGAAACGGCATGGTGACGGCCGAAGATCGGGCCGAGGCGGCAGGGCGGCGTTGCCTGTCCGCCAGGGGCTTCACCATTCTGGAGGTGGCGGCGGTGCTGCTTCTGGTCGGGCTGCTGGCCGTTGTCGCGGCCGTCAAGCTCGGCGGCAACAACGCCAAGGCCACGGCCGAGGCCGACGCCATGCGGTCGGTCCTGCGCTACGCCCAGTCCCGGGCCATGGCCGACGTCTACACCTGGGGCGTGTCGTTCAATTCCACGAGCTATTCGCTTTTTTCCAACAATCCCAGCCAGACCGGCCATGCCCTCCCGGGCCAGGGAAGCAGCACGCACACCTTGACGTCCGGCGTCACGCTCAGCGGCACGTCGCCCATCATCTTCGACTGGCGCGGCCAGCCGGTGACCGGTTACGTGACCACGGCCGGCGGTTCGGCCACTGCTGCCACGGGCTATCAGAACATCACGGTCACGGAATCCGGCGGCTCCGCCGGCATTACGGTCACACCGTATACGGGATTCGTTCCATGATACGCCGATTCGTCTCGCGCGGCTTCACGCTGCTGGAAGTCATCATGACCTTCGTCATCCTGGCGATCGTCTGCGTCGTCGCGGTCTCGTCCTTCACCGGCGGCGTGACGAGGACGGACGTGCCGGTCAAGCAGTTGCAGACGGACGCGAAGTTGCAGCTTGTCCTGGAGAACATGATTTCCGATTGGATGGTGAGCTATCAAAACGGTTTGATCGCGTTCAATGCGAATCTCAGCAACGTCAATGTCGCGTCGACGACATACGGAAACGGTTCGAGCTACATCATTACACAGAAGCAGTTCGTCTGTCCGTCCGGCGGATCGTTTGTGGCCAATGCCAGCTCGAATCAATTCTTGCTGGTGACGATCAAGCCGGACGCCAATTCCGGGGTGAGTCTGACGTATTTGTTCAATTCGTCCAACAACACCTGCAACATCTTCGGCGGCAGTTGACATGCGGCGGCAAGGATGGACGCATGGCGTGCGATGCGCCGGTTTCACGCTCATCGAGATCATTTGCGTGTTGGTTTTGCTCGGGCTGACGGCGCTGGTGAGCACGCGGATGTTTACGAACATGATCCGCGGCTACGTCCTGGCCCGCAATTCCGACGCGGCGGTGCAGAAGGCGCAAAACGCCATGCAGCGGATGACGATCGATTTTACGTATTTGCAGCCCAGCGCTTCGACAGGGACGGCCAATACTGTGACATATAACGTACTGAATGCGGCAAATATTATTATATCTCAATCAGGCAACAGAATAATGTATTCTGTAAACGGCACGGGTTATATTTTGACGGATGGAGTGCAGGCGAATTCATTGACGTTTTCTTATTATAATACATATAATGGGACTGCACTTACCTCGATGAGCAGTTCGACGAACATTGTCGGTTTTTCGTACACCATGGTTGGGGACGACACGAGCCAGGGCTTGTCGCAGAATTATGCGACGCGTGTGACGGTGAACAAGGTTCACTAGGAGGCTGCATGCGTTCCAATCGTTTGCGCCACGTGATCGATCGACTCCGGCAAGCGTTGCCCGGCGGCAAAAGCGGTTCGACCATGCTGTGGGCCATCGGCGCGCTTGTTGTGCTGAGCGTCGCCGGCGCGACCGTGGCGCTCATGAGCCCGGCGGCCCTGCAATCCAAGCTGGAGCAGGAAGCCGGTATGCGGGCGTATTACAACGCCAATGCCGGACTTAACTATATTTTGGGGATGCAGCAGGCGGCGCAGGTAGCTGGTACGAATTTTTCAAATTTTACGAGCAACTTGGGTGGCGGCAACGTTGTTGCCTACAGTGTGGGGTCAAATGGTAGTTTTTCGTATCAGATTGGTAATATCATTTCAAATGGAACGAATGGAACGTATCAGATCACAAATCTTATAGGCACACTGAATAGTGGTTCTGCTACTGGATCTCATAGTTATGTTATTTATGGAGGAGGTAAGGGGAATAGCGGTGTTCAACAATATTCTGTCTCTGGATCAAAAACAAACTCACCAGGTGATTTTGTTAATTTCTCGACTGGGACCATTAATTTAACAACAACCGGTACGGTTTATGGAGATGTATTCGGGAATACGGTTAATCTGAATGGGGGGAGCTATGTCTATGGTTCGATAAAGCAGAGTTCAACGTCTACGCAGCTGTATTTACAGGGGAAATATTTAGGTGGAAGTGGTGAGCAAATATGTTCAAATTCTTCAGTTTATATTGATGGCGATGTGACGATCGAAGGAACAATATATTCAAAGGGTGCTGTCAATATCAATAATGGCGATGTGATTGGCGATGTCTATGCCAATGGTGACGTGACGCTGAATAGCGGGTCAACAGTTAAAGGAAATATTTATGCTCTAGGTGCGGTAAATATCAGTAATGGAACTGTGTATGGTAATGTCTATGCAACAAAAACTGTGACGTTGGATAGTGGGTCTCGGGTTAGAGCGTATGGTCCTTATTCAGGAGATATCAACACTCAGACTAATGTCAAGATTAACAATGGATATGTTGATGGCTATGTCCATTACTTAACCGGATTCCAAATGTGTAGTTACTGTACTGTTAAGGGGTCTGATAAAAATCCAGCCTACCCATCTTATTCGTTTGATTGTGATATGAGTGCAACACTACCAAGCCATAAGACAAAGTCGTCATCGACGGCTTTTGTATTGGATTGGAGTGCGCCGTATAGTGGCTATAGGACAATTACAGCAAAATCCTCTCTTGATGATTATTATGCCTATACATCTTTTACGACAGCGGGTGGGACAAATCTTTGCTTCGATTTGTCAAACGGGGGGTATATAACGATATTTGTTTCTGGTTCCTTTAATGTTAATAGTAATAACCTTTATGTGAGGACTTCAGCCTCGACTAGTTGTTTTGATAGTGGTAATTTGTTGTCTAAGTCAAATACGGCAATGGCAGCATTTGCAAGTAGAGTTTACATCGATTCCTCAGGGACAGGTGAGATGACATTTAATTCAGGAGGAAGTTGGTTTGGAACTATTTTTGCTAATGGAAATATAACATTGCCAAATGGAGGGAGTTCTGCTTTGATAGGAGCATATTACAGTACTGGTGGAACCATAAGTAGCATGGGTAGTGCGTATGTCAAATATGTTGAGTCAGATTATGTAAAGTATAAGTGGTAAACATATTTTTTATATGATTACATATATTGCTCGATTGTAGTGGAGTGAGCTTATGGAATAAGGTATTGACTGATATCTTTTGGGCGACATCAAGAATGCTTTAGCCCAAAACACTAATTGGTCATTACCGAGTGGCTGCCATGGATCGTGGCCGAGGCGCATTGCGGAAAACGAATTCTCACCACCGTGCCGCCGCTGCCGCCGGCTACACCCTCCTTTTTACCGTCTTCGCCCTGACCACCCTCTCCGCCCTAGCCGCCGCGATGGCCACCATAAGCTCCTCCGCGGACCAGACGCCGCAAGCCGGCGCGGACGCGCTGCGCGCCCGCTACCTCGCCCTGTCCGGCCTCAACCTCTGGACCCCGGACACCACCGGAACCTTCGCCCTCGGGGCCGATTCCATCACCCTCGCCCAGACAGGGCCGGAGAGCGACGGAAGCTACACCGTCTCCAGCACCGGCGCCGTGCGCGCCGGCACGTCCTCCCAGACGAGCGCCACCCTGACGGCAAGGCGCGGCGGCTCCGGCACCACCATCACCTTCGACGACGACATAGACGCCTTCAAGACCCCGATCGTGGGCAAGACCACCAACAGCGCCAGCGCCGTGCAGGTCTACGGCAAGGATATAAGCAACGCCCCGGCCACCCTCACCACGGCCGAATGGACGTCGCTGTTCTCGCAATACGCCTCGCGCTACGCCGGCGGCTGGGTGCGCCTGGGCGGCGGCGCGAACGAAACCACGGGCGCGGTCTGGTACTCCGGCGACAAGGGCTCGTGCCAGGCCGGGGCCTGCGCGCTGGGCACGGGGTTTCGCGCCTATTTCAGCTTCGCGTTCTCCGGCTACGACACCCACGCGCAATCCAAGACCTACGGCGACGGCTTCACCTTCACCGTGGCCACGGCCGCCAACGACCCGGCCACCGCCGCCGGCGGCCCGGAGGCGGTCACGGGCGGCGAATACCTGGGCTATGCCGGGCCAGGGCCGAGCGGCAAAGGCATCGCGCCCCCGAAGATGGCCGTGGAGATCGACACCTACCCCAACCGCGGCAGCGGCGATCCCAAATCCACCAACTCCCGCCGCGACGCCAGCAACGCCAACCACGTGGCCGTGGTCTACTGGGGCGATGCGGCCACTTCCTACGACGACAACGTGCACGGCGCGGGAACGGACCCAACCAACCCCACCCTGGCCAAGGGCGGCTACTACGAAAAAGCCGCGACTTCCGGCGGCCCCCAATGGCTGGAGGACGGCGAGGAGCACGATCTGCGCCTGGAGCTGCTGCGCACGTCCGCCTCCGGCGGCGGCAGCTACACGCTCAAGGTCTGGATCGATCCGCAAGGCGTCGGCAGAAGCGACGTGAGCCTGGACTACACGGCCGAAACGCCGCAAGTCGTCTCCACCGTGTCCCTCAACGCAACCAGCCACGCCGGCCTCGACGCCGTGCGCTTCGGCTTCACCGAAGCCACGAGCACGGCCGTCGCCCAGGACGTGGCCGTGCACGGCTTCGCCCTGCGCTTCCGGGAGTAGGGCGGCGGGAGTTGCAAAATCCGCCCGGGCGAAGCACAGTCGGCCCATGTTCAAAAGCGTCGCCTGCCTGCTCCTCGCCGCCGCCCTGGCCGCCACGGCCACGGACGTGGCGGCCCAGGCCATCTACCAGTACCGCGACGCCAAAGGCCAGATCCACCTGAGCAACAAAAAGCTCGACGACAACTACCAACCCTTCGACTACATGCGCCTGCCCGCCGGCACGGACCAGAACAAGGTCGTGCCGTTCATACGCTACTACTGCCGCCGCCATGGCCTGGACCCCAACCTGGTGCGGGCCATGGTGGAGGTGGAGTCCGGCTTCGAGGCCAAGGCCGTCTCGCCCAAGGGCGCGGCCGGACTCATGCAGATCATGCCCGGCACGGGCAAGGACCTGGGCCTGGCCGACGCCTTCGACGGGGCCTCCAACCTGGAGGCCGGCATACGCTACATGCGCTCGCTTCTCGACGCCTACGGCGACGTGCGTCTGGCCCTGGCCGCCTACAACGCCGGCCCGGGCCGCGTGCCCCGGAGCGGCCCCATCCCCGACATCCCCGAAACCCGCGATTACGTGGCCAAGGTCATGGCCCGGGCCGGCCTTCGCTGACCGCGCGTCTTGACCTCGACGCCGGTTTAAGACAGCACCGATGGAAGCGGGAGCGGATGGGGTCCGCGTTCCCGCGCATCGGGCCGCCTGGCGCGGCCAAACCAAGGAGGACGGCACATGGGTACGGATTGGAAGGGACTGCTTGGCTCGGCCATGCAGGATTTCGGCGCGCTGGCCAAGGGCAATCCCAAGATCATGGAAGCCATACAGACCCTGGACGCGGCCGGCGCGGTCCACGGGGCGCTGGACGCCAAGACCCGGGAGCTCATCGCCCTGGCCGTGGCTGCCACCACGCGTTGCGACACCTGCATCGCCGTGCACGCCAAGGGCGCGGCCGAGGCCGGGGCCAGCCGCGAGGAAGTGCTGGAGGCCCTGGGCGTGGCCGTGGGGCTCAACGCCGGCGCGGCCTTCGTCTACTCCTCGCACATCCTGAGCGCCTTCGACACGCTCGGCAAGTAGGGCCGGGCGCGGCGGGGCGGCCCGAACGCCCCGCCGCAATGGACAAATTCGGCGGAACATGGTTTTCTCGCCTCCGACCCGGCCTGCGCGGGCATTCGATCGCGGAGGCGAACATGGCGCTTCGGATGGCGTCGGCACTGCTTTTCATGACCCTGCTGCTTTGCGGCTGCGCCGCGTTCGGCGACAAGGCCCCCGCGCCGCCGGCCGGGCCCCAGGCCATGCCCCTGACCGCCGACAACGTGGCCCAGGTGCGAGACGCCGTGGCCAAGGCCAAGGCCGCCGCCCAGGCCAGGCCCGCCGCACCCGAGGATTACCGGGCCTACGCCCGCCAGGTCTACGTGGCTTCCTGGACCGGCAATTGGTCCGCCGCCGCCACCACCGACGCCGCCCTGGCCCTGGCCAAGGCCGGCAACGACCCGGCCCGGCAGTACCTCACCATCATGGTCTACGACATCCAGTTGCGCACGGCCATGGAGGGGACCACGCTCACCCCGGAGGACTGGCGCGCCGTGTACGTGGGCTCGGGCATCATGTCCGACGCCGCCTTCACCGGCTACATGTCCCTGAGCCGGGGGGGCAAGGTCGTTCCCTGACCTTGGCCGCTTGCCCATGAGCACAGCCCTTGCCAGCCTGCCGCGCGCGGCGCGCGCCGTGGCCGTCGATGCCGCGAAAATCTGCCTCGATCTTTTCAAGATCATGGTGCCGATCCTCATCGCCGTGAAGATATTCAAGGAACTCGGCTGGATCGCCTATCTGGCCAAGCCGCTGGCTCCGCTGATGGAACTCGTCGGCCTGCCGCCGGAATGCGGCCTGACCTGGGCCACGGCCATCGCCAACAACCTCTACGCCGCCCTGGCCGTGCACGCGGCCCTGGTCCCCTCCATGCCCGCCCTGACCGCGGCCCAGGCCACGGTGCTCGGCACGATGATGCTCATCGGTCACAACATCTTCGTGGAAGGGGCCATCGCGCAAAAGTGCGGCGTGGGCTTCTGGGGCCAGGCGGCGCTGCGCCTTTGCGGCGCGCTGGCCTGCGGGGCGCTCCTGCACGCCGTCTTCGCCGCGACCGGCACGCTCTCCCAGCCGGCCACGCTCCTTTTCGCCCCGCCCCAGGAAGACGCGGGCCTCGGGACCTGGGCGCTCGGCGAGGTCAAGAACCTCGGCATGATCTACCTGGTCATCGCCTCGCTGGTCGGCCTCATGCGGGCGCTGGACAAGCTCGGGGTGACGCGTCTTTTCGAGAAGGCGCTGTTGCCCTTTCTGCGCCTCATGGGCATCGGCGGCGCGGCGGCCACGCTCACCGTGGTCGGCCTGGTCATGGGCCTGGCCTACGGCTCGGGGCTCATCCTGCTCGAAGTGCGCCAGGGCAAGGTGCCCAGGCGCGACGTGTTCGCCTCCATGAGCCTCATGAGCCTGTCCCACGCGCTCATCGAGGATACGCTCCTTATGTACTTGATCGGCGCGAGCCTGTGGGGCACATTCGTCGGGCGGCTGGCCTTTTCCCTGGCCGTGGTGGCGGTCCTGACCCGGATCGTCCAGGCCCTGGCCGCCAGACCGGCCGTGGTGCGGCAATGAGCAGGAAACCGATCGTCAAGCGGACATGGGCCTGGTGCGGCTACGCCTTGGCGCTGGGCCTGGCGGCCCTGGGCGTGGGCGCGGCCGTGGCCGCCTCCACCGTGGACCCGGCCTTCGAGCCGGTGGTGTCGCGGCTGGCGGCGGACGGCTTTTCCGAGGCCAAGCTGCGCCGGCTTTTTTCCCGGGCCGAGATGGTCTTCAGCCAGAAGGCCATGGCCGACAAGCTGACCGCCCTTTACATGCGCAAGTACGGCCTGCGCCTGGTGGCAGACGTGCAGCAGCGCCTCTCCGGCCTGGGCTGGTATCCCGGGCCGGCGGACGGGCGGCTGGACCGCATGACCAAGTGGTCCATCAAGGCCTACCAGACGGCCGTGGGCCTGCCGCCCAACCCCGTGGCCTCCGAGGCGCTCCTGGCCGAACTCGACAAGCGTCCCCAGCATGCGCCGGCGGGCATCGCCTTTCCGGACTTCAGCGACCAGGAAGTCCACGACGTGGTCTTAAGCCCCGAGCGGCTGGCCGAGGCCAAGGAGTTCTACGCCAGGAACCGCAAGGCCCTGGCCAGGGTGCGCGAACGCTACGGCGTGCCCGAGGAATACCTGGTGGCGCTTCTGGCCGTGGAGACCCGGGTGGGGCACTACCTCGGCGACGTGGTGGCCGTGGTCAACCTGTCGAGTCTGGTCGCGGCCGAGAACCCGGCCCTGACCGCTTCGGCCTTCGCCTACGAGCGGCCCGACGCCAAGCGCCAGGCCTGGCTCGAGCAGAAGGCCCGGGAGAAGGGCGAGTGGGCCTACGGCGAGCTCAAGGCCCTCCTGCGCTACGCCGACGCCCAGGGCATCGACCCGCTGTCCATGCCGGGCTCCATCTACGGGGCCATCGGCATCTGCCAGTTCATGCCCTCCAACGCCCTCAAGTACGCCGTGGACGGCGACGGCGACGGCAAGGCGGACCTTTTCAACGTGGACGACGCGCTCATGAGCCTCGGCAACATCCTGCGCGCCATGGGCTGGAAGCAGCCCATGACCGAGGAGGCCATGCGCAAGGTTTTCTACGGCTACAACCACAGCCAGGTGTACGTGAACACGATCATGGGCGCGGCCGAGCGTTTGCGTGCCGCCGACGCCTCTGGTACGCTCAAACCCTAACCCGTCGCCCGTACGCGGCCGCAAGCGCCGCGGGCGAACGCCTCTCCCGGAGGGTGCCCATGCGCGCCGTCAGGTCCCACGCTGCCATTGTGGCCGGATTCTGCTTCCTGCTCCTGACGGCGGCCCCGGCCTTCGCCACGACCATCCTCGTCTACCACAGCTTCGGCGTGCGGTCCTCCATGTCCATTTCCCTGGCCGCCTTCGCCGCCCAGCTCGATTACCTGGAGCAGAGCGGGCACAAGGTCATCTCCATGGACGAACTGGCCCGCTGCCTGGACGAGGGCCGCAATCCGCCCGAAAAATCCGTGGTCATCGCCATCGACGACGGCTGGGCCACGGTCATGCAGGCCTTTCCGGAACTGAAGCGCCGCGACCTGCCTTTCACCTTGTTTTTGCCCATGGCCTACGTGGCCAACAAATACTGCCCGGCCACCCTGTCCCAGGCCGACATCGACGCGCTCAAGGCCTATCCCAAGGCCACCTTCGGCAACCATTCCTTCAGCCATTCGCCGCGCCTGGCCCGGGACGAAGCCTTCGCCCGCGAGGACATCCGCAAGAGCGTGGAGCGCTTCCGGGAAGTGGTGGGACATGACTCCAAGTATTTCGCCTACCCCTACGGCGCGCACAGCGAGGCCTACACGCGCATGCTGGGCGAGGCCGGGTTCGTCTACCTCTTCCGCACCGGCGACGATCCGGTCTCGGGCAGGACGCGGCCCGGGGCCATTCCGCGCATCGCCGCCCACCGCCTGTCCTTGCCGGTGCTGGCCTCGGTGCTGCGCGGCCACGAGGCGGTGCTGGCCAAAATGAAGACCGCGCCGGAATCGTCGGGGCCGCTGCTGAGCGCCACCCCGCCGGCCGGCACCATTCCACGCAACGTGGAATAACGTTTCCCCTCTCGCGCCAACCGGCCGCCATCACGGCCGTAACCGTTCGCTTCCGCTTCCGTCCCCCGACCCCCTTTTCCACCCCCCGTGGACCCTTTTCCCTCCATCCTCCCCATTTTTCCCCAGGTGGGGAGGTCCAGGAGGGGGTCACCCCCTCCTGGCCGCCGGAGGCATCCCTTCTCCCTTCTTTTCTCTCTCCCCCTCCCCCGCCTCACCCCGCCACATGCCTGGCCAGGGCGGCGTAGTCGCGGGCGCCGGGGGAGCGGGGGGCGTATTCGAAGATGGTCCGGCCTTCGGCCGGGGCTTCGGAGAGCTTCACGTTGTAGCGGATGGGCGGACAGATGCGCTCGGGGTAGAGAGATGCGAGCTCGTCGCACAGGGCGGCCGGGCCGCGCACGCGCTTGTCCAGGAACGTCGGCACGATGTGCGACAGGGTCAGCTCCGGCCGGTAGCGCGAGACCGCGGCGAAGCTCTGGAGAAATTCCGAGAACCCTTGCAGCGACATGGCTTCGAGAGCCACGGGCACGAGCACCTCGGTCACGTAGAAGAGCACGTTGACCGACAGGGCGTCCCAGCCCGGGGCGCAGTCCACCACGACCACGTCGCAGCGGGCGTCAAGCGGGGCCAGGGCGTCGGCCAGGGTACGCTCGCCGCCGAAATCCTTGCGGGTAATCAGCCGCTTGAGCCCGGCCAGGGCCTTGCCGCCGGCCAGGAGCCACAGGCCCTCCCGGGCCGGGTAGAGCGCCTCGTCGGGCGAGGCGATGCCCTCCACCAGCTCGGCCAGCCCGACCTTGGGCGAAACCCCCAGGGCGTAGGCGGCCTGGCCCTGGGTGTCGGCGTCGACGAGGAGCGTTCGGCGGCCGGCCATGGCCAAAGCGGCGGCCAGGTTCACGGCCGTGGTGGTCTTGCCCACGCCGCCTTTGCTGAGCATGACGCCGATGCGCCGGGCGGCCGGCACGGCCTGGGCCGTGGCCGATCGCGGCGCGGGGTCGGGCGCGGCGGCGATCTGGCGGCGGATGGCCGACAGGGCGGCGGCCGCGGCGCGTTCCTCGGCGGCGTCGGGCTCGGCCAGGGTCGGCGGCTCGACGGCGTCCTCGGGCTCAGGGAAGGGAGCGGGCACGGCCGTGGCCACGGCGACCTGCCGGGCGGTCACGGTCGGGCGGTCGAAGACGCCGTGGGGACGTTCGATGCGCAGGACCGCCGGCGCGGCCTCGGCCGGGACGGCGGTCCGCCTGGCGGCGAAGCGGCGGTGGCAGCCGGCGCAGGTCACGCCGCCGGCCGGGGCCGGGTCGGGGACGTCCTGCCGGGCGCGGCAGAAGGGACAGATGGCGAGCATGGGGGCCTCCGATGGACTCGTGTCGCGTGGCCGTGATTTCCGGCGCGCGCTTACGGGCGATGGCGGCCGGCGACGGCTGTCCGGCCCAGGCGGCGGCACAGGGGGCTGTCCCCGCCCTCGGCCTCGTAGGCGTCCAGGCCCAGGGCCAGGGCGGCTTCCACGATGCCGGACTTGGTCACGCGGCCGGGAAGGCGGCCGGCCAGGGCGTCCCGGGCCGCGTCCAGGCGGGCGGCCACGGTTTGCTCGAAATAGTGCGTGGCCTTGCGCTTGGCCCGGGGCTTGGCGGCCGGCGGCGCGGCCGGCGCGGCAGGGG
>JAEWCY010000181.1 GCA_023390395.1 Pseudomonadota bacterium | reverse complement strand
GCCCAGGCCGGCGAGCAGCCGCGCCTGGGCCCGGCCCAGGCTTTGGCACTCTTCCCTGGTGAGGCTTCGGACGGCGTCGATCTCGTTGATCGTCCTGTCGACGATGTTCGACAGCACCCGACGCTTCTCCGTCAGGATCGTCTCTCGGATCTCATCTATCAACAGTTTGAAGTTATTGTAGGTGCTCACGAAATACGGCACGGCGACGACCAGGGAGACGGCCAGCATCGTCGCGATGCCGGAAGTGTAGTACAATACCCGTATCTTCTTTCTGGATATGGTATCCATGCCCATCCGTCCGGCCCCAGGGGCCTGTCGCGCATCGAGCGGAATCCGTTCGCGCCCCAAACGCTCCGGAAGCGCTGGCTGCGGACTCTTTTCCGTACCAAACAAGGGGCTTCGGGGAAAGGGCCGGCGCGGCGACGACGCTTCCGGTCGCGGGCCGGCCCTGTTGACAAGCCCGCCCGGGCCGCATATGTTTCACACCATGAATGAACGTGGCGAAGCCGAAGAACTTTCCCCGCAGGAACGGCGGCAGTTCAGCCAAATGCTGGACAAGCTCTACCAGTGCTGCACGGACAGCCACGTCTACCTGTCCGAGAAGTTCGAACTCCCCCAGGCAGAGTTGCGCTGCCTGATGCTGTTCGGCCACGAACGCTACCTCACGGCCAAGGGCATCGCCGCCAGGCTCGACATCGCCAGGAGCCGCGTGACCAAGCTCGTCAGCGGCCTCGCGGACAAGAACCTCCTGGTCCGGGTGCCCGACCCGGCCGACTCCCGGGTGGTGCTGCTCGCCCTGACTCCGGCCGGCCAGAAGCTGCGCCAGGACATCGCCGACAGGCAGCGCGCCCTTCGCGACACGGTGCTCGGCTCCATCGCTCCGGACCGACGGCACATGGTGCTGCAATCCTTGGACCTGCTCAAGACGGCCATGGAGCGCGTGGGCGAGGCTCTGGAATAGCGTTTTTTTTGGCGCAAACGTTTCACGGTGTTTATGAATATGAAAAAATTCACCAACAACATTCCGGCATTCCTTGAGAAACCGGGGTTCATGTCGGTCATCTTCCCGGAAACGGCCGGCGGCCGCGCCTGGACCTGCCCCACGGCCGTCCGGGCTCCCCGGCCGGGCGCGGCCCCGGGTCGCCCCGTCCGGGCCGGGCGGACGGTTCGGACGGCCTCCCCGGCCCGATGCTTTTTTTGGCCCATATCTTTCATACTGATGTCGAAAACAGCGGACTTATTTCCTTAACAGCTTGTTTGCACTGTTTTTTTTGCCATTCATGATCATCACGATTCACGGAGGAACCAATGGATGCCGCTTTGACGGAACAACTCGAGGAACTGCGGGCCAGGGTGGAGCGCCTGGAGCAGGGAGGGCAGGAAAACAAGCTCTCCATGGTGGTGTTTTCCGGCGACCTCGACCGCGCCCTGGCCTCGTTCATCATCGCCACCGGCGCGGCGGCCATGGGCATGGAGGTCATGATGTTCTTCACCTTCTGGGGCACGCCGCTGTTGCGCGACCCCAAAAAGTCCGCCCCCGGCAAGGACATGATGGGGACCATGTTCGGGGCCATGCTGCCCAAGGGCGCGCCGGCGGCCACCCTGTCCAAGATGCACTTCGGCGGCCTGGGCACCAGGATGATGCAGAGGCTCATGGCCCAAAAAAACGTCGCCTCCCTGCCCCAGATGATCGACCTGGCGGCGGAACTCGGCATCAAGATCTGCATCTGCGACCTGTCCATGAGCCTCATGGGATTCAGGCGCGAGGAGATGCTCGACTACCCGGACCTGCTCTACTGCGGCGTGGCCACCTTCCTGGAACAGGCCATGGGCAGCAAGGTGCAGCTTTTCATCTAACGACAACCCCTCAGGAGAACCGTATGAGCGCCATGGAATTCGCCAAGGAATTCGATCTGCGAAACCTCCCCTGCCCCATGCCCGTGGTCAAGATCAGCAAGGGCATCAAGGAGGTGCCCGTGGGCCAGGTCGTCAAGGCCGTCACCACCGATCCCGGGGCCCTCACCGACTTCCCGGCCTGGGCCAAGACCAGCGGCCACCAGATCCTCCACTCCGAGGAGGCCGGCGGGGAGGTCAGCTTCTTCATCAAACGCCTGAAGTAACGCAACCGGGGCCGGGGAGCGCCCCGGCCCCGCATGGAGAGAACAGACGCAATGGCGACGCTCAACTACCTCATCCTCGTGCCGATGACGTACCTGGCCGTGGGCGTGTTCGCGGCGGGAACGCTCTGGCGGATCGCCGGCCTGCTGCGTCGGCCCCGGCTCGCCGTCCCGCTGGCCGTGTATCCGGTGAAAAAGCCCGGCTGGCTCTTCGCCGCGGCCGACGCCCTGCTGCTGCCCACCGTGCTGCGGCACAACCCCGTGCTCTGGGTCGCCCTGGCCCTTTTCCACCTGGGCCTTCTCGCCCTCGTTCTCGGCCATCTCGAACTGGTGGCCGACATCCCGCTGCTCCAGGCCGTGCCCCACGCCATCTTCCTCGGCAAGGGGGCGGTGGGCCTGGCCATGCTCCTTTGCCTGCTCTACTTCCTGTCCCGGCGCATGGTCTCCCCCACCAAGGACCTGTCCGTGCCCGAGGACTACCTTCTGCTGGTCCTGCTGTTCCTGACGGCGCTGTTCGGAGCCCAGATGGACTGGGCCAGGAACTGGTACGACTACTCCACCATGGCCGTGGCCGACTACCGGGCCTACCTCTGGAGCCTGGTCACGCTGCGGCCTTCCATCGCCTCCATCGACGGGGCCGGGCATGCCTTCATGCTGGTGGCACACGTCTTTTGCGCCAACCTGCTGCTCATGGCCTTCCCCTTCACCAAGCTCATGCACGCCATCTTCACCTTCGCGCTCAACAGGATAAGGAGGGGCTAGCCATGGAAGCCTCGGTCCGAGACGACCTGATCCGCCTTTTCGACACCAAGCTTTCCCGGGAGATGCTGCTCAACCTGGAGACCTGCTCCCGGTGCGGGCTGTGCACCCCGGTCTGCCACGCCTACGCCTCCCTGCCCCTGCCCAAGTACGCGCCGGCCTACCGGGCCGAGGTGGTCCGGCGCATCTACAAGCGCTACTTCACGGCGCAGGGCCGGTTCCTGCCCTTCCTCGGCGAGGCCAAGCCCCTGACCGACGCCGCCCTGGAGGAACTGCGCGAGGCGGCCTATTCCTGCACCGGCTGCCGGCGCTGCATGGTCTACTGCCCCTTCGGCATCGACACCCAGCAGATCATGTCCATCGCCAAGCTCCTGCTCATCGGCGCCGAGGCCGCGCCGGAAATCCTCACCATGCTGGCCGACGTGTCCATCGCCAAGGGCGAGAACATCGACGCCCTCAAGGCGGGATTCCTGGAAGGCGTCAAGCGCCTGGAAGCCAAGGTGGTGGAGCGCTGGCAGGTCCAGGCCGGCGCGACCCCCATTCCCGCCGACGTGGAGGGGGCGGACATGCTTTACGTGGCCCTGGCCGGGGCCCATTCCATCATCCCGGCCGCAGCCGTGTTCAACGCCGCCGGCGAGAACTGGAGCCTGAGCTTCTTCGAGGCGGTCAACTTCGGCGCGTTCGTGGGCGATCCGGCCAAGACCAGGCTCATCCTGGACCGCATCATCCAGGAAGCCCGGCGGCTTGGCGTCAAGGAAGTCTGCATCTGCGAATGCGGCACGGCCGTGCGCGTGGCCAAGCAGCTTTCGGCCGGGGAGCCCTTCCGGGTGGTCAGCCTGACCGAGGTCCACGCCCGCTACCTGCGGGAAGGGCGCATCCGGACGAGGAAGCTCCCGGGCTCCTTCACCTACCACGACCCCTGCCAGATCGCCCGCAACGGCGGCGTCTACGACGAGCCGCGCCTGATCCTTCGCAGCATCGTGGAGGACTTCCGGGAGATGTCGCCGAACCCCAAGTACAACTGGTGCTGCGGCGGCGGAGGGGGGCTCGTGGCCATGGGCGAGGAGACCCTCGATTTCCGCATGCGCTCGTCGCGGGTCAAGGCCGACCAGATGCGCGAGAGCGGCGCGGACGTCGTGGTCACGGCCTGCGAGAACTGCCACACGCAGCTCGACGACATCAATACGCACTACGGCCTGGGCAAGGAGGTCAAGTTCCTGTCCTCCCTGCTGGCCGAGGCGCTGGTTGTGGGCTGACGCCCGCTTCCCGGCGCGCCGGGGAGCGGGCCCCGTCGGCCGGGCCGGACATCGGGCGGCGGCGCTCCCCGCAAGGAACCCGCCGCCACCGCCGCGATGCCGCGTCGCCTAGCCCTTGGCCCGGCCGAGGGGCTTGCCCACGCCGATCTCCATCAGGTCCTCGCCGACAAGCAGCTTTCCGGAAAAGCCCTTCTGGGCCAGCCGCAGGCGCGACGCCGGCGCGTTGGCCGGGGCGATATGGCTGAGCGCCAGGGTCTTGACCCCGCACGACTGGGCCACCTTGCCCACGTCCGCCGAGCTCGTGTGGGCGGTGATGCAGTGGTGGTAGAGCGGCCAGGCGGGATCGCCCTCCTTGACGCCCTTGAACGTGGCCTTGATCCAGAGGTCGTCGATGACCTCGTGGACCAGGACGTCGGCCCCCTTGGCCAGCTTCTGGAGGTTGCCGCGCGTGTCCGGGCCGGTGTCGCCGGAGATGACCACGGAGCCGTCCGCGGTGTCGAACCGGAAGGCGAAGGCGGGATAAACCTCGTAGTGGTCGACCAGGATGGCCGTGACGCGCACGCGGTCGTCCTTGTAGATCTCGAAGGGGACCATGGCCGGGCAGGTGACGTCCGAGGTCCAGGGCTTGTTCGGATCGGGGACGACGAAGCCGGCCGGCCAGGGGATGGCCTTGGGATCGCCGATCTCCCGGACGTCGATGATCTTCGGGATGTCCGGGTAGCCTTCGTCCTGGGCGCAATTGTTGAAGGTCTGGGCGAAGGCCTGGAGGATGTGGTCCGTCATCAGCCGGGTGCCGGGCGTCGGGGTGGCGAGCGGCGGATTGCAGCGCTCCGCCGTGATGACCGTGCCCTTGTAGCCGGACATGTTTTCTTCGAGCCGGCCCCGGTCGCCGGGCCCGATGATCGCCAGCGGCCGCTTCTGCGCGTAGCCGGCCCTGGCCCCGATCTCCAGGAAGGTGGGGTAGTCGCCCAGGTGGTCCATGTGCAGGTGGGTGAAGAAGACCGCCCGCATGTCGGCGAGGAAGGTGGAGAGCTCGAGCTGGGTGCGCTGGCCGTCGACCGTGACGAAATGCCCGTGGTTGAAGCCCTCGGCCAGCCGCGCCAGGGAGCCCCAGCCCAGGTCCACGAGGTACATGGCGTCGCCGACGACCAGCACCTGGGAGTTGCTGGCCCGGTTGGAGCCCGGCCACCAAGTCATGCCGCCCGTGGTGCCGAGCAGCACCAGGCGGGTGTTGTAGTCGCCCTTGCCGAGCCGGGGCCTGTCGCCCGGCTGGGCGGCGAAGAGGTTCTTCGCGCCCAACCCCATGACCAGCGGGGCCAGGGCCAGGGCGCCCGCGCCCTTGAGCAGCGTACGACGCAACATCCTCGGTCCGTGTCTTTTCTGGGAAGGCATGGGCGACTCCATGGCTCCGACGAAACGGGTTGACGGGATATAAGGCGACTCCGGCACGCTTTGGCGATGCTTCTCTCGCCGACACGATAACCGGCCGGTCTGGAAAATACAATTTCTCATTTGCCCCATGTCGTCTCGTCGCCTTCAGGCGACTGCGACGCGTCGACGCGTCGCAGTCGCGCGACGCAACGGAGGGGGCAGAAAGATTGGCGTACGGCGGGGACGCGCCGCGCCCAAAGGGCATGCGCCCCGTCGGGCCGGACGCCGCCGACCGGCCGGCTCCTAGGCGAGAACCCGCAGCAAGGCCTCGACGATGCCCGGACAGGCGGCCACGACGCGCACGGCCCGCTCCTCCTCCCGGACGCCGGGCAAGGGGACGACGCAGCCGCCGGCCTCGGTCACCAGCAGGCCGCCGGCGGCCACGTCCCAGAGCGCCAGGTGCATCATGAAAAAGCCGTCCAGCCGCCCTGAGGCGACGCCGGCCAGGTCCAGGGCGGCCGCGCCCAGGCGGCGCACACCCGCCGCGTTGCGGCACAGCGCGCCGAACCGGCGCAGGAAATCGGCCATGTCCGGCCAGGCCGGCGGCGGCGTCGCCGCGCCCACCAGCGCCTGGCCGAGGTCGGCAGTGTCGGCGACCCGCAGGCGCTCCCCGTTGCGCCAGGCCCCGCGCCCTTCCCGGGCGGCGTAGACGTCGCCGCCGACCGGGTCGTGCACCACGGCCAGGCGCACCTTGCCCTCGACCTCCAGCGCCACGGACACGGCGAAATAGGGCAGGCCGTGGACGAAATTCATGGTGCCGTCCAGGGGGTCCACGATCCAGCGGCAAGGCGACGTCCCGTGCGCTCCCTGCTCCTCGCCGACGAAGGCGTGGTCGGGGTAGGCGGCGAGCAGCCGTTCCCGGATGATGCGTTCGGCCGCGGCGTCGACGAAGGTGGCGACGTCGCCCACGGCCTTCACGCGGCACACGCTGAGCCGCGCCGTGGCCATGCCCTGCCGGATGATCTCGCCGGCGCGGCGCGCCGCGTCCACGGCGACATCTTGTGCTTGACGGAGGTCAACCATGCGGATTCTCATGGCCTTGCCCCGGAGCGGCCTTGCGGTCCGCCCGAGGTGCGGCGAGTTGGACGGTGCGCTCCGGTCCGATCCGGAGTGTTTCTTTAGGTTAAAGCATAATGCATGCCAGCTGTCGGGCCGGCGAGATCCGGCGACGACCTTTCGGCCGTATGCCGCCAACGGGGTGGTCCTGTCGTTTTTTCATCCGATTTTCCAGCATGTTCCAAGAACCAGTCTCCGCCCGGCCGGCGGGATCGAAGCCGGCCAGTCTCTGAGCGTCCAGGGAAGGTGTGCGACATTGGGCGGCGGGGCCGGGTGTTTCCCGGCGGCATGCCCAATAATGGGCGCAATCCGGCGGGTTCGGCCGGATCAAGATTATTTTATTACGATATCCCGGATAGTTAGAAAACAAACCGACTGGCACATGTCTTGCTTCGCGAAGAAGTCATACGTGGGTGATCGTTCTATGGCCGTTACTCGGGATGTCCTGCATTCCGGAAACCTGCTCTGACAAGGAGAAGCCGTCGTTTTTTGTCGTTGAGAATTGGCGAATGATTTTAGTCTTTATCAAGCAACAAGGGTTGGAGGTCATGATGAAGCGTATATTGATGCTCCTCGTTGTGTTTGTTGCCCTGACTAATTCTGGTGCCTCTTTCGCAGCCGACCCGTTTCCCTCGAAACAACTCACCTATATCGTCACTTTCGATCCGGGCGGACAATCGGACCGCGAAGCCCGCCGGCAGCAGGGGCCGCTGTCGAAGATCCTCGGCCAGCAGGTCATCGTCGACTACAAGGTCGGCGGCGGCGGAGCCCTCGGTTGGAAGGAACTGGTGCGCACCAAGCCCGACGGCTACACCTTCGTCACCATCAACACGCCCCACATCATCCTCCAGCCCTTGCAGCAGCAGGTCGGCTACAAGACCGACCAGATCAACCCCGTGGTCATGTTCCAGCGTACCCCCCTGGCCCTGGCGGTGTTGAAGGAAAGCCCCTACCGCGACCTCAAGGAGTTCGTGGAAGCGGCCAAGAAAGCCCCGGGAACCATCAGCGTCGGCGGCTCCGCCGTGTTCTCCGGCCACCACTTCGCCACGCTGCGCCTCCAGAAGCTGGCCGGCATCCAGCTGACCTACGTCCCCTTCACCGGCTCCGCCCCCCAGATGACCGCTTTCCTCGGCGGACACACAGCCGCCGTCATGGCCAACTCCGACGACCTGGTGCGCTTCGCGGACAAGCTCCGGGTGCTGGCCTTCTCCTCGGACGAGCGTTTTCCCGACTTTCCGGACGTGCCCACCTTCAAGGAGCAGGGCTACAACATGACCGACTCCATCGACCGCGGCGTGGCCGTGCCCATGGGGACCCCGCCCGAAGTGGTCGCCGTGCTCGAAAAGGCCTTCCTGCAGGTGGTCTCGGACCCGGCCATCCAGCAGGCCATGAAGGCGGACGGCTTCGTCCCCCTGGCCATGGGCCACGAGGAAAGCAAGGCCTACATCGCCAGGCTGACCGAACTCTACACCAACCTCGCCAAGGACCTGAAGGCCAACTAGCGTCGCGGCCGTTGAAGCCTACGCCGTATTTTCAACGGGACATGCACGGAAGGCATGGCGTCAGCGAAGCCCGCCCGGGGAATTTCGCGACCGCGACGCCGGGGACGACCCCCAAGGACCAGCCCGGACGCAAGATCCGAGGGAGGAGAGCTTCGTGAGATCACTACGCCGACTCGACATCCTAAGCGGTTTTTTCATCACCGGAATCGGACTTCTGTTCTTCCTCAGTTCCCTGAGCATCACGGACATGCTGGGCGAGCGCCTCCCCCCCTGGATGCTCCCCATGGGCCTGAGCGTCTGCACCATCGTCGCCGGCCTGGGCTTGTCCTTCAAATCCTGGAAAAGCCACGGCCCGGACATGGAGGTGGAATGGCCGGACCGCGCCGGCGGCCTCCACCTGCTGGTCTTCTTCGGGCTCACCGTGGCCTACCTGCTCGGCATCGAGGTCCTCGGCATGCCCCTGGCCACGGCCTGCTACATCACGGCGACCGTCTGGCAGCTCAACCGCCGCCTGGTCCAAGCCGTGGTCTGCGCCGTGATCACCGCCCTCGTCGTGCACTACGTCTTCAGCGTCGGACTGGAAATGAACTTTCCGGCCGGACTCTTCGACAGGTAGGAGGCCGCTTTTATGTTTTCCATGAACCTCTTGTTCCAAGGATTCGCCTCGGCCATCTCGCCGGTCAACCTGCTGTGGGCCCTGGTCGGCTCGACGCTCGGCACCCTGGTCGGCGTGCTGCCCGGCATCGGCCCCTCCTCGGCCATCGCCATCCTCCTGCCCCTGACCACGTTCCTCGCACCCACCCCGGCCATCATCATGATGGCCGCCATCTACTACGGGGCCATGTACGGCGGCTCCACCACGGCCATCGTGGTGAACATCCCCGGCGAGGCCTCGTCCGTGCCCACGGCCCTGGACGGCTACGAAATGGCCAAGCAGGGCCGGGCCGGGCCGGCCCTGGCCATCTCCGCCATCTCCTCCTGGGTGGCCGGCACCATAGGCATCGTGGGCCTCACCTTCTTCGCTCCCATCCTGGCCAGCTTCGCCCTGTCCTTCGGCCCGCCCGAGTACTTCGCCCTGATGTTCATGGGCCTGTCGCTGATCATCAGCCTGTCGGGCAAGGCGCTGTTCAAGGGCATCATCGGCGCGGCCTTCGGCCTTTTGATCTCGCTGGTCGGCCAGAACCCCCTCACCGGGGCGGCCCGGCTGACCTTCGGCTCGGACGACCTGCTGGCCGGGGTGAACTTCATCAGCATCATCATCGGCCTGTTCGCCCTGGGCGAGGTCTTCACCAACGTGGAGCAGCGCGTGGCCCTGGTCTACAACAGCGGCAAGATCGACTGGCTGCCCAAGTGGGCCGACATCTGGATGTGCCGCTGGACCATGGTGCGCTCGAGCCTCATCGGCTTCTTCATGGGGCTCTTGCCCGGCTGCGCCCCGGCCGTGACCACCTTCGTGGCCTACGACATCGAGAAGCGCTGCTCCAAGACGCCCGAACGCTTCGGCAAGGGGGCCATCGAGGGCGTGGCCGCGCCCGAGGGGGCCAACAACGCCACCTCGAGCGCCGGATTCGTGCCCCTGTTCGCCTTCGGCCTGCCCACGGGCCCGGCCCTGGCCGTGCTGCTCGGCGGCTTCATGATGTACGGCCTGCAGCCCGGCCCCCTGCTCTTCCAGAACAACGCGCCCTTCGTCTGGGCAGTCATCGCCAGCATGTACGTGGGCAACATCATCTGCCTGATCCTCAACCTGCCGCTGATCCCCCTGTGGGCGCGCATCGCCCGCATCCCCTTCCCGGTCCTCGGTCCGCTGATCGTGCTGTTCTCGGTGATCGGGGCCTACAGCATCCGCTTCCTGATGTTCGACGTGTGGGTGGCCTTGCTCTTCGGCGTGATCGGCTACTTCATGCGCAAGCTCCGCTTCCCGGTGGCCCCCCTGGTGTTGTCCACGGTCCTGGCCTCGATGCTGGAGACGTCCCTGTCCCAATCCCTGATGCTCTCGGGCGGCTCTCTCGGCATCTTCTTCACCCGGCCCATCTCCCTGTGCTTCATCGCCCTGGCCCTGGCCTCCATCGCCAGGGGCCTGTGGATGCAGGTGAAAAGCGGCGGAGTCGAAGCGCTTTCCGACGCCGACGATTGAGGCCATCCCGGGACACGCATACACTGTCCGCTTCCCCGCCCCGGCCGCCGGGCGCGGGGAAGCGGCGGCCACGCCCCCCGGCCGGGGCCGGCCACGACAACGACAAGGAACACCGTCATGCCGCATTTCGATTTGCAGTTCTTCGGCAGCCTGCTCAGCATCATCTGCATCGACCTCGTCCTGGCCGGCGACAACGCCGTGGTCATCGCCATGGCGGCCAACGGCCTGCCCAAGAAGCAGCGCCTGCTGAGCATCGGCATCGGCGCGGGCGCGGCCGTGGTCCTGCGCGTCATCCTGACCGTCTTCGCGGCCAAGCTCATGGGCCTGCCCTACATCAAGCTGGTGGGCGGCGTGCTTATCGCCTGGATCGGCGTGAAGCTCCTCGTCCAGGGAAGCCCCGACGAAGAGGGGCGCAAGCAGTGCTCCACCCTGCTCCAGGCCGTCTTCACCGTGCTCGTGGCCGACCTCGTCATGTCCACGGACAACATCCTGGCCGTGGCCGGGGCGTCCAAGGGGGACCTGGTCCTGCTGCTCATCGGCCTGGGTCTGTCCATTCCCTTCGTCGTCTTCACCTCCTCGCTGCTGGCCAACCTCATGGACCGCTTCCCCTGGATCCTCCTGCTGGGCTCGGCCATCCTCGGCAAGGTGGCCATGGAGATGATCCTGACCGACCAGTTCACCCAGGGCTTCTTTCAGGCGACCCACACCCAGAGCATCGTCGCCGAGATCGTGGGCGCGGTGGGCGTGGTCGTGGCCGGCAAGCTCTTCCTCAGGCTGCAGGGACAGACGGCCAAGCGCTGCTGAAGGCCCTCGCCCCGCGTCCCCGGCCCGGGCCTTCTTCGCCCCTCACCGTCTTTGAGCCATCCTCCACCCTCGCCCGCCGCCGCTCCCGCCCTGCCGGGAGCGGCGGCGGGCTTATCCTATCCTCCGGTCGCCCGCAGGACGCCCGGGTCGACCGGCCGCGGCCTCGCTTGCGGCGATGGAGCGGCCGGCGGCCGCGCCCGCTCCTGGCGGCCGACGCGGCCGGACGCCTCCCCCGGGACAGGGCGTGCGTCAGGCCGCCGGGGCGTGAAGCCGGCGCGGCCACGCGCGCGGTCTCCGGCCGCGTACCCAAGGCCGGCGCAGGCGCGAAAAAAAAGAAGCCGGCGAACGGCCGGCCGGGAAAGGCCGATCCCGGCCGGGAGGGGCCGGCCGGGATCGGAGGGGCGGGGCGCGCTAGGCGCTTTCGTACAGGCGGGTCAGGACGAATTCGCGGTGTCCCAGGGTCTCGGCGGCGGTGTTGCGGCCGTTGGCGGTGCGCACCATCATGTCGAGCAGCATGTCGCCGGCCTGGTCCAGGTTGATCTCGCGGCGCAGGATGCCGGACACGTCCACGTCGACGTGCTCGCTCATGGTACGCACGGTGCGGGGGTTGGAGCTCAGCTTGATCACCGGCAGGATGGGGTTGCCGATGATGTTGCCCTGGCCCGTGGGGAAGAAGTGCACCACGAAGCCGGCCGCCGCCACCAGGGTCACCATCTCGGCCGCGGCCGAGGAGGAGTCCATGAACCACAGGCCCGGGCCCGTGGGCGCGTCGGCCTTGTCCAGCACGCCGTCCACGACGCACTTCTTGCCGATCTTCTGGATGTTGCCCAGGGCCTTTTCCTCGATGGTGGTGAGCCCGCCCTCGATGTTGCCCTTGGTGGGCTGGGAGTCGCACAGGTCGTCGACCTTGTGGGCCTCGACCAAGGCGGCGTAGCGGTCGAACATGGCCATGAACTGGTCGCGGATCTCCGGGGTGCGGCAGCGGGCGGCCACGAGGTGCTCGCCGCCGGTGAGCTCGGTGGTCTCGCCGAAGAGCAGGGTGTTGCCGTTGGCGTAGAGCTTGTCGAAGGCGTCGCCCACGGTAGGGTTGGTGGCCAGGCCCGAGGTCGTGTCGGACTCGCCGCACTTGGTGGACACCCACAGTTCCTTGACGTCGCATGCGACGCGCTGCAACTCGGTGGCGAACTGGACGAACTCCTTGGCCTTGCGGGAAGCGGCGCGGATGGTCTCCAGGTCGCCGTGCTGCTCGATGGAGAAGCCGGCCACGGGCTTTCCGGTCTTGGCGATGCCGTCCACCACCCGGGCGGTCCAGACCGGCTCGATGCCGATGACCACCACGGCGGCCACGTTGGGATTGCTGCCCGCGCCGATGAGCGTCTTGAAGTGCAGGTCCAGGTCGGCGCCGAATTGCAGGCGGCCGTAGGGATGGGGCAGGGCCAGGGTGCCCTTGATGTTGTTGGCCACGGCCTCGCAGGCGGCGTTGGACAGGTCGTCCAGGGGCAGGATGACCACGTGGTTGCGCACGCCGACCCGTCCGTTTTCGCGCCGATACCCCATGAATTTGGTCTTCATGCCTACCACCTTTTCGTCTTGACGTTGTGGACGTGGAGATGTTCGCCGGCCTGGATGGGGGCCACGACCTTGCCGATGTCCACGCCGTACTTGATGACCGTGTCGCCCACGGCCAAGTTCTTGAGGGCCAGCTTGTGGCCGATGGGGATGTCGTCCTTCACCGCGACCTCGAGGGTCTTGTCGCCTTCCATGACCCAGCCGGTGAGCTTCTGCCCGGCCTTGACGCCTTCGACGACGACGACGCCGACCATGTCGCCGGGTTCATGGACAATGAATTGCACGGACATACCTTCCTCCTGCATTGGATGTTTCCGCCTGGATGGCCGGCAGCGGCATCGAGTCCCGTCCGGCCTGCCGGTCGTGCGGCCCTGCCTGTCCGCAATCCCGCAGAGAACGTGGTCCGACGCCCGGGCCGACTTGGACGCGGGCCGGGCGTTTGGGCGCGGCTCGCGCCGCCTCGGGCCGGGCGGGGCAGCCTCCCTGCCGGTCCTTCCGAAGCGCTTCTTGCGATCCGCGGGAAATCGGGGATTGCGGCGTCTCCAACATGCCGGAGACTAAGCAAGGGGCATGCCCGAGGCTGCCGCATCGTAATACAGTGAAATTACGGTTTTTGATCGCCGTGACGCCGGAGGGAACGGCCATGTCGCGCCGGATATTGGACGTGACGCCCGGTATTGGTCACAGCGGCGCGTCGGGCTTTCCGGGCCGGGGCCGGCCCCTGGCCGTCCTGAAGAGCCGCCGGGCGAGCGCGCGCCCATGGTGGCGACGACGCCCCGGTTCAGGGAAGGCGGAGCCTAACAGGTGTGAGCAGAGAGGCGGGGCGGGGTTCCGGGGGCCACGGCAAGGCGCAATCCGACGGCCTTCAATACCGCCGTCAGGGTTTTAAGCGTCGGAT
This sequence comes from Pseudomonadota bacterium, assembly GCA_023390395.1. GTDB lineage: Bacteria > Desulfobacterota > Desulfovibrionia > Desulfovibrionales > Desulfovibrionaceae > Solidesulfovibrio. The sequence continues at coordinate 11,245 of JAEWCY010000181.1, read as the reverse complement.
TGCCCTTGGGCGACAGGGCGCGGTACAGGCTTTCCCGCTTGATGCCGGCGGCCTTGGCGACCTCGGCCATGCCGTAGGCTTCGGAGACGTGGCGCAACGCGATGAGCAGCACGGCCGGCCCGGCGGGCCGGGTCAGTCCTTGACGGGCGCGGCGATGCCGAGCTTGCGCATGCGGTACTGCAGGGTCGTGCGGGGGATGCCGAGCAGGCCGGCGGCGCTCTCCGGACCGGAGACGCGGCCCTTGGCCAGGCTCAGCGCCTTTTCGATGTGGCGCTTCTCCATCTGGCGCAGGGTGGGGAAGGACGTCGGCGACTCCTGGAGGGCCAGGGGCGCGCCGCCGATGAGCTCCTGCACGTCGCGCAGGGTCAGGGGGCGATGGGCGTTGGCGATGAGCATGCGGCTGACGAGGTTGCGCAGCTCGCGGATATTGCCCGGCCAGCTGTACTCCTGGAGCTGGCGCATGATGCCCATGGTCAGGGAGATGTCCGGCACGCGCATGCTGGCGGACAGGATGCCGGAGATGCGCTTGACCAGCACCGGGATGTCGTCGCGGCGCTCGCGCAGCGGCGGAATGGTGATGATCATGGTGGCCAGGCGATAGTAGAGGTCCGAACGCAGCCGCCCTTCCCGCAGGGACTTGACCAGGTCGATGTTGGTGGCCGCGACGAGCCGGATGTCGGCCTTGAAGGGGATGGATTCGCCCACGCGCTCGAAGCTGTTCTCCTCGAGCACCTGCAGGAGCTTGCTTTGCAGGTCCAGGTGCAGCTCGCCGATCTCGTCCAGAAACAGCGTCCCCTTGTTGGCCATCTCGATGCGGCCCTGGCGCAGGCTGGTGGCTCCGGTGAAGGCCCCCTTGGCGTGGCCGAAAAGCTCGCTCTCGAACAGCGTGGTCACCAGGGCCGGGCAGTTGACCTTGACGAAGTTGAACTTGGCCCGGCGGCTCTGCTCGTGGATGTAGCGGGCGATCATGGTCTTGCCCGTCCCGGTCTCCCCCTGGATGAGGATGGGGATCTCCAGGGGGGCCACCCGACGGATCTGCTGCATGATGGCCTTCATGGCCGCGCTCTCGAAGACCGGCCCCTCGATGAAGTCCGGCGGCGGCGGCACGGCCTGGGGGCCGGCCCCCAGCATGGACAGGCGCTCCCGGGTCAGGATGGCGTCCACCCCGGAGGAGACGAAGGGGGTCAGGGTGGCGATGAAGTCCACGATGTCCATGAGGTTGGGCGGCTCCTGGCGGAAGGAGCAGTGCAGGGTGCCGAGCACGGCGTCGCGCACGATGAGCGGAAAGGCGATGGAGGCCTGCAGCCCGGCCTCGGCCAGGGGGTTGTCCTCCTGGCACTTGAACTGGCGGGCCAGGTCGCGGATGACCACGGGTTCGCGCGAGGTGATGGCCAGCCCGGCCACGGTCTGCGGGCTGGCCTGGCGCACGCTCGATTGCGCGCCCACCACCACGCCGTCGGCCGTGGTGAAATAGGTCAGGATCTCGACGTCGGAGTCGTAGAGGTTGATGGCCAGGCGGTCGTGGAGGAACAGGCGGCGCAGCTCGTGGCTGAGGACCTTGAAGTAGCCCTTGCGGGAGACCACGCCGAGGACCGCGTCGTTGAGCCGGCGGATGACCTGCTGCTGGACCTCGAGGCTGCGCAGATTGATGTTTTCCACGGGTTTCCGGTGCGGCATGCCAAGCGACCCCTGCAACGCTGCGGATGCGGCGCGAAGGACGCCTCCCGCGGTCGCCGGGAAGCGCGCTCCGTGCGCCGGTCCTCAGTGTAGAGGATATCGCCCTGCCTGCAAAGCCGTCGTTCTCCCTGGCCTTTTGGGGTAATCTCCGGCCGCGCCCCTCCCGACGGCGGGAAGGGGCGCGGCGTCGCCTCGCATCGCGCCCCCCGGCGCGCCTGCGCGTTTCCCGGACGCGGCGCTAGCGGTCCAGGCGGTGGTGCGCGATCACGTCCTCGTCGAGTTCGATGCCGAGCCCCGGCTTATCGCTCACCTCCAGCCGGCCGGCCACGGGGCGCAGGGCCGGGACCATGAAGTCGTGGGCCAGGGGCGTGGCGTTGATCTCCATCTCGTCGCTTAAGGGGTTGGCCATGACGAAATGGGCCGTGGCCGCGACACCCGGGCCGTAGTAGAAGGAATGGGGGATGACCTGGAGGTTGGCCGCCTCGGCCATGGCCAGGATCTTGCGGCAGCACAGCAGGCCGCCGGACTTGATGATGTCCGGCTGGAGCAGGTCGGCCGCCTGCTTCTCGATCAGGGTCTTGAAGCCGTAGTGGGCGTATTCGTTTTCCCCGGCCGCGATCAGCAGGCCGCAGCGTTCGCGCACGAAGCGCAGGCCGTCGTAGTCGTCCATGGGGTTGATGGGCTCCTCGAGCCAGCGCACGTCCCACTCCTCCAGGCGTCTGGCCATGGCCAGGGCCTCCTTGGGCGTCCAGCAGCCGTTGACGTCCAGGGTGATCTGGGTGGCTTCGCCCACGGCCCGGCGCGTCTCGCGCACGGATTCGAGGTCGCGCTGGTGCAGCTTGACCATGTGGTAGCCCTGGCCCGCCTGCTCGGCGGCGTCGGCGGCCGCGTCCTTGGGATTCCCGTAGGGCGGCAGGCTGGCGTAGGCGCGGATGCCCTCCCAGCAGGCCCCGCCGAGGAGCTTGTACACGGGCAGGCCGCAGGACTTCCCCAGGATGTCCCACAGGGCGATCTCCACGCCGCTGATGGCGTTGAGCACCATGCCCTTGCGGCCGTAGCGGAAGGTCGCCTGGTACATCTTGCGCCACAGGGCCTCGATGCGGGTGGGGTCCGCGCCGAGGAGGCGGGGTTTGAGTGCCTCGACGATGAAGGCGGCCACGGCCCGGGGGGTGAGCCGCCAGGCCTCGCCCAGGCCGACGATGCCCTCGTCGGTCAGGACCTTGACCAGCACGTGGCCGTCGCTTTCCGTATCGAAGCCCTTGGTCGGGGCGGCGAACTTGCGGGCCTGGGGAATGCTCACGGCGATGGCCTGCACGTCGACGATCTTCATGGACGACACCCTCCTTGGCGGGGAAATTGGTTCGGGTCCGGCCTCGGCGACGGCGGCGGGGCACTTCCCCAGGCCGCGGCCGCAGGCAAAGCGACCCGGGGCTGATCGGACAGCCCCCATCAAAAAGCATGCACGGCAAAGCTTCAAGGCAACATGGCGACATTACGAGATTTATTCTCTGGAATCAAAGCCCGGGGGCCGCAAGGATCGCCCAATAGTCGGCGGGAAGCCCGGGATCGGGCAAGGGAGGCGCTTGCCGGGGCGCGGGGCGCGGGGCGCGGGGCTGCTGACGCAAAGACCCGACGAGCGCGGGTTCGCTGGAGGTGGCCCCCCAAGCCGGCCGCCACGGCGACGGCTGCGGATAGGGGCGGGACGAGGATGGCGTCGGCCGTCAAGCCGCCCCGGACGGCGGCGGCATCCGCGGCATCAGCGCCGCGCCGGCGGGTCCTGTTCAGGAACCGCCGAACGAGGAATCGATGTCGCAGGCGAGGCGCACGCCGGCCCGGGACACGCCCTTGGCGTGCTGCACGGCGAAGCGGATCAATTCCGCCGAACTCTTGAGCCCCAGCGACTCGATCATCGTGTACTTGTGGAATTCCACGGTCCGGGAGGAAATCCCCAGGATGGCTGCGGATTCCTTGACGGAGAACCCCTCGGCGATGAGCTGCAGCACTTCGCGCTGCCGCGCGGTCAGCTGGGAAAAGGCGTCCGCGGACACGGCGGGCTTTTCCCGCTGGTACTGGAGCAATTCCCCGGCCAGAAGCGGCGTGATGTAGGTCTTGCCCTTGAGCGCGCAGCTGATCGCCGTCAAAAGCTCCGATGAGGCGGAATGCTTGAGCACGTAGCCCAGGGCTCCGGCCTCGAAGGCGCTGGCGGCGTAATCCACGTCCACATGCATGGTGAGGAAGATGACGGCCACGGACTTGTGGCGCTTTTTTATCTGGCGCACCGCGTCGAGGCCGTTGAGCAGCGGCATGGAGATGTCCGCCACTACGGCGTCCGGGCGCAGCCGGTCCACGGCCTCGAGCAGGGCCCGGCCGTCCTCGACGATCCCGACCAGTTCGTAGTCCGGTTCGAGCAGGCCGCGCACGCCTTCGGCCACCATGCGGTGGTCATCGGCCAGCAGGATTCTCGGCTTCATCATGCCGTTTCTCCTCCAGGGGAACCGTCACGAGGATCACGGCTCCCTGGCCCGGTTCCGAATGGATGGCGAATTCCCCTTTGGCGTACTGCACCCGCTCCCGCATGCTGGCCAGGCCGATGCCGGGGGTCAGTTTGGCGCAGTGGGGCTTGAATCCGGCGCCGTCGTCCTTGATGGTCAAGACGAGTGCATCATCCGTGCCCCGCAGGGAAATGTCAACGCGCCGGGCACGGGCGTGCTTGGCGATGTTGCGCAAGCCCTCCTGGACGACCCGGTAAAGGCACAGGGCCGTATCCAAGGGGATTTCCGCGAACTCGCCCTCGAAACTGCAATCCACGACCAGGCCTTCCCGGTCGGAGAAGTTGAGGCACATCGCCTTGACCGCCCTGACGAGACCGAAATCCCGCAGCTTCGAGGGGTGCAGTTCCCGGGACAAGGCATGCATGTCTTCGGAAAGGCTTATGATCTTCTCTTTCGCGTCGATGATCTCGTCCAGGATCCGGGCTCCCGGCTGCCGGATATGCAGCTCCACGGTGCCGATCTCGATGGCGATGGCGGCCAGACGCTGGACGAAGTCGTCGTGGAATTCCCGCGACAACCGGCTGAGCTCCTCTTCCTGGGAGGAGATCAGGCGTCTGGCCAGGGTCTGCAGCTCGTGCTGGCTGCAGCGCAAGGCGACTTCCGCCTTTTTCCGTCGCCGCAGGTTGAACAGCAGGCCCACGACCAGCAGGGACTGCAAGGCGAAAAGAATCGCCGTGCCGACGATGTACTGCTTGTAGCGATCCCAGGTCGTGGATTCCCGGTACAAGACGGTCGCGTCCCGGGGCAGCAGGTCCTCGTCGAGGCGGAAACGGCTGAGTTGCCGCCAGTCGTAGAGCGTGACTTTCGTGTTCATGCCGTCGTTGAAAGGGATTTCGCCCGCCGGTTGCCCGGACAGAATGCGCAGGGCGATCCTGCCCGCCTCGAGCCCTTGCAGCCGCATGCCGACCATCGGTCCGCCGACGATCCCGCTGCCGAAATAGGAGTCGTAGATGCCCCAGATGGGGCAGCCGGCGTAATTCGAGAGGGATGGGATCACTTCCCTGGGCACGAAGAAGCGCCCCTTGGCATCGACGAAGAGCGTGGAGAAAAAGACCAGGGAATCCGGCGGCAGGGCCTGGCAGCGGTCAAGGATCTCGCCGAGGGCGAGGCCGCCGAGGTCGATGAGTTCGACGCGCGGCTGCAAGGCCGTGAGGGCCTGGCGCAGCAGCATGGCCCTGATGAGGTCGTTTTCGAACGCCCCGGAAATGAGCACGGCATGTTTGGTTTTGGGGTTGAAGCGCAGCGCCGAGGCCACGAGCTGGCGGGCCAATTCCGAGGGCTCCAGGACGCCGCTGACGCGCTTGCCGAAGGAGGAGGCGAGAATGTTCCCCTTGTACGGTTCGGGAATGTCGCAGACCACCACCGGGACCCCCGGGAAGACCTCCTCCGCCCGCTCGATGAGGAAATGCGTCGCCGGCACGTCCACGGAGATGACGAGATCGATGGGAATGGCCCCATAGCGCTGCCGCAGCAGGTCGGACAGCGCCTGGCGCTGGTTCTCATGGCGAAATCGCGACAGATCCAGATACTCGGAAAAAATCTGCACGCTGAAAGGGGTCTTCTCGGACAGCGCCTCCCGCAGGCCGTTCTCCGCCAGTTGCGTGGCGGGAAAATCCAGGGGCATGGAGTAGAGGATCACCACCCGTTTTTCGATCCGGGCCGGAGTCGGGCTCTGGGCGGCCAGGGCGAGCCCTGCGCGGGCGGAGAAAAACGAAGCCCCCGGGCTCCCAAGACAGACGAGCCACAGGAGAAGCGCGCACAGGCGTCTTGTGGAAAACGGGGCGGATGGCGTCCGCATGTTCGTTTCCAGGCGTTTTCCTCGCAATGGCACCTCCCGGCCCGGACGGCGCGCCCATCGTCTCCGACAAGCGGCGGCAAGGTCAAGGGACCCCGCCGCCGCCCGGGCGGCCGCGTCGCGGCCTATTCGATTTCCTCCAGACTCTTGCCGCCGGTCCGCTTGCCCCACAGCAGCAGCGGCACCACCGGCACCAGGTACAGGAAGCCCACGGCGCCGAAGACGCCGGCGAAGCCGTAGGCCTGGTGGATGAGCGGAATGAGCGGCTGGGAGGCGGAAACGGACAACCGGGCCAGTCCGTTGTGGAATCCGGTGGCGGTGTTGCGCATCTTGGTCGGGTAGGATTCGGCCGTGTAGGAGAACAGGATGAAGTTCACGGCCATGTTGACGACGGTCACGGTGAAGCCGGCGCAGATGAGCCCCGTCAGGCCGTCCATGAAGGCGAAGGCGATGGCGCTTATGCCCGTGGCCACGCTCAGAAGCCCCAGGGGGATCTTGCGGCCGCCCCGGTCCGACACGAGGGAGGCCAGGAAGCAGCCGATGGGCACGCCGATGCTGATGATGGTGGCCGCGGTGAGGCTCTCGGTGACCGTGAAGCCCTTCATCTTGATCAGCTGCGTGGTCCAGGTGGTCAGCAGGAAGCCGGCCGGGGTGATGGTGACGAAGAGCAGGATCAAAAGCGACGTGCGCAGCAGGTAGCGCCTGGTGAACATGCCCGTGAGCACGCTCGTGAACCGGACCTTGGCTTCGACTTTCCGGCTCGCCGCGGACAGGTCGATGTCGCGGTGGGTCATGAAGGCGACCACGGCCTCGGCTTCGGCGACGCGCCCCCGGGAGACGAGCCAGCGGGGCGATTCCTTGAGGTATTTGAGGCCGAAGACGAAGGCGACCAGGCCGACGCCGCCGGCGTAGAAGATGATGCGCCAGGCCTCGGGCCCCATGGGGATGATCAGGCGGCACAGGAAGGCGACCACGGGCACGGCGCAAAACCCCACGGCCGCCACCTTGCCCTGCCATTTCCCCCGGCTTTCGCACGGCGACATCTCGGCGATGTAGGTCTGGGAAGTCACCATCATGCAGAAGACGCCGAACCCGGTCAGGGCCCGGAACACGGTGAAGACCGCGAAGCTGTCCGTGAAGCCGGTGACGATGGAGGAGATGGAAAAGACCAGGATGGAACACAGGAACGTCTTGCGCCTGCCGATCAGGTCGGAAATGACCCCGCCGAGGAAGCCTCCCGAGGTCATGCCGATGAAATACCAGAAGACGATGGTGGCGATGTCGGTCATGGCCAGGTTCCAGGACTGGGACAGGGCCGGGGCCACGAAGCCGAAGTTCCAGTTGTCGAGCTGCTCGAAGAAGTAGGCGGCCATGATGATGAAGAACAGGAACTTGTGCACGCCGCTGACGGGGACGCCGTCGAAGTAGTTGTTGGCGAAACGCCCCGTGGGCAGTGCCCCGCCGGCGCTGTCCGACGCCGGCGCGCAGGCTTCGCCCTGCCCCATGGACGCCGCGTTTCCGGCGTTTTCGAGGACTTTGTCCATGCTGTACTCGGCCATGATGCTTTTCTCTCCTTTGCGGATAACAGGCTGTCGTTGGCCCGCCGTCGCCCGTCGCCTGCCTGGCGCGGCCCGGGGAATCCCCTCCTCCCGGGCTCGGGCCGACGACGCGCGCCCCGGCCGCAGGGCGCGGCCCGAGGCCCCGGGGCTCGGGCCGCCTCCCCTTGGCGTGCGCCCCGGCGCTTGGGCGGGCGCGGGCGAAATCCGGGAGGCTGGCCGGGTTTCGCCGTCAATGATCGAAGGATCGCCGCGTCTGCGGCGCGCGTCGCGCCTCGCCTCCCCCGAATCCGCGGCCGCGGATTCGGGGGAGGCCTTTGTCAGTTCTTGCCCGCGGCGGCGGTCTTGTAGACGTCGAGGAACTGCGGGCAGCCGGGGGCCAGGGGCGTCTTGCGCCCCAGATCGCGCCCCTTGAGGCCGGGATAGTCCGGGCCGTAGCGGTAGGCCCGGTGGATGGCGTTGCTCATCATCTTGTGATGGCCGGGCAGGGAATCGTGGTCCTCGTCGAGCAGGCACTTGGGCTGGGCCATGGCGATGGGGCTCACGAAGTCCCAGACAATCTGCTTGTCCGGCGTCACCTCGAACAGGTGGCCGTGGTGGGTCGAGGTCACGAGCACGTTGCCGTTGGGCAGCTTCTGCACCCCGCCCTGGCGGTAGCTGAAGAAGCTGTTGATGTCCCTGGTGGCGTATTCCCAGACCACCTTGCCGGTCTTGGGGTCCATCTCCACCACCCGGGAGCGGTTGCCCTGGGGTCGTTCGGAGCCGTTGTCGAACATGAGGACGTGGCCGTTTTCCAGGGGCGTGACGCAGTGCTCGCCGAAGACCTGCTGGTCGCCGTCGTCGTACCAGGAGGGGGACTTGCCCGCGCCGTAGGCCGCCGGGTTGCCCCAGCGGTACTCGATGGCCCCGGTCTTGTGGTTGATGAGGTAGAATTCGCTGAAGTTGCGGGAATTGAGCAGGATCTGGTCCGTTTGCGGCAGGTAGGTCACCGTGTTGAAATGGGTCCAGTCGAAGTTGGGGTACACGTCGCCCGTGGGCTGGGGCAGGTGGAAATTGATGTCGAGCTTGTCCGGGCCCTTGCCGACGTGGTCCCAGGCGTGCCATTCCCAGACGGTCTTGCCGTCCTTGTCCACCTCGCGCACGAAATCCACCCAGAAGTCGTTGTGCTCCACGCCGTCGCTGACGACCGGCCTCTCCGGGATGGTCTTGGGGTCGCGGCCCTTGGCCAGGGCCTCCTGCTTGGACTTGCGCTCCCAGGCCAGGATGAGCGTGTTGCCATTGGGCATGCGGTGGAAGGTATGGTGCTGGTAGTGGTCCTTGTCGGCAAGCTTGTATTCCCAGACCACCTTGCCGTCCCAGTCGATCTCCTGGACGACGCCGCCGATGCCGCCGAAGCCGTTGTCCTTCTGCTCCAGGTGGCCGCCGCGCAGCAAATTGCCGTTGGGCAAAAGCTCGGCGTACAGGCCGGCCGGATACTGGCACTGCCATTCGTGGACGACGTCGCCGTCCATGTCGATCAGGTAGGTGGTCTTGCTTTTGACCGTGGGCGAAACCAGGGTGTAGCCCTGGTAGGCCTTGGCCTTGTCGTACAGGAGCACGCCGGTCGGCCCGACCATGGCCTCGTAGGCGAAGGCCGAGCCGGCCGCCAGGAGCAGGCCGGCCAGGACCAGCGCCGTCGCCGTCGTCTTGATCGCCGTTTTCATCTCGCAGTCCTCTTCGTTCGTTGCGGGTTGAGGATGCAAACGCCCCTGCCGCCCCTTTCGTGCCAAGCGCCCGCTAACGGCAGCGCAGGAACCGTTCCGCCGACAAGGCGGCCACGGTGCCGTCGGCCACGGCCGTGGTGATCTGGCGGAAGGGCTTGTCCACGATGTCGCCGGCCGCGAACACGCCCGGCAGGCTGGTGGACGCATCCGGCGCGGCCGGGATGTAGCCGGCCTTGGTCAGCTCGATCTGATTCTTGAACAGCGCGTTGTTGGGGATCTGCCCCAGGAAGACGAACACGCCGTCCACGGGCTCGCGCCAGGTCCTGCCCGAGGCGACGTCTTCCAGCACGGCCGCCGTCAGCCGGCAGTCCGTCGTCTCCAGGTCCACCACCCGGGTTTCGGTGTGGCCCTCGGCCTTGCCCGAGGCGAACAGCGCCTCCTGGGCGGCGGCCGCGGCGAAGAACCGGGGCATGATCTCGACGAGGGTGACGTGGGCCACGCCCAGGGACAGGAGGTAGAGGCTCTCGTCGAAGGCGCTGTTGCCGCCGCCGGTCACCAGGACCCGCTTGCCGGCGTAGGGCGCGCCGTCGCAGATGGCGCAGTGGTGGACCTGGTCGCACTCGGTGGGGACGTCGAGCGCCACGGGCTTGCGCCCGGTGGCCAGGATCACGGCCGGGGCGCGGTACACGGCCTCGTCGGTCTCGGCCGTCTTGACCTCGCCGGCCAGCTCCAGGCGCTCGATCTCGCAGACTTCCTCCACCGGCACGCCCAGGCCGTCCACGTGCTCCCGCATGCGGCCCATGAGCTCCATGCCGTGGATGGACGGGTAGGAGGGGAAGTTCTCCACGACGTAGGTGGAATTGACCAGGCCGCCCGTGATGTTGGATTCGAGGACGATGGCCTTGAGCTTGGCCCGGGCGGCGTAGACGGCGGCGGTCATGCCGGCCGGCCCGCCGCCGATGATGAGGCAGTCGTAGCGGTGTTCCGGTTTCATGGCGCGCTACCCCGCCTGGTACAGGGCCAGGAGTTCCTTGGGATTCATGAGCCCGGTCTTGGTCCGGCGCACCGCCCCGTCCTTGATGACGCACACGGTGGGGGCCCGCTCCGCGCCGAGGGCTTTGGCCGCGTCGGGGTTCTTCTGGATGTCGAGCCCCAGCAGGGCCGCGGCGGGCACGAGCTGGCCGAACTTTTCCAGGACCTTCTCCATGTTCTTGCAGTGGGGGCACAGTTCCTTGAACACGATGCACACGCCGGCCGGCGTGGCCGCGATGGCTTCCTGGTAGTCGGCCTGGGTGATTTCCTTGATCATCGCATCTCCCTGAGCGGGGCCGGGCCTGCCGAGGCGCGGCCCCGCTCGTCGTCCTAGAGGGTCTTGAGCTCGCCGATGTACAACTTGATCTTCTGCAGCAGGTCGGCGGCCAGATCCTTGTTGTCGGCGATGACGTTCTTGAGCTGGAAGGGGTCCTGGCGACGGTCGTAGAGCTCGTCGCTGTCGGGCACTTCCTGCTTGGCCCCGGCGGTGCAGGACCACATGGCCTCGTCCTTCATGATTTCCTTGCCCGGGCTGTCGGCGTTGGCGTAGTCGCGCTGGCTGCAGTTTTTAAGCAGCCAGTGGATGTAGGTGTGGTCCTCGGTGATGATGGACCAGGACATGCCGAAGTAGCCGGCGATGGCGAAGTCGCGCACCTTGTCGGTTTCGCCGCGCATCATGGGGAGCAGGTCCTTGCCCTGCATGTCGATGCAGCCGTAGACCGGGAAGCCGTGCCCGCCGTCCAGGTCGTTGACGTCCTGGTACAGGCCCAGGGCGCTTAGGATCGTGGGCGTGACGTCCACGTTCTGGACGAAGCCCTTGAGGCGCTTGCCGCCCTCGAGGCCGGGGACGTGCATGAGAAGCGGCACGTGCACGAGCTCCTCGTAGGGCCAGGGCCGGCACTTGCGCATGATGCCGTGGCCGTGCTCGCC
>JAEWCY010000178.1 GCA_023390395.1 Pseudomonadota bacterium | reverse complement strand
CTCCTTTGGGCGCGAGGGGAAGGAATCTGGGGGAGGGAACCTTTTTTTGCAAAAAAAGGTTCCCTCCCCCAGATTCCTTCCCCTCGCGCCCAAAGGAGTCGTCATGACCAGGGCATATGGGATCATCGGGCATCCGCTCGCGCACACGCTGAGTCCGCTTGTCCACAACTGGGGTTTTTCGCGTTTCGGCATCGACGGGCACTACGAGGCCTGGGACACGCCGCCCGAGGGCTTGGCCGCGTTCATGGCCCGGTTTCGGGAGACGCCGGTGTCGGGCCTGAGCGTCACCATTCCGCACAAGACGGCGGTGATGGCGTTCGTTGACGCCGTGACGGACCTCGGCCGCGAGGTCGGGGCCGTGAACACGCTCTATTGGCGCGACGGCGTGTTGTGGGCGGAAAACACCGACGTCGAAGGCTTTTGCCGGCCCCTGGTCGAGGCGGGCGTTTCCTGCGACGCGGCGCTCATCCTGGGCGGCGGCGGCGCGGCCCGGGCGGCCGTGGTGGGGCTTAAGCGCCTGGGCGTCGGCCGCATCGCCGTCACCGGCCGCACGCGGGAGAAGGCCGAGGCCCTGGCCGGCGCGTTCGGCCTGGAAGTCGCGGACTGGGAGACACGGGCGGAATTCCCGGCCGGGCTTCTCGTCAACGCCACGCCCATGGGCATGGCCGGCCGGTTCGAAGCGCTCACCCCCTATCCCGGCGATCGGCTGCGGTCGGGGCAGGTCGTCTTCGACCTTGTCTACAATCCCCGCGTCACCGTGCTTTCGGCCGACGCCGCCAGGGCCGGCGCGGCCGTGGTCTCCGGCCTCGACATGTTCCTCTACCAGGCCGTGGAGCAGTTCCGCCTGTGGACCGGCCGGGTGCTGCCGGCCGAGGAATTGCGGCCGCTGCTCATGGACGCCCTCTACGGAAAAGCCGCTCCCCGGGCTTGACCGGCTCCGGCCGCCTTCGTAGAGCCTTCACGAAAGCCCGAAACCGGTCGCGACGAAGCGGGAAGGCCTGCATGGAGCGAGTTGTACAGGCGATCTCCGGCCTTGACGCCAGGACGATGATCCTCATGGCGGCGGTGTTGTATTTCTCGCTGACCATGGTGCTGCTCTACACCTATTTCTTCCGCAAGACCTACCCCGGCTTCGCCGCCCTGGCCCTGGGCCAGCTGTCCTGGAGCTGCGGCGTCTGGCTGATCTTCTACAGGGTCGCGGGCGAAGGCGCTTCCCTTGTTGTCGGCAACGGCCTGCTGCTCCTGCACGGCGTCTTCTGGTATCACGGCATCGCCCGATACGGCGGCATAGACGACCCACGCCGACGGAACCTGGTCAACGTCGCCTTGGCCTTTCTGACCGAGGCCCTGGTCGTGTATTACGGAGTGTTCGATTTCAACACCTGCCGGCGGGTCGTGGCCGTATCGGCGTGTTCCTGCATCGTATACGGGCGCATGGCCCTGGAACCGTATCTGGTGCGGCGCTGGAAGACCTATTCCATGCAGAGCGTGTTCTCGGCGGTCCTGCTTTTCGTGGGCTGCGCCTTCGGCGTGCGCGCCGTGCAGGCCTGGAGCGCCGTGGATTGCCCGGTCGGCGGTCCGGACCACATCGTGAAGCTCTTGCTGCTTTTGAGCATGTTCCTGTTGTCGTTCTTGACGTTCTGCATCCTGTCCATGACTTCGAGCCGCGTCGAGGCCGAGCTGCGCGACGCCCGGGACGCCTTGCGCCTGCAGGCCGAGACCGATGCCCTGACCGGGCTGTCCAACCGCCGGCATTTCCTGGAGCGGGCCCGGGCCGTCCTGGACGAGGCCAGGGAACGGGGCGGTCGGGCGAGCCTTGTCATGCTGGACCTGGATCACTTCAAGCGGATAAACGACGCCCACGGCCATCAGGCCGGCGACCTGACGCTGCGCGTGGTGGCGGACCGGCTGCGGGAGGCGTTGCGGGACGGCGACGTCGTCGGGCGTCTGGGCGGCGAGGAGTTCGGCGTGCTGCTCCCGGGGCTGGACCGCGGCCAGGCCCTGGCCGTGGCCAGGCGGCTGCGGCGGGCCGTGGCCGAGTCGCGGCCCGGCGGACGCCGCGTCACGGCCAGCCTCGGCGTGGCCGACGGCGAGTTCGATTTGGACGGCCTGCTGGCGAAGGCCGACGAATACCTGTATGCCGCCAAGGAGGCGGGACGCGACCGGATCGCCTGGCACGGCGGCCTGGTCGCGCAAGACGACGCCCTGGAGGCCTCGGCATGATGGAGACCCTGCGGAAGATATTGTCCTTTTTCGAAGCCGTGGGGCAGGTGGCCGCCGTGGTCCTGCTCGTGGCGGTGGTCGTCGGCGTCGCCTGGTTCGCCTGGCTCGGCCGGCAAAGCCGGCGTATGCCCGCCTCGGTCTCGCCCACGGGCGGGCCCCTTCGCGCCGACGGGGAGAGGCCCAACTGGGTTTCGTCCACGGCCCGCAAGGCGGACGTGCTGCACCACATCGCCCCGCGCCAGGCGGAGCGAAACCCCATCCCGGCCCTGGTCGACGCCCTGCCGGGGCTTGGCCTTGCCGTGGTGGACGCCTCCGAACGCTACCTGCACGCCACGGCCTCTTCGCCGCGCTTCGGCTTCGTGGACGACGTGGAATTCCTCTACGATCCCGCGGCCGGACTGCTGCACGCCCGCAGCGCCTCGCGCGTGGGCTACAGCGACATCGGCGCGAACCGCCGCCGCCTGGAGATGATCTTCAAGGAAACCGGGCTGTAGGAGGGGAGAAAGGCGAATGCCTCCGGCGGCCAGGAGGGGGTGACCCCCTCCTGGACCTCCCCGACGGGGGAGACTGCGCAGCGTGCAAAAAACGGGGTGCGGCCGGCATGGCGCCGGACGCGTCCCGTTCGGCGTTTCAGGGGGCGGGAGCGGCTAATCCTTGCGGATGGTGATCTGGGAGCCGGCCTGCAGGGCGCTTGGGCTCTTCATGTTGTTCCAGGCCATGAGCGAGGACGGTTCGACGTTGAATTTCTTGGCGATGCCCCAGACGGTTTCGCCAGGGCCGACCTTGTAGTTGACGGCCTTGGCCGCCGGCGCGGCGGCGGTCTGCTTGGCGGGCGCGGTCGGCGGGACGGCCTTGGCCGCAGGCTGGGGCGCGGCCGGCTTGGCCGCGGGCTGGGATGCGGCGGCCGGGGCCTTGGTCGGGGCGGGCGGCGGGGATTTCTCCGCGAAAAGCCGGTTGGCGGCCGGGGCGGGCGCGGCGGCCAGGGGTTTGGGCGTCTTGTAGTCGGCGGCCGAGCGGGCCGGGGCCGGCGCGGCCGGGACCTCGGCCCTGGCCACGGCCTTGCCGGGGATGGTCAGGGTCGCGCCGGCGCGCAGGTCCTTGCCCGAACGCAGGCCGTTGGCGGCCATAAGGGCGTCGGTGCTCACCCCGTACTTGGCGGCGATGCCGGTGACGGACTCGCCTTTCTGGACGCGGTGGCTGCCGCCGGGCGCAGCGGCCTGAGCCTGGGCGGGCGCGGCCGGGACCGGGCCGGCTTTGGCCACGGCCTGGGGGGCCGCGCCGGGGATGACGATCCAGGAGCCGAGCGTCAGGCGGCGTTCGGTCTTCATGCCGTTGGCGGCCATGAGTTCCTTGGTAGAAACGCCGTACTTCTTGGCGATGCTGCCCACGGACTCGCCCTTGTTGACCCGGTGGCGCTGGGGCTTGGACGCGGCGGCCAGGGGCTTGGGCGCGCAGGCGTCCGGGCCCTCGGCCAGGGCGGTGTTGTCCACGCCCGAGGCGCTCAGGGCCACGCGCACGGTCTGTCCGGGCGGCAGCTCCTCGGGCAGGGAGGCGTTCAGTTGCCGCAGTTCGGCCACGGGCATGCCGGCGCGCCGCGCGATGGCCCACCAGGTGTCGCCGGACTGGGCCGTGACGGTCTGCACCCCGCCGGCCGGGTAGTTGCCGGGATTTTTCAGGAAGGCCAGCACGACCTGTTCCTTGGCCACGGGCACGTACACGTTGACCGTGGCGTCGGGCGGGCTCACCTGGCGGCGAAAGCCGGGGTTGTATTCGCGGAACTGCTCCCAGCCCATGTCGCAGGCCTGGGCCAGGGCCAGCAGGTCCGTGCCGCCCGGCACCGGGACTTCCTTCAGGTTGGGGCCGGCCTGCCAGTTGATCTTCTTGAACCCCAGGCTGTCGAGGTTCTGGAAGATCTTGAGCACGGCCAGGAACTTGGGCACGTAGTGGCGGGTCTCCTCCTTGAGGAGCTTGGGGTCCTTGGCGATGTCGAAGAAGTCGCACTGGCCGCTGGCGGCCATGACCCGAGAGATCTTGCCCTCGCCGGCGTTGTAGGCGGCAAGCGCCAGGTTCCAGTCGCCGAACATCTGGTAGAGCTTGGTCAGGTACTTGGCCGCGGCCACGGTGGACTTGTAGGGGTCGCGGCGTTCGTCCACCCACCAGTCCACGGTGAGCCCGAAACGCCGGCCGGTGTAGGGCATGAACTGCCACATGCCGCCCGCGCCCACGGGCGAATAGGCCATGGCGCTGTAGCCGGATTCGATGAAGGGCAGCACGATGAGGTCCGGCGGCAGGTTGTAGCTGGCCAGCACGGCCCGGACGTAGGGCAGGTGCGGCTCGGCCCGTTGCAGCCACTTCTCCATGGTGCCTTTCTTGTCCATGGAGAAGTACTGCAGGAACATCTGCACTTCCTCGTTGTCGGCCACGTCCAGGTTGAACTGGATGGCCCCGCGCGAGGCCAGGGCTTTCTTCTCCTGCTCGGTCAGGGGGCGGCCGCGCTTGAGGTCCTTGAGGATCTGGCTGGTGTCCCAGACCTCGGGCTCGAGGTTGGCCTTCATGTCGTTGTTCTTGTCGTATTTGTTGCCGGCGCAGCCGGCCAGGGCCAGCAGGAGGGGCAGGACGATGCACAGGATGTATCGGGCCATGCGGGGTCTCCGGGAAGGGAAACGGCAACCGGCCGCCGGTGGGAGGGCGCGCCGAAGCGTTGCCGTGGGAAATCGTAACTGCTGAAATATTTCGCTAATTACTATCTTGTTAGTCCAAAGCGACCGCAAATGCAAGGGAAAAAAAGACTTGTGGTCGCGCACGCTTTGCGCCACCAAGGGGCATGCCCATCCATGACCGCTCCCGCCGGCCGCCGGCCGCGGCGCGCCCGCCAAGGCCCGCCCGCCCGGCCGCCGTGTCCCACGCGCCCGCACCTGCTCCCGAGGACCTGCTGCCCGGCCGCAAGCCCGTGCGCGAACTCCTGGAGGCCCAGCCGGCCACGGTCGACGACGTGCTGCTGCGTCAGGGCCTGCGCGGCCCGGACATCGACGCCATCGTCGCCTCCTGCCGCCAGGCCAAGGTGCGCTTCCGCTTCGTGCCCGCCGCCGACCTGGACCGCCTCTACCCCGGCAACCACCAGGGCGTGCTGGCAAGGCTCGCCGCCGGCGAATTCGTGGACGTGTCCGACGTGCTGGAGGCGGCGCGCGCCGCGCCCCTGCCCGTGGCCCTGGTCCTGGACCGGGTGCAGGACCCGGGCAACGTCGGGACGCTGGCCCGCACGCTCTACGCCCTGGGCGGCGGCGGCCTCGTCCTGCCGCGCCACGAGGGGGCCAGGCTCGGCCCCGGCGCGGCCAAGGCCGCGGCCGGCACGCTCTCGCGCCTGGCCGTGGCCAAGGCGGCCAACCTGTCCCGGGCCCTGGACGAAGCGCTCGAGGCCGGGTTCACGGTCATCGGCGCGGCCGGCGAGGAGGGGGCGCAAAACGTGTTTTCCTTCACCCCGGCCTTTCCGCTGCTGCTGGTGCTCGGCAACGAGGAGGAGGGGCTTCGGCCCGGCATCCGCAAGCGTTGCCAGGCCCTTTGCCGCATTCCCCAGGCCAGGCCGCTCGATTCCATGAACGTGGCCCAGGCCGGGGCCATCATCCTGGGGCGGCTGGCGGCCCTGGCCTTTCCGGCGGACTGATCGCCGGGGCGGCTATTCCGGCCCGGCGTCCTGGCCCAGGCAGTCGGCGAAGGCCGCCCGGCGCAGGCGCTTGACGGTCCAGGGCGCTTCCCAGGCCGGCGGGGCGCAAAAGGCCGCGTCGGCGAGCGTCACCCGCCAGGCGTGCAGGAGCAGGGGCGGCGCGCCGCCGCCGTATTTGGGGTCGCCCACGATGGGGTGGCCGCGCGCGGCGAGCTGGGCGCGGATCTGCTGGGTGCGGCCCGTTTCCAGGCGCACCTCCAGGAGGCTGGCCGTGGGCATGTGTCCAAGGAGCCGCGCCTTGCTCACGGCCTCCTTGCCGTCCTCCCCGGCCTCCACCCGTTCGCGTCCCGGGCCGCCCTGCTTGGACAGCCTGTCGCGCAGCGTGACCCATTCGTTGACCTCGCCGAGCAGCCACCGTCCCCAGACCCAGGCCAGATAGTCCTTTCGCGCCTGCCCGGCGAGCATCTCGTCGTGGATGCGCCGCAGCATGCGGTAGCTTTTGGCCACGAGCAGCACGCCCGTGGTGTCGCGGTCCAGGCGGTGGGCCGGGGTGGGGCGAAAGGGCGCGTCGCGGCAACGGGCGTGGAGGATGGTGGTGAGCGCCGTGGCGTGCCCCGAGCCCGGGTGCACGGGCAGGCCGGCCGGCTTGACCACCACCAGGAGGTCGGCGTCCTCGTGGAGGATGTCCAGGACCGGCGCGCCGTGGGCGGGGGCGTGCGGCTTGGCCGGCGCGGGCGTCCTTGGCGGCCGGCGGGCGTCGCGGGGC
>JAEWCY010000169.1 GCA_023390395.1 Pseudomonadota bacterium | reverse complement strand
TCCCTCCCCGGACCCCTCCCTCCCGAAAAACTCCCCAAGGGGCTGTGCGGCAGGGGCCCGACGTTGCGGGCAGGTCTGGGGACGGAGCCCCTTGATTAAAACTGGCTCAAGAACCGAACGTCGTTTTCGAAAAACATGCGCAGGTCGCCGATGCCGTACTTGAGCATGGTCACGCGCTCGACGCCCATGCCGAAGGCGAAGCCGGTGTAGCGCTCGGTATCGTAGCCCACCGCCGTAAAGACGTTGGGGTCGACCATGCCGCAGCCGAGGATCTCCACGAACCCGGTGCCCTTGCACACGCGGCAGCCGCCGGCCTCGGTGGAACCCTTGCCGCCGCACAGGACGCAGGAGATGTCCACCTCGGCGCTGGGCTCGGTGAAGGGGAAAAAGCTCGGCCGGAAGCGCACGTTGGTCTTGGGCCCGAAGATGCGCCGCACGAAGGCCGTGAGCGTGCCGCGCAGATCGGCCATGGACACGCCCTCGTCGACGAGCAGGCCCTCGATCTGGTGGAACATGGGCGTATGGGTCAGATCCGAGTCGCGGCGATAGACCTTGCCCGGAGCGATGACCGCGACCGGCGGCTTTTGGGCCAGCATGGTGCGAATCTGCAAGGGCGAGGTGTGGGTGCGCAGCACCACGTTGTCCGTGATGTAGAGCGTATCCTGCATGTCCCGGGCCGGGTGCTCGGGAGGCATGTTGAGCGCCTCGAAATTGTAGTAGTCGGTCTCGATCTCCGGGCCGGTGACGATGGAGAAGCCGAGTTCGCCGAAGGCCTTGCAGATCTCGGCCGTGACCAGGGTCACGGGATGCAGGCTGCCGCCGCAGGGAGCAAGCCCGGGGACGGTGGGGTCGAACCCGGCCAGGGCCACGTCCTGGGCGGCCCGGTTGAGGGCGGCGAGCCTGGCGTCGTAGAGTCCGGTCAGGGACTCCTTGACGGTGTTGGCGGCGCGGCCGGCCTCGCGGCGGCCGTCGGCGTCCAGGCCCGGCAGCTGGCCCATGAGTCCGGCCAGGCGTCCCTTGCGGCCGAGGTAGGCGACGCGGATGGCCTCAAGGTCCTCAAGCGTCAAGGCCTGGTCGAGGCGCGCGGCGCACTCCCCGACCAGGCCCTCAAGCTCGGCAACGAGCGCGGGTCCGTTTGCCACTTAATTCACCTTGGCTTTGGCCAGCTCCGCCAGCTTCTGGAAGCTGTCCTTTTCCTTGACGGCCATGTCGGCCAGGACCTTGCGGTCGAGCTCCACGCCGGCCAGGCTCAGGCCGCGCATGAACACGCTGTAGGACAGGCCGTTCTCGCGAGCGGCGGCGTTGATGCGGATGATCCAGAGCTTGCGCATCTGGCGCTTGCGCTGCTTGCGGTCGCGGAAGGCGTACACCAGGGAGCGTTCGGCGACCTCGCGGGCGGTTTCGTACAGCTTGCTGCGGGCTCCGACGTAGCCCTTGGCCATGGCCAGATATTTCTTGTGCCGTTTGTGGGCGGCTTGTCCACGTTTGACGC
The DNA here is from genome assembly GCA_023390395.1 of Pseudomonadota bacterium. Lineage (GTDB taxonomy): Bacteria > Desulfobacterota > Desulfovibrionia > Desulfovibrionales > Desulfovibrionaceae > Solidesulfovibrio. The sequence continues at coordinate 2,931 of JAEWCY010000169.1, read as the reverse complement.
GCATGGTTTCGGCTCCTTAAGGTGCGTAAGAGATGTCGCCCTTGGCCTAGGCGTAGGGCAGCAGGCGGCGCACGGCCTTCACGTTGGCCGAATCGACCAGGGTGCCCTGGCCCAGGCGGCGGGTGCGCTTGGCGCTTTTCTTGGTCAGGATATGGCGCAGGTTCTGACGGCGACGGGTGAACTTGCCGGAACCGGTCTTGCCGAAGCGCTTGGCGGCGCTACGGTTGGTCTTCATCTTGGGCATGTCGAACTCCTTGATCGCGCGCGCCTTAGGCGGGCGCGGGGGTTTTCTTGACTTGCGGGGCGAGCAGCATGGTCATCATGCGACCCTCGGTGCGCGGCTCCTGCTCCACTTTGGCCAGCTCTCCCAAATCGACAACCACCCGGGCCAGGATGCTCTGGCCCCGATCCTTGTGCACGATTTCCCGGCCGCGGAAAAACACCGTGACCTTGCAACGGTCCCCGTCCTCGAGGAAACGGCGGATGTGCTTGAGCTTGGTCTGGTAGTCGTGCTCGTCGGTCTTCGGTCGGACCTTGATCTCCTTGAGCTGGACCGTGGTCGCCTTCTTGCGCGCCTCCTGCAGCTTTTTCTGCTGCTGGTACTTGAAGCGGCCGAAGTCCATGATCCTGCACACGGGCGGCTCGGCGTTGGGCGCGACCTCCACGAGGTCAAGTCCCTTCTCCTGCGCCATGCGCAGCGCCTCGCTGGTGGGGAGGATGCCCACCTGGGCGCCGTCGTCGGCGATCACCCGCACTTCGCGGGCCCGAATCCGGTGGTTGCACCGGGGGTCACTACTGGGAGCGGAAGTTATAGCGCATCCCTCCACGCTTGAACGGTTCTTGGCAATCGGCCGTGATCATAAGCGCCACCTCGTCCAGGGACTTGACACCAAGATTTTCCCCGGAGCGCAGGCGCACGTTCAGGCCGCCGAGTTCCTTTTCCTTGTCCCCTGCCACGAGCATGTAGGGGATCTTTTCCATCTGGGCCTCGCGGACCTTGAAGCCCAGTTTCTCGTTGCGATCGTCGAGTTCGACCCGGACGCCGGCCTCGAGCAGCCGGTCGCGGGCCTCCTCGGCAAATTCCTTCTGGGCGTCGGTGACGATGAGGATGCGGGCCTGCACCGGCGACAGCCAGGTGGGCAACGCCCCGGCGGTGTGCTCGATGAGCACGCCGAGGAACCGCTCCACCGCGCCGAGGATCACCCGGTGCAGCATCACGGGCCGTTTGCGCTCCCCATCCGCGTCCGTATAAACGAGATCGAAGCGTTCCGGCAAGGTGAAGTCGCACTGCACCGTGGCGCACTGCCAGCGGCGGTCCAGGGCGTCCTTGAGCTTGATGTCGATCTTGGGTCCGTAGAAGGCGCCGTCGCCCTCGTTGATCTCGTAGGGCAGGCCCAGGGACTCCATGGCGTCGACCAGGGCCTTGGTGGCGCGCTCCCAGTCCTCGTCCGAGCCGATGGACTTCTCGGGCCGGGTGGACAGCTCCACCTCGTAGTCGAAGCCGAAAAGCCCCACCACGTCCTGCACGAATTTGATCACTCCGGAAATTTCGTCAAGGAGCTGGTCGGGCCGGCACAGGATATGGGCGTCGTCCTGGGTGAACTGGCGCACGCGCAAAAGGCCGTGCAGCACGCCGGACTTCTCGTGGCGATGCACCACGCCGAGCTCGAAGTAGCGCTGGGGCAGGTCGCGGTAGCTGCGGATGCGCGACTTGTAGATGAGCATGTGCGACAGGCAGTTCATGGGCTTGATGCCGTAGGCCTGCTCGTCGATCTCGGTGAAGTACATGTTCTCGCGGTAGTTGTCGTAGTGCCCCGAACGCTCCCAGAGTTCGCGGCGCAAGATGAGCGGGCCGCGCACGAGCTGGTAGCCGCGCTTAAGGTGCTCGCGGCGCTCGAAGTCCTCGAGGATGGTGCGCACGAGCTCGCCCTTGGGGTGCCAGATGGGCATGCCCGCGCCCACCTCTTCGGAGAAGCTGAAGAGGTCGAGCTGGGTGCCGAGCTTGCGGTGGTCGCGCTTTTTGGCTTCCTCCAGATGGTGCAGGTACGACTTGAGGTCGGCCTCCGAGGCGAAGGCCGCGCCGTAGATGCGCTGGAGCATGGGCCGCTTCTCGTCGCCGCGCCAGTAGGCCCCAGCCACGGACAGGAGCTTGACGGCCTTGACCATGCCGGTGGCCGGCACGTGGGGGCCGCGACACAGGTCGGTGAAATCGCCGTGCCTATACAGAGAGACCTCGTCGCCGACGATGTTCTCGTCCATGATCTCGAGCTTGTAGGTCTCGCCCTGGCCGGAGAAAAGCGCCCTGGCCTCGTCCTTGGGGACGGAGGTGCAGGAAAACGGCTGATTGGCGGCGATGCTCTTGCGCATCTCCGCCTCGATGGCTTCGAGGTCCTCGGGGGTGAACGGGCGTTCGAAGGCGAAATCGTAGTAGAAGCCGTTCTCGATGGCCGGGCCGATGGTCACCTGGGCCGAGGGGAAGAGCTTCTTGACGGCCTCGGCCATGATGTGGGCGGCCGAGTGCCTTATAATGGATAGGCCGGCCGGCGAATCGGCCGGCACGGGAGCGAGTTCGCGCGCGCCGTCGGGCACGGGGGCGGACAGGTCGCGCGGCTGCCCGTCGACGAGGCAGGCCACGGCGTTTTTCAGGCGCTTGCCGGAAACGGCGCGCGACAAAACCTGCGCGCAGGCTTCCCCCGCCGCCGCTTCGATGGGTGTATCATCTATAAGGACCTGCACGTCGCCTTCTCCGGAGGGTCATCCCATCCTATAAAGAAAAGGGAGGCCGAAGCCTCCCTGTCATTTCATGGTAGGACCGGGGAGATTTGAACTCCCGACCTCTTGCGTGTCAAGCAAGCGCTCTCCCCCTGAGCTACGGTCCTATAAACAGAATCAGGGAACAGGCTAAATGCCCCAAACTCGTCCCGAAGTCAA
>JAEWCY010000192.1 GCA_023390395.1 Pseudomonadota bacterium | reverse complement strand
CTTGGGGTCCGTTCGGAGGCCGGCGGGTTCGCGTCCGCCAGTATGCTGTGGCGTCCCGTCCCTGCGTCGCGCGGTTGGCGGTACGCGCGCAGGGACGCCTTGCCGCGCCGCGTCCCGGCATCGATCCTTTCGCGCTTTTTTTCACATAATCAAGTCCATGGCAAGCGGCCCATATTTTGCAACTGCCTGAAATCATACTGGCAGGGAAAGGTTTTTCGGGGCGGGCACACTTTTTCCCCGCACGCGGGCGTAATCCGTGTCCGCAACGCCTGTCTCCGAAAGGCAAGGTCACGTGTCGCCCTGATTTTTGTCTGACGCGCTCGGCTGCGCGGTCACAAGCACACTTGCCCCCCCTTACGAGGAGGTCCAGGAGGGGATCATCCCCTCCTGGCCGCCGGAGGCATTCTGTCTCCCCCTCTTGCCTCTCCCCTCTCTCTACTCTTTCGCGCGGCAGGCGCGGTCCACCAAGTAGACGATGGACTGGTAGGGCACGCCGGCGTGGTAGGACAAGCCGATCTCGCAGGTGCGGCTGTTGCAGTAGCCGCCGGTGGTCGAGGCCGGAAGCTGCGGCCGCAGGTCGGCCAGGGCGGCGGCGTTGAGTTCGGGGTAGAAAAAGCCGCGGTCGCCGGCGAAGCCGCAGCAGTGGATGCCCTGCGGCACGACGACCTCCCGGGCGCAGGCGCGGGCCAGGGCCGCGAACTTGGCGGAAAGCCCCATCTTGACCGAGGAGCAGGACACGTGCAGGGCCACGGTCTCGGGGAGCTGCGCCACGTCGAGGTGCTCCAGGCAATGGTCGTGGATGAATTCCACGGGCTCGTACAGCTTGAGCCCCGGCTCCATCTTGCAGCGCATGGTGTAGAGGCAGGGGCTGGCGTCGCAGAGGATGGGGACTTCCCCGTCGCGGCTGACCCGGCGCAGGGCCGCCTCCAGCTCGGCCGACTTGCGCGACGCCTGGTCGTGCATGCCCTTGGATTCGAGGGTCAGGCCGCAGCACAGTTCCTTCATGCCCTCGGGGAAGACGACGTCGAAGCCGGCCTTGGCCAGGACGGACATGGTGGCCTCGAAAAGCCCGCGCTGGTCCGGGTCCGGGGCGGCCGGCCCCATGGCGCGCGTGGTGCAGCTCGGGAAATAGACCACCTGCCGGCCCTTGCCCTGGCTCGTGTCGCGAAAGCGCATGGCCGGCGCGGCCTTGGGGGCGTTTGGCGTCCAGTAGGGCACAAGGCCCCCGGAGAGCTTGCGCAGGCCGTGGGTCATGGCGGTCATGGCCCGGGTCCCGAGCAGGCCATGAACGGCGTGGGAGAGCCCCAGCCCCTGGCGGGCCAGGGTGGTGACCAAGCCGTAGTGCTCGGCCACCCAGCGCCCGATGCGGCGGCCGCGCTCGGTGGATTCCCGGCGGCGGTAGTCCTTGGTGAACACGCCCGTATCCACGGAGACCGGACAAACCGTGGCGCACAGGCCGTCGGCGGCGCAGGTCTGATTGCCGAAATACTCGTATTCCTTGTGGAAGAGGTCGAACTCCGCCTTGTCGCCCCGGGCCGTGGCCAGGGCCATGTGGCGCTGGAGGGTGATGCGCTGGCGGGGGGTGGTGGTGACGTTTCGCGAGGGGCACACGGATTCGCAGTAGCCGCATTCGATGCAGGGATCGACCAGGGGGTTCACCCGGGGCAGGGGCTTGAGGTTTTTGAGATGCACCTGCGGGTCGTCGGTGAGGATGACGCCGGGGTTGAGGAGGTTGTCCGGGTCGAAGGCGCGCTTGAGGCGCTTCATGAAGGCGTAGGCCAGCCCGCCCCACTCCATCTCCACGAAGGGGGCCATGTTGCGGCCCGTGCCGTGCTCGCCCTTGAGCGACCCGTCGTAGCGCCCCACGACCATCTGCGTCACCTCATCGATGAGTTCGCGGTAGCGGGACACGGAATCCGGGTCGGCGAAGTCCGGGCAGAAGACGAAGTGCAGGTTTCCTTCCAGGGCATGGCCGAAGATGATGCCCTCGGCGAAGCCGTGACGGGCCATGAGGCGCTGGAGTTCGACCGTGCCCTCGGCCAGGCGTTCGATGGGGAAGACCACGTCCTCGATGATCACCGCGCTGCCGGGCTTGCGCGCGCCGCCGACGGAGGTGAAGAGCCCCCGGCGGATGTTCCAGAGCTTCTCGAAATCGTCCTTCTTGTCCATGAAGATGAGCGGGAAGACCGGTTCGATGCCGGCCACCCGGGCCAGGGCGTCGTCGATGCGGGACAGCAGCTCGGCCTTGTCCGCGCCCCGGACCTCGACCAGGATGGCGGCGACCTCCTCGCCCAGTTCCTTGAGATAGGCGGGCATGCCGGGCTTGTCCTCGACGCTACGAAGCGACGCCCGGTCCATGAGCTCCACGGCGGACACGGTCCCGCTTTTCAGTGCGATGGTGGCCCGGCAGGCGTCGGCGATGGTCGGGTAGATCATGAGCGCGGAGGCCTTGAAGGGGTGCTCGACCACCGTGCGGTAGGTGACCTCGGCTATAAAGGCCAGGGTGCCCTCGGAGCCGACGATGAGGTGGAGCAGGATGTCGAAGGGGTCCTCGAAGTCCACGAAGGCGTTGATGCCGTAGCCGGTGGTGTTCTTGATCTTGAACTTGCGGCGGATGCGCTCGGCAAGCGCGGCGTCGGCCAGGATCTCGGCCCGGATGGCGGCCAATTCGGACAGGAGCGCGGCGTGGGTCACGGCGAAGCGGGCCCGGGAGACGGGATCGGCCGTGTCCAGGCTGTCGCCGTCGATGAAGACGAGCTTCATGGACTCCACGGTCTTGTAGCTGTTCTCGGCCGTGCCGCAGCACATGCCCGAGGAGTTGTTGGCCGCGATGCCGCCGATCATGCAGGCCCCGATGGAGGCCGGGTCCGGGCCGATCTTGCGGCCGTGGGGGGCGAGGCGGACATTGGCCTGGGCCCCGATGACGCCGGGCTCGATGCTGACGCTTGCCGCGCCGGGGTGGACGCGAAGCCCCCGGAAATTGCCGGCCAGGTAGACCAGCACCGAATCGGTGAGCGCCTGGCCGGACAGGCTCGTGCCGGCGGTGCGGAAGGTGACGGCCACCTTGGCGTCCGAGGCGGCGCGCAAAATCCAGGCCACCTCGCGGGCGTCGCGGACCTTGACCACGATCTTGGGCACGAGGCGGTAGAAGCTGGCGTCGTCGCCAAGGGCCAGGGCGGAAAACGGGCCGAGGAACACGCGGTCCCGGGGGATGAAGCCGAGGATGCGGTCGTAAAAGTCCTTGTGGGCCGGGGGCAAGGCGCAGGCGTGGGCGTGTTCGGACATGGTGGCGCTCCTTGGGGCGAGAGGTCGGCCGCCCGCAGGCGGTAGGCAAAACCATGCCACGGATTCGGGGCCGACGGCAACGGTCGAGGGCAACATTGGGAAAACCAAGAAGAAATGAACGGAACATTATTTTCATATAAAATCCCTATCAAAACCGGTGACATTCTCGCCAAGGATGTCTATTTTGGGGAAACGGGGAAGCATCCTTCCCGGAAACCCCGAAGATGAGGTAGTCGCCTTGCTTTTTCAGCTGTTTTCTCCCCGCGAAGAGCCCCCGCTTCCCTCGTTTCGCACAACGCCAAGCCCGGATGGCCATGCCATGTCCCTCCCGAACGCCTATTCGCTCAAGACGTCGAGCATCCCGAAATACTTCAAGGCGATACTTGAAACGGACATACCGCAAGACTTCAATGCGAATTTCATGACAAGCATAGGCTTTCGCTATGCGATCGATCGGTCTTTCATCGATATATTGAAGGAGCTGCACTTTCTTTGCGACAGCGGAATGCCGACCAAACGTTATACGGATCTGCATGGCTTGACCCACGGCAAGGTCCCGCTCTTCGAGGGCATACGCGAGGCTTACGACGGGCTCTTCGAGAAATTTCCCGAGGCGCAAACGCTGTCCGAGCCGCAGGTCGTCGATGCGCTCAAGCCGTTGTATGAAGGCAAGAAGACGGACATGATGATCAGCGGCATCTCCGCCACGTTCGTGGCGCTGTGCCGCGTCGTGGACGACTTCGAGACCATGGCCGCCGAGGTCCGCCGGTCGCGCCAGGCGGCCAAACAGCGGACCGACCTGTCCCTGCCGCCCTCTGCCGCCCAGGAAACGACCACGCCCACTGAAGCAGCCGCCCCGGCCGTGCCCTCCGCCTCCCGCGCCACGGCGTCAGGCGAGCCCCCATCCTGGGGCGTCGCCGACGCGGAGGATTCCGAAGCCCTCGTCCTCGGTCCCGAATACGAGATACTGGCCGAAACCCAGGCTCCCCCGCCGAACGGCGTCATGGAGCCCCCGAAGGTGCGCGCCGCCGCAGCCGGCAACGGTCCCGAGGCGCTTTTCCCCGAATCCGGGCGACAAGCGGCCACGACCGGGGACGCGCCGGTCCGTGCCGAGCCCACGCCCCGGCAGGTCGAGCCCGAACCGTTGACCCTCGTCCTGGACACGGAGGAGTCCGCGCGCGCCGCCGCTGCCGCCCAGGCCGTCACGGCCGCGGCCGCGCCCGAGCCGGAGCCGCTGGTCCTGGTCCTCGAACCGGAAACGCCCCGGGTCGCGTCCGCCCCGGACCAGACCGGCCTCGGCGCAACCGTGATGGCCGCCGCGGCTCTCGCCGCTCCCGACGTTTTCGAACCCGAGCCGCTCACCCTCGTCCTGGAGACGGATGCGCCCGGAGACGCCGCGCCCCTGCACCGGGATCGCCGCGCCGCGCCGGCCCCCCTTGCCGAGCCGCTGCTCCTTATACGCGAGCCGGACGCGCCCACGGCCATGGACGCTCCGGTCCCGGCCGACGCCATGCCCGAGCCGCCCGCGTCGGCCGCTCCTGTCGGCCATGCCGCCCAGGAGGCTGCCGAGCCCGAACCAGCCGTGCCCGTCCTGGAGCCGGACGCGCCGGGCGAAGCCGTTCCTTCCCCCGCCGCCGAGGCGCGTCGCGACATCCCCCTGGTGCTGGACCGCGAAACGCCCTCCCCCGTCCGGGCGGACGCCGACGCCAAGCCCGCCCTGGCCCAGGAGACGTCGTCGGCCCCCGCTCCCGCGCCCACGGGCCTGCCCCTCGAAGAGGAAGAACCCGCGACGGGCGCGGCTTTGACCATCCCGGCGGCCGAAGCCCCCGACCACGAGACGGAGCCGGCCGCCACCCTCGATGCGGCGTCCCCGGGCGCTGCCGTCGCCGAGCCCCAGGACACGTTTCCCCGAAAGGAGGTCCCTCGACCGGAGCGGCCGGCTTTCGGCCCGTCCCTGGCCTTCGACATCGACCTGTCGCCGTCCGACACGGCCCGGGAAAGCTCTGCCGCAGCAGCCTCGCCGCAACCGTCGGCCGGGGCCGACGACGGCGCGGAAAAAGCGCAGCGTCGCCCCCTCCAGATCGTGCTGCCCGAAAGCACGGACCCGGCCGTCTACGACGCCATTTTCGCCAGCCTCAAGCGACACCTGCTCGGCTCCGACACCTAGCGTCGCGTCCATGGGATGCGTGCCGGCGCATCCCATGGGCGACAGGCCTGCATAGTCACGCCCTCCTGCAAAATGCCCGCGCATTTCCCAAGGGAGGCCATACCGGGCCGGCCAAACAAAAAAGGCGTCCCCTGCCGCGACCGGGGACGCCTGATCATTCATTCATGACGCCGCGAGCGCCGGGACGGGGGCTACATCCCCTTGATGACCTCGATGAGCACGTTGGTCACCTTCTCGGCGTTCTCCTTGAAGATGGTGACGATCTCCTCCCAGTTGACCGGCGGCTCGTCGGTCTTCCAGCAGTCGTAGTCCGTGCTCATGGCCACGGCCGCGTAGGGCACGCCGGCCTCCACGGCCAGGGCGCACTCCGTGGCCACGCTCATGTTGATGACGTCCGCGCCCCAGGCCCGGAACATGTTGGACTCGGCCCGGGTGGAAAAACGCGGCCCCTCGATGGTCACCACCGTGCCCCGGTCGTGGTGGCGGTAGCCGAACTTGCGGCAGGCGGCGACGAGCAGCTGGCGCAGGGGCTCGGAAAAGGGCTCGGCCATGGGCGTGTGGGCCGGATTGTGGGGCTCGAACCGGTCGTGGAAGGTCAGGTGCCGCCTTCTGGTGAAGTCGATGAACTGATCGAGGATCACCAGGTCGCCCCGGCCGATCTCCTGGCGCAGCGAGCCCACGGCCGTGGTGGACAGGATGGCGGCGCAGCCGACCTTTCGCAGGGCGTGGATGTTGGCCCGGTAGTTGACGTTGGTGGGCGTGGCCGTGTGGGCCCGGCCGTGGCGGGCGAGGAGCACCACGTCCTTGCCGCCGATCCTGCCCTGGCGCAGCGTGGAGTTGGGCGGCCCGTAGGGGGTGTCGACCTCCATGTCGGACGGATTGTCCAGGATGTTCGGGTCGTCCAGGCCGCTGCCGCCGATGATGCCGATTTTCATATCGCTCCCGTTGCCCGGCCGGTCGGCCGGGAATATGCGCCCCCGCGCGCCGCCGGGACCGTTCCCCGCGCCGCGCCCTCTTGGATTCCTTTCGAGGCGAACGAATTAGACGATCTGCAGGATGCTCTCGCAGCCGTAGGTCCGAAACTGCTCGCGGCCGTTGAGGAAGGACAGCTCGATGACCACGCCGACGCCGACGATCTCCGCCCCGAAGCCCTCCACCAGCTTGACCACGCCGGACAGCGTGCCGCCGGTGGCCAGCAGGTCGTCGATGACCAGCACTTTCTCGCCCTTGAGCAGGGCGTCCTCGTGCATGCACAGCGTGTCCGAGCCGTATTCCAGGTCGTAGGAGACGCTGCGGGTCTTGTAGGGCAGCTTGCCGGGCTTGCGCACGGGCACGAAGCCGATGCCCATCCGGTAGGCCAGGGCCGCGCCGAAGATGAAGCCCCGGGCCTCGGCGGCGACGATCTTGGTGGCTTTCGTGTCGGCGAAACGTTTGGCCAGCAGGTCCACGGCCTCGCGGAAGCCTTCCGGATCGCCGAGAAGCGGCGTGATGTCGAAAAAGAGGATGCCCTGCTTGGGATAGTCCGGGATGTCGCGAATGAGCTTGCGCAGATCCATGGCCGTCTCCTTGAATAGTGCGGACTGGTACCGCATTCGGATAGGGATTTTGGGCAATCGGGTCAAGCCGGGCTTGGCCCGGGCGGCAAGGTGCGCTAGGGAACCGCCCATGGAACACGCCCCCCTCGCCTGCGACACCCTCGTCAGCGCCGGCGTCCTCGTCACCCAGGACGACGACCGGCGCGTCCTTCGCGACGCCGCCCTGGCCGTGACGGACGGCCGCATCGCCGCCCTGGGCCCGGCCCGCGAAATCCGCGCGCGCTTCGCCCCAGCCCAAACCCTGGACCTGTCCGGCTGCCTGGTCCTGCCCGGGCTCGTCAACACCCACTGCCACGCCGCCATGACCCTTTTCCGGGGCCTTTGCGACGACGCGCCGCTTCGGGTCTGGCTGTCGGAACACATCTGGCCGGCCGAGAGCAGGCTCACGGCCGAGGCGGTGCGCCTGGGCACGGCCGTGGCCTGCGCCGAGATGCTGGCCTCGGGCACGACCTGCTTCCTGGACGCCTATCTCTTCGTCGACGCCGTGGCCGACGCCGTGGCCGCGTCCGGCATGCGGGCGGTGCTGTGCCAGGGAGTGTTCGAGATCGAAAACGCCGGGTTCAAGACCGTGGAGGCGGCCTTCGCCTCGGCCGGGGCCCTGGCCGACCGGCTGGCCGGCCACGACCGGCTTCGCGCCGCCATCTTTCCCCACGCCGTGTACACCTGCTCGGCCGCGACGCTTGCGCGCTGCGCCGAGTTCGCCCGCACCCGGGACCTGCTCCTTTCCACCCACGCCTGCGAGACGGCCAAGGAGAACGACGACTGCCTGGCGGCCAACGGCGCGCGGGTCATCCCGTATCTTTCCGACCTGGGCCTACTCGGGCCGAGGACCCTGCTCGCCCACGGCGTGGCCCTGGACGCGGCGGACATCGACCGGCTGGCCGCGACCGGCACGGCCGTGTCCCACTGCCCGAAGAGCAACATGAAGCTCGGCAGCGGCGTCGCGCCCGTGGCGGCGCTGCTTCGCGCCGGCGTGACGACGGGGCTCGGCACGGACGGCGCGGCCAGCAACAACGCGCTGAACGTCTTTTCGGAAATGGCGACCGCCGCCCTGCTGCAAAAGGTCGCCGCGAACGATCCGACGCTGCTCGAAGCCCCGGCCGCCCTGGACATGGCCACGCGTGGCGGCGCGGCCGCCCTGGGCTGGCCGCAGCTCGGCCGCCTGGCCGTGGGCGGCCCGGCCGACCTGTGCGCCCTGGACATGGCCAAGCCGCAACTGGCCACGGGGCTCTCCCCGGTCTCGGACTGCGTCTACGCGGCGAGCGGCGGCGAGGTGGCCTGCACCATGGTCGCAGGCAAGGTGCTCTACAAGGACGGCGCGTTCCCGGGCCTGGACTACCCCGGGCTTCTGGCCGCCTTCCGCCGGGCCAGCGCCGGGATCAGCGGCCGGGCCTCTTGACAAGACCGCCAGGCTCCATAATAAGGGCTGGCTTTGCGCTGAAATCTTTCCCGCGCCCCGACCCGCGCGGCCCGGAGGTTATCCCATGTCCCAGGTCATCACCGTCAATGGCGTCGAATGCCATCCCATCGTGGAAAAATGCGTGGGCTGCGACCGCATCATGGAGCAGGACGGGGGCAAATACTGCAAGAGCTATCCCCTGCCCGAACGCAAATGGGCCCAGAAGGTCTGCAACTTCGCCACCCACGTCAAGCTCGAAGTCGACAAGGGCGGCAAGGTCAACATCAACCCCTTGAAGGCCTCCAAGCGCGCCGCCCGCGGCCGTTAGACCCTTCCCCCCTTTCCCGCATCCACGCCGGGAGGTTCGCGCCTCCCGGCTTTTTGCGTTGCGCCCGCGCGGTTTGCCATCCCCCGGCCAAGGCGCTATGAGGGGAGAGCCTCGAAACCCGTTCCAAACCCCGACCCGGAGCCCGACCGTATGCTTGACGCCCTGCTCGCCAGCCTCGACCAAAAACGCGACATGGTCATCGACCTGCAACGCGAACTGACCGCCATCCCGGCCCTGGGGCCGGACAACGGCGGCCCCGGCGAAAGGGAGAAAGCCGACCGCCTCAAGGCCCTGCTGGCCGAGATGGGCTTCCCCGAAGTCCGCGAGATAAACGCCCCCGATCCCCGCGTGCCCTGCGGCCACCGGCCCAACCTCGCCGTGGTCGTCCCCGGCAGGGACGCCTCCCGCACCTTCTGGATCATCTCCCACCTGGACATCGTGCCGCCGGGCGACCCGGCCCTGTGGCGTTCCGATCCCTACTCCCTGGTGCTCGAGGGCGACGTGCTCTACGGCCGGGGCGTGGAGGACAACCAGCAGGCCGTGGTCAGCGCCGTCATCCTGGGCAAGGCCCTGCTCGAAACGGGCGTCGTGCCGCCGATCAACTACGGCATGCTCTTCGTGGCCGACGAGGAGACCGGCAGCAAGTACGGCCTGGACTACGTGGCCGCCCACAACAAAGGACTTTTCACCAAGGACGACCTGTTCCTCGTGCCCGACTTCGGCCTGCCCAACAGCGAAATGGTGGAAGTGGCCGAAAAAAGCATGCTCTGGTACAAAATTATCGTCAACGGCCGCCAGTGCCACGCCTCGACCCCCGAGGCCGGGGTCAACTCCCTGGCCGCCGCTTCGCTGTTCGTGCTCAAGATCCCCAAGCTCCACGAGCGCTTCCCGGCGAAAAACCCGCTGTTCCAGCCGGCCAACTCCACCTTCGAGCCGACCAAGAAGGAAGCCAACGTGGACAACATCAACACCATCCCCGGCCGCGACGTCTTCTACGTCGACTGCCGGGTGCTGCCCGAATACAGCCTGGACGACGTGGTCGCGGCCATCCGGGAGTTCGGCCGCGAGGTCGAGGCCGCCTGCGGCGTGACCATCGACTACGAGGTGGTGCAAAAGGAACAGGCCGCGCCGGCCACGCCCGAGGACGCCCCCATCGTGCAAAAGGTCATGGCCGGCATCCGCGCCGTGTACGCCGGAGCCAAGCCCCGGCCCATGGGCATCGGAGGCGGCACGGTCGCCGCCTACCTGCGCCGGCGCGGCTACCCGGCCGTGGTCTGGTCCACCCTGGAACACAACGCCCACCAGCCCAACGAACGCTCCAGCGTCAAGCGCACCATCGGCGACGCCAAGGTCATGGCGCACGTGTTGGCGAGCGAGTGAGGGGGGGAGAGGAAGAGGGAGAGGAAGAGGAAGAATGCCTCCGGCGGCCAGGAGGGGGTGACCCCCTCCTGGACCTCCCCGATGGGGGTGGGATACACTGGCGCTTTTTCGTCGTCGGGCGAAGGGTTTGCGATGGATTTGAAGCGTGCCTGGAAGAAGCTGCTCATGGGGCAGTGCCGCCGGCCCGGGGGACTCCTCGGCGAATACATCGGCCGGCGGATGAACCGCAGCCATTACGCGCTGACGGGCTGGGGCCTGTCCCACGTGGCCGTCGCCCCGGACGACGACGTGCTGGACATCGGCTGCGGCGGCGGGCGCACCCTGGCCCGGCTGGCCGAGCTTTCCCCCAGGGGGCGCATCTGCGGCGTCGACGCCTCGGCCAAAAGCGTGGCCATGTCCAGGCGCTGCAACGCGGCAGCCATCGCCTCGGGCCGCATGGACGTACGCCAGGCCTCGGTCTCGGCCCTGCCCTTTCCCGACGCGACCTTCCGGCTGGTCACGGCCGTGGAGACGCACTATTTCTGGCCGGATTTGCCCTCGGACTTCCGCGAGGCGCTGCGGGTGCTGCGCCCGGGCGGCCGCTTCCTGCTCCTGGCCGAGGTCTACGACACGCCGCGCTTCGACGCCCGCAACCGCAAATGGCTGGAACTCGTGCCCATGACCTACCTGAGCCCGGCGCGCTTTCGCGAGCTTTTCGCCCAGGCCGGCTTCGACGAAGTCGCCGTGCACGAGGAAACCGACCACGGCTGGCTCTGCTGTCTCGGCCGCAAGCCCCTCTAACCCCTTTCCCTCCCTTTTTTCAGATGCACACTTTTTTCCCCTCACTCCCCCCCCTTCAAGGGGGTCCGGGGGGGATTATCCCCCCCGGCCGCCGGAGGCCTCTTCCTCATGCATGACCTCATCGTCGTGGGCGCGGGGCATGCCGGGTGCGAGGCGGCCATGGCCGCCGCCAGGCTCGGCCTTGCCACGCTGCTCATCACGCAAAACGTGGACCGCATCGGCCATCTGTCCTGCAACCCGGCCATCGGCGGCCTGGCCAAGGGACACATGGTGCGCGAGATCGACGCGCTTGGCGGCATGATGGGCCTTTGGGCCGACGCCGCCGGCATCCAGTTCCGCACCCTCAACACCCGCAAGGGACCGGCCGTGCGCGCGACGCGCGCGCAAATAGACCGCGACGCCTACATGGTCGTGGTGAAGCGCGACGTGTTCGCCCAGGCGAACCTCGACGTGCGCCAGGACACGGTGGAGGAGGTGCTGGCCGAGGGCGGCCGGGCGACGGGCGTGGCCACGGGCTCGGGCGAGGTCTTCCCCGCCCGGGCGGTGCTCCTGACCACGGGCACGTTCCTTTCCGGCCTCATCCACATCGGACTGACCCAGCGGCGCGGCGGCCGCCTGGGCGATCCGCCGGCCGACGGCCTGTCGGCCAGCCTGCGCCGCCACGGCCTGACGCTCGGCCGGCTCAAGACCGGCACCACGCCGCGGCTACTGGCCAAGAGCATCGATTTTTCCGCGACCACGCCCCAGCCCGGCGACGACCCGCCGCCGGCCTTCAGCTTTCACGGCCCGGGGCCGGTCCTGCCGCAGGTCCCCTGCCACCTGACCTACACCAACGAACGCACCCACGAGGCCATACGGGCCGGCTTCGACCGCTCGCCGCTCTTTACGGGCGTCATCGAAGGCACGGGCGCGCGCTACTGCCCGTCGGTGGAGGACAAGGTGGCGCGTTTTCCCGAACGCGACCGCCATCACGTGTTCCTGGAGCCCGAGGGACTGGCGAGCCCGGAGATCTATCCCAACGGCATCTCCACGAGCCTGCCCATCGAGACGCAAAAGGCCATGATCGCCACCATCCCGGGGCTGGAGAGGGCCAAGATCGTGCGGCCGGGCTACGCCATCGAATACGACTACGCCGACCCGATCCAGCTCGCCCCGACGCTGGAGACCAAGGCGCTGCCGAGCCTCTCTCTGGCCGGGCAGATCAATGGCACGTCCGGGTATGAAGAGGCGGCCGCCCAGGGACTGTGGGCGGCGCTCAACATTTGTTGCGCCCTGTCCGGCCGCCCGCCCTTTCTGCCGCGCCGCGACCAGGCCTACATGGCCGTGCTGGTGGACGACCTCGTCACCAAGGGCACCAGCGAACCCTACCGCATGTTCACCTCCCGGGCCGAGCACCGGCTGCTCCTTCGCGAGGGCAACGCCGACGCCCGCCTGACGCCCCTGGGGCGCGAGCTCGGCCTCGTGTCCGACCGGCAGTGGGAGGTCTACTCCCGCAAGGAGGCGGCCCTGGCGGCGGTGCTGGAAGGGCTGGCGACGCGCCGGGCGCGGCCCGACGACTGCGACGACGCCGCCTGGGCGGCCCTCGGCGGCAGGCCGCTCGACCGCAGCCTGCGCCTGGACGAGCTGTTGCGCCGGCCGGAGGTCTCCCTGGCCGACCTGCGCCGCTTCTGGCCCGAGCTTGCGGCCGTGGCGGCGGAAACGGCCGTGGAGGCCGAGACGCGGGTCAAGTACGAAGGCTACCTGCGCCGCCAGGCCGAGCTGGCCGGCCGCCTGGGGCGGCTGGAGGAAACGGCCTTGCCGCCGGACCTGGACTACGCCGCCGTGGCCGGCCTGTCCCGGGAGGTGGTGGAAAAGCTCGCGCGCGTCGCGCCGGCCACGCTGGGCCAGGCCGGCCGCGTTTCGGGCGTGACCCCCGCCGCCCTGGCCTGCCTGGAAATCCATTTGAAGAAGATTGCCGGCTAGCCGGAACCGGGCCTTGTGCCCGCATTGATGTTCGCATATGGAAGATTCATGGGTGATTTCGGGGCGCTGGACAGCATTCCGGCTCTGTGGAGTCTTTTCGAACCGGGCTGGTGGAATCGCATGCTCGATTCCACCACTTCGGGCCATCCCTCGCCCGAAGCGCTCATCCTGACCGTCGGCGTCTTCGGAGTGGCCTTCGCCGCCATCGCCGCCGGCTTTCTCATCAAGATACGCATCGGGAATTCCGACGCCTCGCCCACCACCTGGATCGTGCGGCCGGGCGAGATCCGGGCCCTGCTCGACACGGCGCTCACCCAGCGCAGCAAGATGCGGGTGAGCTTCGTGCGCGACGATCCCGGGGCGCGCTCCACCGACGCCACGATCCTGTCCGTGGACCCGGCCCGGGGCCTCGAGCTGGAGATGACCTCCCTGGTGCGGGCCACCCAAGGCTGGGTGGGCAAGCTCGTGGCCTGCGACTTCCGCCTGCGCCTGGACCCGCGCAAGGACTACCACAGCTTCTACAACTTCGTTTCCTCCATCCAGTCCGTGCGCCTGGCCAACGACGACTTCGTGCACATGACCCTGAGCTGGCCCAAGCACCTGGAGCTGGAGCAAAAACGCGCCTTCCTGCGCGTGGAGCCGCCCCGGTCCTTCGTGCTGGAGCTCGAACTGTGGCACGAAGTCGGCATCAAGCAGGCCCGGGGCCGCTTCGGCAACCCGGCCACCTGGGGCCAGCCCCTTTTGCGCCTGGATCCCCGGCTGGAACCGCCGGCCATGGAGGTGCGCAACATCTCCGGCGGCGGTGTGCGCCTGGAGGTCGAGGGCGAGCGGCTGCAGGGGCACGCGGCCCTTTTCGAGCCGTCCAGCCGCTTTCTCATGCGCCTGGTGCTGGCCGAGCCCGAGGCCGACCAGCCTCTGGAATTCTTCCTTGCCCTGCGCCTGCAGAACGCTTACGGCGACCCGGGCACGGCCGGCAAGAAAGCCTTCGGCCTGCGCGTGCTGAGCTTCGGCGTGCCGGCCGACACGCCGGGCGGGGACGTGCTGTCCTGGAAGCCCGCGGCCACGGGCGTGCCGCCCCTCGACGACTGGGCCTTCCGGCGGCATCTGGCCATGTACCGTTCCCGGGGGGAATGAGGCCGGGAAAATCCGGGAAGGGCCGCGCCAGGAGCGTGGACGGCGCGGACCGATTCGGATAGGGTTTTTCCGTTTTTTCAATTTCGTCAACAAGACGCCACGCGACGCGGCCATCATGCCGCCACGGGCCGGGCCGCCGGCCCATCGCCGGACATAAGGAGCAAGGGTTGGACGACGATTCCGACAGTCGATTCTGGGGCGCTCTGGGGAAATTCTTCCGCCAGAAGAACATTTCCATCGAGGAACTGATCCAGGAAGCCCGCGGCGACGGCAGCCTCATCCAGGAAGACGCCTCCATGCTGCTCAACATCCTGCGCCTGGAAAGAAAGCAGGTGTTCGACATCATGGTCCCGCGCCCGGACATCGTCTGCGCCGAGGCCGACGACGGCATCCCGGCCATCTGCGACCTGATAAAGACCCACGGCCACTCCCGCATCCCCATCTACGAGGGCAACCGCGACAACATCCTCGGCATCGTCTACGCCAAGGACCTGCTCGCCCACATCGTCGGGGCCTGCGGCGAGTATCCCGACCCCCGCTCCATCATGCGCGCCCCGCTTTTTATTCCCGAGACCCTGGACCTCAAGAAGATGCTCCTGGAATTCCGCAGCCAGAAGAAGCACATGGCCGTGGCCCTGGACGAGTACGGCGGCACCTCGGGGCTGATTACCCTGGAGGATGTGCTCGAGGAGATCGTCGGCGAGATCGAAGACGAGCACGATCCGAGCAAGCCCGAGGAAATCCAGGAGATCGGCCAGGACGTCTACCTCGTCTCCGGCCGCTTTCCCCTGGAGGACGTCAACGCCGCCCTGGGCCTGGAACTGGAATCGGAACAGGTGGAGACCATCGGCGGCTTCCTGACCGAACTGGCCGGACGCGTGCCGCGCCAGGGCGACGCCTTCACCCTGGAAGGACGCCGCTTCACCATCCGCGAGGCCGACCGCCGGCAGATCCGCTGGATCGTCATCGAACCGGCCGCCTGAGGCGGCGTCGCTGAAAGTTGGCGCTGTTGTAACAACAAGGATTATTTCGGCCTAGCGCTCGCGAAGTCCGCCCGAACGGATTTCGAAAACGCCACACGAACGAGGCTCCCCGACACGGACGCCGGCGGCATGCCTTCCGCCGCGCCCGCCCCCACCCAACCTTGAGGCGCTCCCGACGGACACCGTGACCACAGCAACACTCCTGGCCGTGCTCGGGGCTTGGCTCGGATTCGCCAACCCCTTGTACCGCCTGCCGCTTCTGGCCCTGGCCCTGCCCGCCGGCCTGACTTTCGCCGCCCTGCGCGCCCCCACGACCGGGGCGGCGGCCAAGGCCGGCTACCTCATCGGCGCGGCCTCGGCCTGCGCCAGCCTCTACTGGGCCGCCCTGCCCATCCACGACTACGGCAACCTGCCCTGGCTGCTGGCCGTGCCCGCGCCCGTGCTCATGGGCATGGTGCTGGGGCTTTACACCATGGCCCTGGCCGTGGTCCTGCGCCTAGGGGCGACGCGCCTTTCCCCCTGGCTTTTCGGGCCGTTCTGCGTCCTGGCCTGGGCCAGCATGGAGTTCGCCCGGGGCGTGCTCTTCACGGGCTTCCCCTGGCTCGCCCTGGCCGCCGCCTTCTCGCCCTGGCCGGCGGCCATCCAGGGCGCGGCCTTCATCGGGGCCTACGGCCTCTCGGGGCTCATCGCCGGCCTCGTCGCCTGGCCGGTCGCCTGCGGCCCCCTGTCGCGACAGGGCCTGGTCGCCGTGCTGCTGCTGGCCGGCCTCTTCTTCCTCGGCAACGACCGGGCCGGCCGGCCCGCGCCCAAGGACGGGGCCATCCACGCCACCATCGTCCAGGGCAACGTGGACCAGAGCCGCAAATGGGACCCGCAGTCCCAGCGCGACACCGTGGACAGGTACATTTCCCTCTCGACCCAGGCCATGCGCGACGCGCCCACGGACCTGCTGGTCTGGCCCGAGACCACCATGCCCTTCTACTACCAGGACCACGGCCCCCTGTCCCAGCGCCTGATCGACTTCGCCACCGCCTCGGGCACGCCGCTGGTCTTCGGCGCGCCGGCCTACGAGACCACCCTCGGCGGGCACGTGCTCTTCAACCGCGCCTACCTGCTGACCCCGTCAGGCCAGGAGAGCGCCTACGACAAGGAGCACCTCGTGCCCTTCGGCGAGTACGTGCCCTTCGGCCAGTACCTGCCGTTCATCCACAAGCTCGTGGAGGGCGTGGGCGACTTCCGGCCCGGCCGGGTCGAGAAGCCGCTCCTTCACGGCCGCCTTGCCCTGGGCATGCTCATCTGCTATGAAGCGATCTTTCCGGAATTGGCGCAACAGCGCGTGGAGGCCGGGGCCAACATCCTGGTGAACATCTCCAACGACTCGTGGTTCGGCGATTCCGCCGCCCCGCGCCAGCACCTCGACCTGGCCATGCTGCGGGCCGTGGAGCAGGGGCGGGCCATCATCCGGGGCACCAACTCGGGCATTTCCGCCGTGATCGATCCCCGGGGCCGCATCATGGCCCAGGGTGGGCTTTTCACCACCCTGACCCTGCCTTGCCCGGAGGTGCCCGTCGTGTCGGAAACGACCTGGTTTCACCGTCACTATACGCTGATCACCTGGGCCATCCCCGTCCTTTTCGTCCTGATGTGCCTGGGCGCCGCCTTGTCGCCCGAACGCCGCGCCGCCTTTTCCGGGCGCGGCAAAACCCTGTAAGAGAGTGATCATCCATGCTGCAATACGCGGAACTGCGCACGCTCGGCTCCGAGCTCCTGGACAAGTTCGACGAATTCTGGAGGCGTCTTTGACCTGGAGCAAAGCCGCAATCGCCTGGCCGAGATAGAGGCCGAGCTGTCCAAACCCGGAGCCTGGGACGCGCCCGAGCGCCTCACCCCGGTCCTGCGCGAGAAAAGCGCCCTGACCGCCAAGGTCGAGAGCGGCGAGAAGCTCTACGCCGCCCGCGGCGACCTCGACGAATGGCTGGCTATGGCCAAGGACGACGGCAGCCCCGAGGTCCTCGACGCCCTGGCCGAACAGATCGAGACCCTGGGCGGCGAGCTGGCCGACGCCGAACTGGCCGCCTTCTTCAAGTCCGAGGACAACGCCGACGCCATCCTGGAAATCCATCCGGGCGCGGGCGGCACCGAGGCCCAGGACTGGGCCGAGATGCTCCTGCGCATGTACCGCCGTTGGGCCGAACGCAAGCATTTCGACGTCAAGGAGCTCGACTTCCTCCCCGGCGACGAGGCCGGCGTCAAAAGCGTCACCCTGCAGATCTCCGGGCCCTACGCCTATGGCCTGCTCGCCGCGGAAAAAGGCATCCACCGCCTCATCCGCATGTCGCCTTTGGACTCCTCGGGCCGCCGCCACACCTCGTTCGCTTCGGTCGACGTCTACCCCGACGCCGGCGTGGACATCGACATCGAGGTCAAGGAAGAGGATCTGCGCGTGGACGTCTTCCGCGCCTCGGGTCCGGGCGGCCAGCACGTCAACAAGACGTCCTCGGCCATCCGCATCACCCACCTGCCGACCAACATCGTGGTGCAGTGCCAAAACGAGAAATCGCAGCACCGCAACCGCGAAACGGCCATGAAGGTGCTCAAGGCCAGACTTTACGACCTGGAGCTCAAAAAGCTACAAGCGGAGAAACAGGAAAGTTACGACGCGAAAAACGCCATAGGCTTCGGTTCCCAGATAAGGACCTACACCATGCAGCCCTACCGACTGGTCAAGGACCACCGCACGAGCGTCGAAGTGGGGGATGTGGAGGCGGTGCTCGACGGCGAGCTGGACAAGTTCATACGCGGCTTCCTGCTGCGGGGCGGCAATG
>JAEWCY010000062.1 GCA_023390395.1 Pseudomonadota bacterium | reverse complement strand
CCGCGGGGCGCGCCGTCGCCATGCCTGTCCGGTCCCCGTGCGGGGCGGAGCCGGGACAGTCGCTCCTCATTGGCCGATCCGCCTGGCCAGGGCCTTCATGACGCCGTCGATGATGGCCTGGGGCCTGGGCGGGCATCCGGGGACGTAGATGTCCACGGGCACGATGCTGTCCACCGCGCCGCGCACGGCGTAGCTTTCGCCGAAGGCCTTGCCGCTGCAGGCGCACGTGCCCACGGCCATGACCAGCTTGGGCGTGGGCGTGGCTTCGTAGGTCATCTGCAGGGCCTGGGTGGAATTTCGCGTCACCACGCCCGTGACCATGAGCAGGTCGGCGTGGCGCGGCGAGGGCACGAAGTCCAGGCCGTACTGCTGCACGTCGTAGATGGGGTTGCACAGGTGGGTCATCTCGAAGTCGCAGGCGTTGCACGACCCGATGTCCACGTGGCGGATGTGCAGGGAGCGGCCGAGCGCCGCCCGGATCTTGCGGGCCGTGTCGCCGGGCGTGGGCCCGGCGAAGACGCCGCCGAGGCTGGCCAGGTCGTATTTCGCAGTCTGTTCGAGCATGTCCTTGGGGCACACGGAAACGCACCGGCCGCAGAACAGGCAGGCCTTGTCGTCGACATGCGCGCCCTCGCCGTCCACGGTGATGGCCTGGCCCGGGCAGGCCGCCTCGCACTTGCGGCAGGCGGCGCAGGCCCCGTCCCTGGCCGCCTTGGGCACGACCTGGCCCCGGGAGCAGGCCGGGGGCACGACGGCGTCGAAGTCCTTCGTGACCGTGCCGGTGGTGATGATCTTGCGCCAAACGTCGAGCAGCATGGCAGTCCTCCTATCGGTCCAGGCAGGCGTAAGAGAGCTCGAAGCTCTTGTTGATGAGCGGGAAGTCCGGGATGATGTTGCCCGGCGCGGCCACGGTCAGGGCCGGCCAGTTGGGGTAGGCGGCCGCCCGGACGAAGAGCCGGTAGACGGTGTCGTCCTTGCCGGTCATGAGCCAGTGGATCACGCCCCCCTGGGAGGATTCGGCCCAGCCGAAGGCGCTGGAGTGGGCCGGGATCGAAGGAACGGGCAGGCGCAGCTCGCCCTCGGGCATCTGGTCGAGGATCTGCCGGATGAGGCGGATGCAGGCGTAGGTCTCGTCCACGCGCACCCACAGCCGGGCGGCCACGTCGCCGGCGGTGTAGACCGGGATGGAGAGCGTGAGGTCCGGGTAGCAGCCGTAGGGGAAGTCGCGGCGGTAGTCCGTGTCCACGCCCGAGGCCCGCGCGCCCACGCCCGTGACGCCGAGGTCGAAGGCGGCCTGCTTGGGCACGATGCCCGTGGTGTTCATGCGTTCGAGCAGTTCGTCGTTTTCCCGGAAAAGCCCCACCAGTTCGGTGAAGTCCGGCTCCAGGGCGTCGAGCAGGGTCCGGATGGCCTGTTCGGTCGCGGCGTCGATGTCGCGGCGCACGCCGCCCGGGGCGACCATGCCGCGCAGGAAGCGGTTGCCGGTGAGCCGGTCGTTCACCTGCATGACGGCTTCCTTCATGCGCGCCCCGGCCATGATGGCCACGGCGAAGCCGATGCCGGCGCACATGTTGCCGATGTCGCCCACGTGGTTGTAGAGGCGCTCCATTTCGGCGACCAGGGCGCGCAGGTACTGGGCCCGGCCCGAGGGGACGACCCCGGCCAGGCTTTCGACGGCCTGGCAGTAGGCCAGGCCGTGGGCCACCGAGGCGATGCCG
Organism: Pseudomonadota bacterium; assembly: GCA_023390395.1. GTDB lineage: Bacteria > Desulfobacterota > Desulfovibrionia > Desulfovibrionales > Desulfovibrionaceae > Solidesulfovibrio. The sequence continues at coordinate 48,050 of JAEWCY010000062.1, read as the reverse complement.
GAGATGCGCTCCACCCGGTAGAAGGCGTCGGCCAGGGGCTGGCCTTCCACGGCCTTCTCGATGCCCCGGTGGACGAAGAACATCTTGGCGTCCAGGCGCATCATCATCTCGCCGGCCTGGCTGAAGCGGAAGTGGCCGGGCTCGATGATGCCGGCGTGGATGGGGCCCACGGGCACCTCGAAGACGCCCTCGCCCGAGACGCCGGCCATGGGGAACTCGCCGCCGCCGACGGTCTCGATGGGGGTCCGCGTGTCGAAGTCCTTGCGCAGGGGGTGCACGCCGTCGGGGAAGTTCTCGTGCAGCACCAGCCGGCGCGGGTCGGGATGGCCCACGGGCTTCAGGCCGAAGAGGTCGCGGATCTCGCGCTCGTACCAGGCGGCGGCGGGGATCTCCGGGCTTATGGACGGGAATTCCGGGGTTTCGTCCCGGTCGAGCAGGCCCTTGACGAGCACCGTGCCCCCGTCGCTTGCGAACAGGCAGTAGATGACGAACTTGCCGCACACGGGGCGCTCGTCGTTGGCGAACATGGCCAGCAGGCGGCCCCCTTCCCGGGAGATGGCGTAGGCCGTCTCGCGCAGCTGGAAGGCGGGCACGATCTTGGTGTCATGCGGCAGCATCGTTAGGCTCCCATGATGATTTGCGCGGCGCGGCGCAGCACGCCGTTGGCCGCTTCGGGCAGGTAGACCCCGCCGACGAAGACCAGGACCATGGACAGGCCGAGCGCCAGCCTGGCCGAAAGCGACAGCCGCTCGCGGTGGGCCACGTCGGCGGGCTTTTGGCCGAAGCTCATGCGCAGGCCGTAGCGCAGCATGCCGGCGAAGACCCCGGTCAAAAGCAGCAGGATGACGCTGCCGAGCAGCCAGTGGTGGTCGTCGAACAGGGCGTTTATGATCATGAACTTGGACAGGAAGATGTTGAACGGCGGCACGCCGGTGATGGCCATGACGGATAGGACGAACAGCGTGGCCAGGAGCGGGGCCACCGTGGCCACGCCGTGGATGCCCTTGATGTCCTTGGTGCGGTAGTCCTGGGAGATGGAGCCGGCGATGTAGAACAGCGAAGACTTGGCCGCGGCGTGGTTCACGATGTGCAGGATGGCGGCGTACACGGCCAGGGGCGTGCCGATGCCCAGGCCAAGGGTCACGATGCCCATGTGCTCCACGCTCGAGTAGGCCAGCAGGCGCTTGAGGTCGTGCTGGGTCAGCACGAAGGGGATGGCGATGAGGATCGAGAGCACGCCCACGCACAGCAGCACGGTCTGGGGAAACGCCGGTCCGAGCGTGCCTTCGACGATGACCAGGTTGCGGATCAGCGCGTACAGGGCGCAGCTGAGAAGCGCGCCCGAGAGCAGGCCGCTGACCGGCGAGGGAGCCTGGCTGTGGGCGTCGGGCAGCCAAGTGTGCATGGGGGCCAGGCCGGCCTTGGTGCCGTAGCCGATGAGGATGAAGATGAAGGCCATCTTGACCGTCTTGGGGTCGAGCATGGGGGCCAGTTCCTTGAGCGTGGCCCAGTCGAGCGCCCGTTCCGCGCCGCCGGCCCCGACCTGGGCCGAGTAGAGCAGGATGGTGCCGAGCAGGGCCAGACAGATGCCCACCGTGCAGATCATGACGTACTTCCAGGCCGCCTCCAGGGCCGCCTGGTTGAAGTAGAAGGCCACCAGCAGGGCCGAGGCCAGGGTGGTGCCTTCCACGGCCACCCACATGAGGCCCAGGTTGCCGACCACGAGCACGCTGATCATGGACACGGCGAAGAGGTTGAGCAGGGCGTAGTAGCGCGGCAGCATGTGCGGGGCGACGTGGCCGTCGCGCACCTCGCGCTCCATGTAGGACAGGGAGAACAGCGTGGCCGTGAAGGTGAGCAGCCCCACCACGAAGAGCATGACCGCGGTCAGGTCGTCCACGTGGAGGAAGGCGCTGGTGAAGGGGCCGTCGTGGATGGTCTTGGCGATGATGCCGAGGATGCAGATTCCGGTGGCGGCGCTGCCGGAGAGGTTGATCACCCGCAGCATGCCGGGGTTGGCGTTGAAGAGCGACAGGCCGCCGGCGATGACGGGCAGGGCCATGGTGATGAGCAGGAGTTCGTACATGGCGTTACCCCTTGAGCTTCTTGAGAAGGCTCGTGTCGGTGGTCAGAAACGACAGCTTGAGCCGGTAGGTGAGGATGACCAGGACCACCACGGCCACCAGGACGTCGAAGAAGATGCCGAGTTCGATGATCAGCGGCAGGCCGTTGGCGATGGTGAGTCCGAGGAGGTAGAGGCCGTTTTCCATCGTGATGAGGCCAATGATCTGCATGACGGCCTGGCTGCGGGTCATGATGAGCACGAAGCCGATGAGCACCAGCGAAATGGAGGCGGGCAGGGTCTCGTGCTGGGCGGCGCTGGGGATGACCGGCATGACCAGGGTGAAGGCGATGATGATGGAGAGCAGGGACAGGAAGGTCGACATGTTGGCCTTGACGATCTCCTTGGTGGGCACTTCCCGCTCCTCGGCCAGGTAGGGCAGCACCTTGTAGAGCGCGTAGGGGATCAGGCCGACCTTGATGACGACGGTCAGCACCGCGGCCACGTACATGTGCATGTGCCCGCTTTGGATGCCGACCACGGCGCAGGCCAGGGCCAGGAAGGCCGACTGGACCAGGATGATGGCGATGGCCCGGCGCAGGTCGGTCATCCGGGTCTGGATGACGGCCGCGGCCAGGAGCAGGATGGTGAGCAGATACATGACGCGTTCCTCCACGGTTATTGGGCGGCCAGGGCGAGCAGGGCCAGCACGCCGCCGGCGGCGAGCAGTCCCGGCGCGCGGAACAGCCGGATCTTGTTGGTGCTGGTCTCGATGGCCGCCAGGAGCACGGCCGTGGCCAGGACCTTCAGGGCGAACAGCGCCCCGGACAGGACCGTTCCCTCGACGAAGGGCGGAACCCAGGGCACGAACAGGTTGACGAAGACCACGATGAGCACGAGCTGCTTGACCGAGGCGGCCCAGAAGATGAGCCCGGTGGGCCGGCCGGAGTATTCAAGGACCATGCCCTCGTGGATCATGGTCAGTTCCAGGTGGGTGTCGGGGTTGTCCACGGGGATGCGCCCGGTCTCGGCCACCAGCACGATGAGGAAGGCCAGGGCGGCCAGCAGGCCCGAGAAGGTGAGCCCCGTGCCCGAGGCCCAGGCGGCCATGCCGGACAGGGTGGTGGTCTGGGCGCCCATGGCCACGGAGAAGAGCGTGAGCATGAGGATGGGCTCGACCAGCACCGCGATGTACATCTCGCGGGAGCCGCCCATGCCGCCGAAGGCGCTGCCGGCGTCCAGGGAGGCGGCGGCCAGGAAGAAGCGGCCCAGGGCGAAGACGTAGACCAGGATGAAGAGGTTGTTGAAGGTGACGCCCGTGCTCATGAGGGTGGGCACGAACAGGGCGGCGGCCACGGCCGCGCCGAAGTAGATGTAGGGCGCGACGTGGAAGACCCAGGACACCGTGGGGGAGACGACGTAGTCCTTGCGCAGGAACTTGGCGTAGTCGTAGTAGGGCTGGAGGTAGCCCGGGCCGCGGCGGCTCTGGAAACGGGCCTTCGTGTTCTTGATGACGCCCTGCACGAGGGGGGCCAGCAAGAGGACGAGGACGACCTGGATGAGAAGCGATTCGTATGGCATGGCTAACCCCTGTTGCTGACGATGAGCACGATGACCGTGAACACCATGATGTAGCCGATGTAGACCTGCAGGCTGCCGCCCTGGATGCGCTTGAAGTTCTCGGCCAGAAACATCACGCCTTCGCACAGCGGATTGTAGATCCACTCGTTGAAGATGTTGGTGATGTGCACGGAGAACGTCATGCGCACGCCGTGGTAGGGGTTGGGCTCCTTCTCGGCCTTGATCTGGACCACGGGCCGCAGGATGGCCTTGAACACGCGGCGGATGGGCTCGGTGAATCCCGTGGCCGAGTATTCCATGCGGGCGGTGGGAACGATGCCGCAGGTCCAGGTCTCGCCCGCGACCACCTTGGCCTTGCCGGTCAGGCGGGCGAAGCCGAGGGCCATGAGGCAGCCGGCCAGGAGCAGCACGGCCACGAAGGGCATGGCCAGGGAATCCCCGCCCGAGCCCAGGGGCAGCATGGTGGTCAGCCAGTCGCTCTGGGCGAGCATGCCGGCGCTGTCCACGCCCCTAAGCCCGGCCACGGCCCGGCCGACGACGGCAAGCATCCACTGCGGGCACACGCCGGCGGCCACGCACACGGCGGCCAGGCCGGCCATGCCGGCCAGCATGGACACCGGGGCCTCGTGCGCCTTGGCCGCGCCGACGCTTCGGGGCTTGGCCAGGAAGGTCACGCCCACGACCTTGACGAAGCAGGCTCCGGCCAATGCGCCGGTCAGTCCCAGCAGGGCGATGAGGATCACGGCCCAGAGCTTGCCGAGCAGGCCCGACATGGCCGCCGGCAGGTGGAACATGGACTGGAAGGTCAGCCATTCGCTCACGAACCCGGACAGCGGCGGCAGGGCGGAGATGGCCACCGCGCCGATGAGGAAGAGCAGGGCGGTGACGGGCATGCGCTTGATAAGCCCGCCCATGTGCTCGATGTCCTTGGTGCCGGAGCCGTGGAGCACCGAGCCGGCCCCGAGGAAGAGCAGGGACTTGAACACGGCGTGGTTGAAGACGTGGTACAGGGCGGCCATCCAGGCCAGGGCCGCGGGCAGGGCCTGGCCCCGGCTCATGAAGACCATGCCCGAGCCCACGCCGAGCAGGATGATGCCGATGTTCTCCACGCTGTGGTAGGCGAGCAGGCGTTTGAGGTCGTGCTGCACGCAGGCGTAGAGCACGCCGAGCACCGAGGACACGATGGCCAGGGCCAGGACCACCACGCCCCACCACTGGGGACCGGTGCCCAGAAATTCCAGGAAGAAGCGGCACATGCCGTAGATGGCCGTCTTGATCATGACGCCGGACATGAGCGCCGAGACGTGGCTCGGCGCGGCCGGGTGGGCCTCGGGCAGCCAGACGTGCATGGGGATCACGCCCGCCTTGGTGCCGAAGCCGAGGAGGGCGCAGGCGAACACCAGGTTGCGCAGGCCGCCGGGCAGCTGGGCCCCGGCCAGGCCGGCGAAGTCCAGGCTCTCGACGGAGCTCGAGAGGATCAGGAAGGCGGCCACGATGAAGGCCGTGCCCACGTGGGTCATGAGGATGTACTGGTAGGCCGCCTTGGTGTTGCCGGCCTTCTCGAACTCGTGGTTGACCAGGAAGAAGGAGACCAGGGTCATGGTTTCCCAGGCGATGATGAAGTAGAACACCTGGCTCACGGTCAGCACCAGGACGATGGAGAGCAGAAAGGCGTTGTAGAGCGAGGCCATGGAGGCGAACCGGTGGCCGTAGTACTCCTTGGTGTAGCCCACGGCGTAGATGCTCGCCGCCGTGCCGACCACGCCGAGCGCCAGGAGGAACAGGGCCGACAGGCCGTCGAGGGTGACGAGGATGTCGCCCAGGGGGGCGAACCAGGCGAAACGCAGGGTTTCGCCGTTGCCGGTGATGATGGTCAGGGACAGCCCGAGCAGGGCCAGGCTGCCGAGCACCGCCGCGAAGTGCGCCAGGACGTTGCTCACGGCCGGCCGCTTGGCGGCGAACAGCGGCGAGCAGATGCCGAGCGCGTAGAAGCACAGTGCGCTTACGTACCAGAGTTTCATGGTTACAACTCCCCCGCTTGTTTGTGGGTTCGGTCGTCGGCGTTTCCGGCGGCCGGGCGGGAAGCCGCCAGCGCCGCCTGCCGTCCGGCCCCGGGCGCGAGGAGCGCCAGGGCGGCGGCGAGATTCTTCTCCTTCCTGTCGCGCCCCGGCTCCACGCGGGCCAGGGCGTTTTCCGGGCAAGCTTCCACGCAAGCGGGGCCGCCGGGACGCGTGAGGCACAGGTCGCACTTGCGGGCCGAAGCGTTCGGGGCGATGCGGATCGTCCCGAACGGGCAGGCCGCGAGGCAATGCGGGCAGCCCCGGCACTTCGCCGCGTCCACGGACACGGTCCCGTCCCGGCGGACGAGGGCGCCCTCGGGGCAGGCGGGCAGGCAGGCGGGCTCCTCGCAGTGGGCGCAGAAGGCGAGTTCCACCGCTACGCCGCGCCGGTCGGCGCGAAGGCGCGGCACGACGGGCTCCTCCAGGCAGCCGACGGTCGGCCGGCGGAGGTCCCGGGCCTGGCAGGCGACCTCGCACAGGCGGCAGCCGATGCAGGCGGCGGCGTCGCGGTGGATGAGGGGGGTGACGCGCATCATGGGTGCGACCTTTTCCTGGCGTCGGGCCGGGGCCGGGACGCCGACGCGCCCCGGCCCCGACGCCGTTCAGCCTTGCTTCCTGGAAACGTATTCCGTGTGCAGCAGATGATGGGACTCATGGCCCAGGGGTTCGCCGAGGAAGTCCTTGTAGAGCTTTTGCACCTCGGGGTTGTCGTGGGACTTGCGCAGCGGCAGGTGCTCGTCGTGGCAGTAGGTGGCGGCGGTGCGCGTTTCGTAGGCCACGGTACGGTCCGTGGGCAAAAGCACCTTGGCCTGGCCGCCGCCGCTGACGCAGCCCACGGGGCAGGTCATGACCTCCAGGAAGTGGAAGTCGGCCTCGCCGGACTTGATCTGCTCGAGCAGGGGCGCGACGTTGGCCAGGCCCGAGGCCACGGCCACCTTGAGGCTGAGCTTGCCCACCTTGACCGTGGCCTTGCGCACGCCTTCGCCGCCGCGCACGAAGTTCATCTCGAGCTTGGGCACGGGCTCCTTGGTGATCAGCTCGTAGCCCGTGCGCAGGGCCGCCTCCATGACGCCGCCGGTGACGCCGAAGATGTTGCCCGCGCCGGTGTAGACGCCGAGCGGCTTGTCGAAGGCCTCCTCGGGCAGGCCGGCGAAGTCGATGCCGGCGTCCTTGATCAGGTAGCCGAGCTCGCGGGTGGTCAGGACCACGTCCACGTCGCGGAAGCCGCTGTCCTGCATCTCCGGGCGTTCGCTCTCGAACTTCTTGCAGGTGCAGGGCATGACCGAGACGCTCAGGACCGTGGCCGGGTCCACGCCGTCCACCTTGGCGCCGTAGGTCTTGAACAGCGCGCCGGCCATCTGCTGGGGCGACTTGCAGCTGGACAGGTGGGGGATCAGCTCGGGATAGGTCTGCTCCAGGTACTTGACCCAGGCCGGGCAGCAGGAGGTGAACATGGGCAGCGCGCCGCCCTCGGTCACCCGCTTGATGAGCTCGCTGCCTTCCTCCATGATGGTCAGGTCGGCGGTGAAGTTGGTGTCGTAGACGCGGTCGAAGCCGAGCCGGCGCAGGGCGGCGGCCATCTTGCCCGGGGTGAGAGAGCCCAGCGGCAGGCCGAATTCCTCGGCGATGGACACCCGCACGGCCGGGGCGCACTGGACCATGGTGAAAAGCCCGGCATCGGCCAGGCCGTCCTTGACCCGGGCGGCGTCGCCGCGGTTGTAGGCGGCGAAGAGCGGCTCGCGCACCGTGGGGAGCAGGCCGCGCTCGGCGAGCTTGGCCTCGCGGGGAGCGATGCCCTCGTCGAAGATGGAGGCGAAGGCGCTGCAGACCTGGACGCACTGGCCGCAGACCACGCACCGGTCGGCGACGACGGTCTGGGGCTCGCCCTTCTTGCCCTCGATGGCGTTGACGGGGCAGACCTCGGTGCAGCGTTTGCACCCGGTGCACAGTTCCTTGTCGATGCTGATGATCGGGCCGCTGGTGGCGCTCATATGTGGACCTCCGGCATCGTGCGCCAGGGCGGTGGATTCCGTCCGCTGGCGACCGGATGCAGTGTTGGTGTTTGGGGGCAGCAAGCTCCGGAGACGACGCAACAAGCGTCCGGGCGTCATTCCATGAACTGCTTGACGGATTCGAGCAGGTTCATGGCCGAGCTGAGGTTGCGCTTGCGCTTTTCCTTCTTGAGCGACATGACTTCCAGGGCCTTGGCCGGACAGTTCTCGACGCAGGCCGGGCCCTTGTCGCGGGAGAAGCACATGTCGCACTTGCTGGCCACGAGCTTCTCCTTGACCGCCAGTCCCTGGCCCTGGGCCTCCTGGAGGTTCTGCATGACCGCCTGGCCGTTTCTGTAGACCGGCACCAGGTCGATGGCCCCGAAGGGACAGGCCATCATGCAGGTCTTGCAGCCCATGCACACGGCTTCGTCCACGACGATGGCGTCGTTTTTCTGGGTGATGGCGGCCACGGGACAGACGTTGGCGCAGGGGGCGTCCTCGCAGTGGCGGCACTGGACGGGCATGGTCACCTCGGGCACGCGCACGAGGTAGAGCCGGGGCAGGACGGGCGAGGCCATGGCCCCGACGGTCCGGGGTTCGGGGGCGGCGTGCACCGTGGCGCAGGCCACTTCGCAGACCTTGCAGCCGATGCATTTCTTGGGGTCCGCCACAACGAAGGTGTTGAGCGAGGTGTTCATGGGCATGTCCTTTCAGCGCGGGCGGCTGAGACGGAGTGTTTCGGGGTGTATGGGGCCAGCGCGGCGACCGCGCCGAGTTCGGCCGGCGTGTTGACGTTGGTGAAGACGCGAAGGTCGGGCGAGCAGGCGCGGACCAGGCCTTCGGAAACGTAGCGCGTCCGCAGCCTGGCCAGGGCGTCGGCCAGCCTGCCGCGCCCTTGCCGCAGCATGGCTTCCAGCAGCGGGAGGCACGAGGCGCGGTAGATGGCGTGCAGGGGTTCGACGCGGCCGCCGTGGCGGGGGACCACGGCGTCGTGGCCGTCGGCCATGCGGCGCATGGCCGCGATCAGGGGCAGGTCGAGGAAGGGCATGTCGCAAGCGAAGACGAAGCAGGCGGCGGCGCGCCCGGCGGCCAGGGCGGCGTGGATGCCGCCCAGGGGGCCGCGCTCGCGGTAGACGTCCAAGACCACGGGCAGGTCCAGATGGGCGTAGCGGTCCGGCCTATCGGCGACGAGCAGGGGTTTTTCGCCGAAGATGGCGGCGATGCGCCCGGCCACCACTTCGAGCATGGGCCGGCCCGCCAGGGGCGCGAAGCTCTTGTCGCGCCCCATGCGGGCGCTCTTTCCCCCGGCGAGCAGGACAGGGGCGATGTGCTGACCGTTGCGGCCCGGCATGGCGCGTTCCTCCCGGCGGTTTTGCGGCGGCTACTCGTTGACCGCGGCCTTGCGCATGCAGGCGGCGACGTTGGGCGCGCCCTTGCACTGGCGCACGTAGCTGAACCAGTAGAGGGTGGCCACGAACACGCAGCCGCCCACGATGTTGCCGAGCGTGACCGGGACCCAGTTGCCAAAGACGATGCTCGACCAGGTCAGGGCGTCCACCTTGTCGGCGGCCAGGCCCGAGGCCTTGACCACGGCGTCGGAGTGCTTGGCGAACCAGCCGGCGGGCAGGTAGTACATGTTGGCGATGCTGTGCTCGAAGTTGCTCATGACGAAGGTCATGACGCCGATCCAGGCGGAGACGCACTTGCTGATGACGTCGCCGGAGGCGAAGGCCAGCCAGACGGCCAGGCAGACCAGCCAGTTGCAGAAGATGCCGCGCACGAACAGCTGTCCCCAGGGCGTGGTGGTCTTGGCGACGGCCATCTTCAGCTGGAACGCGCCGAGGAGGCTGTTGTTGAAGTCGGCCAGGCCGGTTTGGTAGTAGAGCCAGGCGAAGAAGACCGCGCCGACCATGTTGGCCAGAAGCACCCAGGCCCAGCTGCGCAGCAGGGCGTAGGTGCTGATCTTGCGGTCCATGTAGGCGACCCAGAGCAGGCAGTTGCCGGTGAAGAGCTCGGCCCCGCCGTTGATGACGATCATGAGGCCGACGGAGAAGATCGAGGCCAGCATGAACCGCTGGAAGCCGGCTCCCAGGGCGGTGAGGTCGTGGGCGACCATGACCGAGGCCTCCGCGCCGAAGGAGATGTAGAAGCCGGCCGCCAGGCCGAGGACGATCATTTTGGAAACGGATAACTTCACCCTTGCTTCTTGCACGTTGCAACAGTTCTTTGCAACATCCGGCGGTGCGACGAAACTCATGTACAAGACCTCCTTAAGGTTGTTGAAAAGGGCAGGGAATCATCGCCGTAATCACCTGAAAGCATGGGTGCATCATGGGTTTTGAAACGTATGTCACGAAACCTGCCTGCATCATGCTTTAATCAGCCTTACTAAGTTGTTTTCATTGCATTTATGAACTTCCGACAATACAGCTTTTGATCACGCTCATAGCAGCATGCATGCCAATGCTCGCGCCCCGGGGCGGGACGGGCTTGGTGGGGTTTCCTATTCAGCCGTTATCATTGATTGAATTAGCCGATAGTCGTCGACGGTCCGGTGGAGGGCGTTTGCGGGCACGGTCGGACCGCTTCCTGGCGTTCTTGCAACAGACCTTGAAAAATAAGATGGTATTTCAAGGTGTTGCTGTTTCATGGCGGTCGTCGCGAATCAGCGGCCGGAGGGTGACCGTGCAATTGCAGGATTTGCAGATGCACTTCCATTGCATGCCGACCGCCAGGGGCGGCGGACTCCGGGGAAGGCGGCCCAAAGGGCGAGAGAGGGGCGTTGCGAAGGCTCGACCCCGGGGGTGGTGGCGGGCGTCGGGGCGGGAAGCGGCCGCGCTTGGGAGCGGCCGCCCCGCAACGCCCGGGCGCGACGGCCGACCCGGTTCGGCCGCGTCCGTTCCCGGCGCGGTTGGACAAGGCGGCGGCGAGCCGGTATGCCCGTGGTCCGGCCCGCAAGGGCCGGGGAAACGTCCTGCGCGGAGGAGAGACATGGATTTCGCTGTGCTGGCCGACCTGATCGAAAACGGGTTGCCGTTCCAGAAGATGCTCGGCATCCGGGTGGCGGCCGTGGAGGAAGGGCGGGTGCGGCTTTTCATCCCCTTTCGCGAGGACCTGATCGGCGACGCGCGCCGGCCGGCCATCCACGGCGGCGTGATCTCGACCCTGGCCGACGTGTGCGCCGGCTTCGCCGTGTGGACCCGCTGCGAACTGGCCGACCGCATCGCCACCATCGACCTGCGCGTGGACTACCTGCGCCCGGCCGCGGCCCGCGACCTCTACGCCGAGGCGACCGTGCGCCTGCTCGGCAACCGCGTGGGCAACGCGCAAGTGGCGCTGTGGTCCGACGGCAGCCCGGACGAGCACGTGGCCGAGGGGCGCGGCGTGTACAACATCCGCCGCGGCTCCTGACGGGGAGGCCTTCCCGCCCCGATCGGGGCGCGTCGCGGCGGACCCTTGGCGAGGCGGTCCGAGGGCCCTGGGGCGAGGCCGGCCGGCGGGCCATGACGGAAAACGAAACGGGGCCGGTCGTCGGACCGGCCCCGTCGCTGTTTCGGGGAATGCGCCTTGGCTGGCGCGTGTCGCGCAGCAGCCTTGGCAGTTCTGGTTTCCAAAAAATACTGTCGTATTTTTTCAGGGACGCCGCGCTAGTCGCGGGTCCAGGACAGCACCTGGCAGGTCTTTTCCAGCAGGGCGTGGAGTTCCCGTTCCTTGGTCTCGGGCAGGCCCTGGATGCGGACGGACACGTCGCGGCGCGAGGCGTCGGCCCGGTCGTAGGAAGAAAGGATGCTGATGATGCGGGCCTCGTGGCCGCGCAGGGCGTCGAGCACGGGCTTGAGGCTGCCTTCGCTGGTGCCCAGGCGCAGCCCGATCTGGATGCCGCCCTGGTCGATGCCGGTGATGGACACGAAGAGCCTGAAGATGTCCGTGTCCGTGATGATGCCCACGACCTTGCCCGCCGCGTCCACCACGGGCAGGCAGCCGACCTTGTTGTCGCGCATGACCAGGGCCGCCCGCTCCACGGTGTCGGTCGGCCGGATGGACAACGGGGATTTGGTCATGATGCTTTTGAGCTTCATCTCCGAGAGCAGGTAGGTCATCTCGTACATGTCGAGCGTGGTCGCGGACGAGGGCGAGGCCGCCTTGAGGTCGCGCTCGGACACGATGCCGACGAGCCCCCCGTCCTTGTCCACCACGGGCAGGCGGCGGATCTTGCGCTCGCGCAGCATCCGCCCGGCCTTTATCATGGACATGTCCTCGGTCGCCGTGACCACGTTGCGCGACATCCAATCCCCGACGAGCATGCTGCGGCTCCTTGCGCTAGTGTTGCGTCCCAAAGCGTGCGTCCGCATTCTCCAGGACAGACCAAAGCTCCGAATCCATTGCCGTGGGACCGCCCGGGCGGTCCATCGAAGCGCGACGCCCCGGCCCGGGGTCAGATGCCCAGATAGGCCGACTTGATGTGCGGGTTTTCGAGCAGCTGTCCCGCCGGCCCGGACAGGGCCACCCGGCCGTGCTCCAGCACGTAGCCCCGGTCCGAGAGCCGCAGCGAATGGTGCACGTCCTGCTCGACGAGCAGCACCGTGGTGCCGGAGTCGGCGATCTTGCGCAGGGTCTCGAAGATGGACTTGACCAGGATGGGCGCGAGCCCAAGCGACGGTTCGTCGAGCATGAGCAGCCCCGGCAGGGCCATGAGGCCCCGGCCGATGGCCACCATCTGCTGCTCGCCGCCGGAAAGGGTCATGGCCATCTGGGTCTGGCGTTCGAGCAGGCGCGGCAGCAGGGCGTGGACCTGGCGCAGGGTCTTGTCCCGCTCCTTGTAGGCCCTGGGCGAATAGGACCCGATCAGCAGGTTCTCGGCCACGGTCATGAGCGAAAAAAGCCGCCGGCCCTCGGGCACGTGGACGATGCCGCGATCGACGATGCGCTCGGGCGGCAGGTGCTGGATGGGCTCGCCCTTGAAGCGGATGATGCCCGAACTCGGGGCCATGAGCCCGGAGATGGTCTTGAGCAGGGTGGACTTGCCCGCGCCGTTGCCGCCGATGATGCTCACGACCTCGCCTTCCTCCACGGTCAGCGACAGGTCGTTTATGACCTGGACGTCGCCGTAGGCCACGTCGATGTGTTCCACGCTAAGCAGCGTCATAGTCCCCCCCGAGATAGGCCTTGATGACGTTCTCGTCCCTGGTCACGGCCTCGGGCGTGCCCTCGGCGATCTTCTGGCCGAACTGGATGACCACCACCCGGTCGGAGAGCGCCATGACGGCGCGCATGATGTGCTCGATGACGAAGACCGTGACGCCCCGGTCGCGCAGTCCCCTGATGACGGCGATCATGTCGTCCACTTCGGTCGGGCGCAGGCCGGCCATGACCTCGTCGAGAAGCAGCAGCTCGGGGTTGGTCGCCAGGGCCTTGCCGATCTCCAGGCGCTTGCGGTCGGCGATGGTGAGGCTGCCGGCCAGGCGGTCGCGCAGGCCCTCGAGCCCGAGGACGGCCATGACCTCCTCGGCCTTCTCCCGGGCCTTGGTGGTGGAGTTGGTGTGCAAAAACGCCCCGACCATGACGTTGTAGAGGACGGTCTTGCTGGCGAAGGGCTTGACGATCTGGAAGGTGCGGGCCAGGCCCAGCTTGCACAGGTCCCAGGGCTTGCGGCCGTTGATGACCTCGTCCTTGAAGCGGATGGTTCCCTCGGAGGGCGGGTAGACGCCGGCCACGAGGTTGAACACCGTGGACTTGCCCGCGCCGTTGGGGCCGATGAGCGCCAGGATCTCGCCCTTTCGGATGTGCAGGTCCAGGGCGCTGACCGCGGTCAGGCCGCCGAAGTGCTTGGTCAGGGCCGTGATTTCGAGGATGTTGGCGCTCATGCGGCGGCTCCCTTGGCGTGGGGTTCCCGGGTGATCTTGCGGGCCAGCTTGTCGTAGGCGGCGGCCAGGGGCGCGGTGAGGCCCTGGGGCTTGTAGAGCATGACCAGGATGAGGATGAGGCCGAAGATGACGAGGTGCAGGCCGGGCAGCATGTCGCTTAGGTAGATGCGGGTGAACTCGTTGAGCGGCCGCAGCACCAGCGCGCCGATGACCGGGCCGGCGATGGTGCCCCGGCCGCCGATGAGCGCGATGAAGGCGATCTCGAAGGAGAGGTCGAGGCCCATGAGGCCCTTGGGATAGAAGTAGAGCATGAGCTGGGCGTAGAAGGTGCCGGCCAGGGCCGTGAAGAAGCAGGACAGGGCCATGGACAGGAGCTTGCAGTTGGCCACGTTGACGCCGAGCGCCGCGGCCGCCTCGGGCTCCTCGCCGCCGGCGGCCAGGTAGTAGCCGATCTTGGAGCGGGAGATGAACCAGGTCAGCGCCAGGACGATGAGCAGCATGACCAGGATGATGTAGTAGTAGGGCAGCTTGGACATGAACTGGTAGTGCCAGAAGGACGGGTCCTTGAGCGGGATGAGCAGCCCCCGGGGACCGTTGATCTTAAGCGGCCCCAAGGTGTCGATGTTTTCCACCATGACCCGGATGCCCTCGGCGAAGGCGATGGTGCACAGGCAGAAGTAGGCCCCGCGCATGCGGAAGGTGGGCAGTCCGATGACCACGCCGACCAGGGCGGCCAGCACTCCGCCGACCAGCATGCCGATCCAGGGCGAGACGCCGTACTGGAGGGTGAGGACGGTCGAGGTGTAGGCCCCGATGCCGACGAAGACCGAGTGGCCCAGCGGCAGCACCCCGGCGAAGCCGCCGACCAGGTTCCAGGACGTGGTCAGGTAGGCGTAGAAAAACAGCAGGATGAGGATTTGCAGATAGGTGGGCGAGGTGACCACCAGGGGCAGCCCGAAGGCGACGAGGGCGGCAACGGTCAGAAGCGTTGCGTCGAGTTGTTTTCGGCTCACGGCGTCCCCTCCTACCAGTCCTGTTTGTTGCCGAAAAAACCCGAGGGTTTCACGAACAAGATGATGAGAAAAATGGCGTAGATGATGGCCTCGGTCCAGGTGGAGGCCATGAACTGCGAAAAGACGGATTCGATGAGGCCAATGACCAGGCCGCCGAGGAGCGCGCCGGGAATGCTGCCCAGGCCCCCGAGGACCACGATGATGAAGGCCCGGATGTCGAAGACCACGCCCACCGAGGGGTAGACGTAGTAGAAGGGGATGAGCACGCAGCCGGCGATGCCGGCGATGGCGGTGCCGAGGCCAAAGGCGATGTTGTAGACCTTGTACTGGTCGATGCCCATGAGGTTGGCCGCCTCGCGGTCGAGGCTGGTGGCCCGCAGCGCCATGCCGATCTTGGTCTTGCGCATGAAAAGGGCCAGGCCCACGGCCGTGGCCACGGCCACCACGAAGCCGGAAAATTTGGGAATGGAGACGATGAAGTCCCCGAGGGCGAAGGACTTGTTGGAAATGGCCGTGCGCACGGTGCGATACTCGGCCCCGAAGAGCATGAGCGCCAGATTGTCCAGCACGTACCAGACGCCGGTGGTCACGATGATGACCGTCAGCGGTTCGCGGACCTGCCGCTCGGCCCGGAACACGGGTTTTATCACCAGATCCTGGAGATAGTAGCCGAAGAAGTAGAGGATGGGGGGAACGATGCAAAGGGCCAGGTACGGGTGGATGCCCGTGAGCTTGATCAGCCAATAGGCGCTGAACATGCCGACCATGAGCAGGGAGCCGTGGGCGAAGTTGACCACTTTCATCACCCCGAAGATCAGGGTGAGTCCGAGGGCGGTCAGCCCGTACATGGCGCCCATCATGATGCCGTTGATCGTCGCCTGAATCACCGCGGTCATGAGGCCTACTCCGGGACGTTTGCCCCGGGCGGCCAGCCAGACCGCCCGGGGCGTTTATGGGGAAGCGTCGGGACTACTTGTTGGCGGGGAAGACCGGGGCGTAGCCGGAGCGGCGGGCGGCCTTGGGCCACACGGTCACGCGCTCGGGCTTGCCGTCGACCTTGGCCACCTGCACGATGACGATGCCGGCGTTCTTGTTCTGGCCGTCCTTGTCGAACTCCACGCCGTCGTAGGAGACGATCATGGCCGGGCCGGAGGCGAGCTTGGTCGCGGCCAGGGCGTCGCGGACCTTGGCCGGGTCGGTGGAGGCGGCGCGTTCCAGGGCGTCGGCGATGACGTACATGGCGGCGTAGGCGTCCACGGACTCGCCGGTCAGGTCATAGCCGTACTTCTTCTTGAACTTGGCGTTGGTTTCCTTGGCCCCGGGCTTGTTGACGTCGGTGTTCCACTCGACCTCGTCGAAGAGGCCGTAGGCGGTGTCGCCGGTGTTCTCCAGGAACTTGGGATCGGCGTGGCCGCCGCCGCTGGCCAGCACGACCTTGGGCTTGACCTGCATCTCGGCCATGGTGTTGGTGAGAAGGATGGCGTCGGCGGCGTTGGAGACGAGCATGACGACGTCGGGGTTGGCGGCCTTGAGCTTGGTCACGACCGGGGTCAGGTCCGTGGCCGTGGACGGGTAGGGCTCGTCGAGGACCACCTTGTAGCCGTCCTGTTTGGCCAGCTCGCGCCACTTCTCGGCGAATCCCGTGCCCCAGTCGCCGTTTTCGAACACGAAGGCGATGGTGGCCAGCTTCACGCCGGTCTCTTCCTGCATGTCCTTCAGGAACCGGAACTGGTCGCGCACCCACCAGGAGTCCTTGGCGGCCACGCGGAAGACGTTTTTAAAGCCGCGCTCGGTGATGGTGTCGCGCACGGCCACGGGCACCACGAAGGGGATGCCGTAGCGCTCGGCCACCTGGGTGGCCGGGTAGGTCACGGCGGAGTTCCAGCAACCGGTCATGAGGTTGACCTTTTCGGTGTTGATGAGGCGCTCGGTTTCGGTCACGCCGACGGTGGGGTCGGACTTGCTGTCGGCATAGACGAGCTCGAGCTTGGCGCCGCCCAGGGACTTGATGCCGCCGGCGGCGTTGATCTCCTCCACGGCCATTTCCCGGGCCTGCTTGCCCTGGACGCCGACCGAGGCCGACGGGCCGGACAGCGGCTCGACGTTGCCGATTTTGACCACCTTGTCGGCGGCCGCGGCCGGCGAGGCGGCCAGGTACAGGCCCAGCGCCGCGGCCAGGCAGCAAGCCAGAAGCGATCCCTTGCCCTGCGTTTTCATGCCTTTCCCCTTGGTTGACGGTTGCTGTCGGTCGGGCCTTGCCTATTTGCCGAGGCTCTTGGAGACCTCGCGGATGCCTTGTTCCATGATGTCCAGGCCGCGCGACAGCTGCTCGTCGGTGATGACCAGCGGCATGAGCGCCCGGATGCAGTTGCCGAAGTTGCCGCAGGAAAGCACGAGCAGGCCATGCTCCTGGCAGTACTTGACCACGCCCTTGGCCGCCTCGGGACAGGGGGCCTTGGTCGCGCGGTCGGAGACGAACTCCAGGGCGCGCATGGCCCCGAGTCCCCTGGCGTCGCCGATGAGCGGGAACTCGTCCTTCCAGGCCTCGAAGCGGGCCTTGAGGGTATCGCCCAGGCGCACGGCGGCGGCCAGCAGGCCCTCCTCCTCGATGGCGTCGAGCACGGCGATGCCGGCGCGGCAGGCCAGCGGGTTGCCGCCGTAGGTGCCGCCGATGCCGCCGACGTGGACGGAGTCCATGATCTCGGCCTTGCCCACGACGCCGGCCAGCGGCAGGCCGCCGCCCATGCTCTTGGCCACGCTCATGAGGTCGGGCTCCACGCCGAAGTGCTCCATGGCGAACATCCTGGAGGTGCGGCCGAACCCGGACTGGACCTCGTCGGCGACGAACACGATGCCGCACTCCTCGCAGATGGCCTTGAGCTTGACGAAGAATTCCGCCGGCGGCACCACGAAGCCGCCCTCGCCCTGGACCGGTTCGGCGATGATGCAGGCGGTCTGTTCGGCGGCGGCGGTGCCGATGAAGAATTCGCGCATCTTCTCGGCGCAGGCCACGCCGCAGTCGGGATAGGACAGGCCCAGGGGGCAGCGGTAGCAGTAGGCGTAGTAGGGGTACTGGTAGACCTCGGCGGCCATGGGGCCGAAGCCGTACTTGTAGGGCTTGACCTTGCTGGTGAGCGACATGGCCAAAAGCGTGCGGCCGTGAAAGGCGTTTTTCATGGCGATGACGCCGGATCGGCCGGTGTGGCAGCGGGCGATCTTGACCGTGTTCTCCACGGCCTCGGAGCCGCTGTTGACGAACAGGGCCTTTTTGGGGCTCTTGCCGCCGGCGGCCTCGCACACGCGCCTGGCCAGCTCCACGTAGGGCTCGTACAGGGTGATCATGGAGCAGGTGTGGAGGTACTTGTCGGCCTGGTCCTTGACGGCGGCCACGACTTTGGGGTGGCAGTGGCCGACGTTGAGCACGCCGATGCCGCCGACGAAGTCGATGAATTCGCGGCCTTCGACGTCTCGCAGCAAGGCGCCCTGGGCGGATTCGACGAAGAAGGGCGTGGCGTTGGGATGGCCCTTGGGGACGTAGCGATCGCGGAGCGCCTGGAGTTGGCTCGCTTTGCCGGAAGTGTTCACGGAGCATCCTCGATGGTTCGGGTTGGGGCGAAAGCGCCTTGGAATTACTGGTACCGAAACGTCAGCCAGAGTTTACAGCAAGAACCACGCCACAGGGTGTAATAAAAAATATTGCATTATTATAGGAAGTTATAAAATTCACATTCCAGCTGCCCTCCGGTTTTGATTCTTTTTTGAATCGGCAATTTTGTAAAAATGCTGTTGTTTCGGCTGGCTGGTTCTGATTCATGAACGAATCGGAAAAAGTCCGGGCCGCCGCGGCCAAGACCCCGCCGGCCGGGCCATGGGCCTGACGCCGTCGGCGCGATCGCAAAACAGTGAAGAAGAAAAGGCAGTTGAGGAGAAACGCCCGAGGAGGAGATGGGAAAAAAAGCCCGTCGCGGGCGCGGCGACGGCCAGTGTTTGATTCAGAAAAGAATCAGTCCCGGGTCAGGGCGTACCGTTTGAGCTTGCGTACCACGGTCGCTTGGCTCACGCCGAGATAGGCCGCCATCTCCCGCGTGGTGCGGCAGGCGGCCATGGCCTCGCGCAGCCGCCGCTGGAGCGTCTGGTCCGTGGACTCGGACAGGCTGCGCGGCCCGCCGCCGGCCGGGGAGGCGGCCGCGTCCCCGGCCAGGGCTTCCTCCAGGGCGTCGGTCAGGTCGTCGTCCTCGCTCATGACGAAGGCCTTCTGGACCAGGCTCACCAGCTCGCGCACGTTGCCCGGGAAGTCGTAGGCCTCGAGCAGCCGCATGGCCCGGGCCGAGAGCCGCTTGGCCTTGCCGTGGCGGGCGTTTTGCTGGGCCAGGTAGAATTCGGCCAGGCCGAAGATGTCGTCGCGGCGCTCGCGAAGGGGCAGGATGCGCACCAGGAACGTGTTGAGCCGGTAGTAGAGGTCCTTGCGGAAAAGCCGCCGCTCGACCAGCCCCTCCATGTCGCAGTTGGTGGCCGCCACCACCCGGCACTCCACCACCCGGGACTCGGAGCCGCCCAGGCGGCGCAGCTCGTGGTCGTCCAGGTACTTGAGCAGCTTGGCCTGGACCGACAGCGGGATGTCGCCCACCTCGTCGAGAAAAAGCGTGCCGCCCATGGCCAGCTCGATGAGCCCGGCCTTGCCGTTTTCCCGCGCCCCGGTGAAGGCCCCGCGCTCGTAGCCGAAGATCTCGGCCTCGAAGAGGTTTTCCGGCACCGCCGGGCAGTTGATCTGGATGAAGGGTTTTTGCGCCCGGGGGCTCACCTGGTGCAGGAACTTGGCGAGCAGGCCCTTGCCCGTGCCGGATTCGCCCAGGAGCAGGATGCGCGAGACGTCCATCTGGGCGAGCTTTAAAAGCGTGCGCAGGGTGCGCTGCATCTGCGGGCTGCGGGCCACCAGGTCCTTCTGGGACAGCTCGTAGAGCGAGAGTTCGGCCAGCTCGCTGCGGTAGCGCTCCTCCACCTTGCGGGCGTGCTGCAACCCCTGGCGGAGGTTGTTGAGCTCGGTCACGTCGCGCTCGTTGACCACCACCAGGGCCACCTTGCCGTCCGCGCCGAGCACGGGCGAGGCCGTGACCAAAAGCTGCTTGCCCGTGCGGGTGATGTGCTGGATCATGCTGGCCTGCTTGCCCGTGGCCAGCACCTCCAGGGTGGCCGAGCGGTCCACCATGCCCTCGGCCACGATGCAGGCCACGTCCTTGCCGACGTACTTCGCGGCCTCGACGGAGTTGAGGCGCTCCGAGGCGGCATTGATTTCCAGGATGGTGCCGTCGCCCGAGCAGATCCAGATGCCGTCGGACACGGAGTCGAGGACGGAGCGCAGGCGGTCGCCGATGGGCCCGCCGCAGGAGCCGCCGCCCGGGCCGCTCACGATGGTCGCGCCGACCGCCCGGCCGTCGCGCTCGATGGGCGTGACCCAGGCCCCGAGGGTCTGGCCGTCTTCGGCGGCCTGGACCCGGCCCGGCGCTTTGGCGGCGATGACGGCCGCCACCTCCCGCCATAGGGCGGGCCGGGTCAGGGGCAGGGCCGCTCCGGGCGAGGCCGTCTCCGGCCCGAAAAGGGCGAGCGCCGCCGCGTTGGCCGAGGCCACCCGGCCGTCGGCGTCCACGGCCAGCACCGGGGCGGCCAGGGCGCGCAGAATGTCGGCGTCGTTGAAAGGGGCTGCCATCGAGGACTCCGCAAAAATGTCGCCGTGGGGACGCGGGGCCGTCCTTTTGCCCGCAAAGTGGCATGAAACCGAGGTCCGAGGCAACCCGCCGCGGGAACGGAAAGCCACTTGCCGCCGGGCGGGCCGGGCGGGGCCCCCCTTGCGCGGCCCGGGCGTCCGGGCTTATAGGCCTTGACCCAATGGGCCCCGGGCCTGTTGCGCGCCGTTCCCCGGTTCTGGAATTTTTCGGAGAATATTCTGTTTTTGGAAATTTTCGCGGCGAAACGACGGCGCGCCCGCGAGGCTAGGCAATCCCGGAAGGGAATTTCGTCAACGCAAGCACAGGGGGAATTTCATGTTGCAGCTTTCCAATCCGCGGCTTTTCCGCGAAGGCTGCCTTGTCGACGGCGCCTGGGTGGCGGCGGCAAGCGGCGAGACCATGGCCGTGACCAATCCCGCGGACGGGAGCCTCGTCGGGCATGTGCCCCAGCTGTCCGAAAAGGAGATCGAGGGCGTCATCGCCGCGGCCGACCGGGCCCGCAAGCCCTGGGCGGCCCTGGCCGCCTCCCAGCGCGCCGCCGTGCTGGAGAAATGGTACGACCTCATCATCGCCAACGCCGACGACCTGGCCCGCATCCTCACCACCGAGCAGGGCAAGCCGCTGGCCGAGGCCAAGGGCGAGATCCTCTACGCCGCCTCGTTCATCAAGTGGTTTTCCGAGGAGGCCCGGCGCGTCTACGGCGACGTCATTCCCGCGCCCACGGCCGACAAGCGGCTCTTCGTCATCAAGCAGCCCGTGGGGGTATGCGCGGCGATCACGCCCTGGAACTTCCCGGCGGCCATGATCACCCGCAAGGCCGGGCCGGCGCTCGCCGCCGGCTGCGCCATGATCGTGCGCCCGGCCGCCCAGACGCCCTTTTCCGCCCTGGCGCTCGGCGAGCTGGCCGTGGCCGCCGGCGTGCCGGCCGGCGTGTTCCAGGTCGTCACCGGCAAGTCCCGGGCCATCGGCGCGGTGCTGACCGGAAGCGACACGGTGCGCAAGCTGTCGTTCACCGGCTCCACCGAAGTCGGCCGCACGCTCATGGCCCAGTGCGCCCCGACCATCAAGCGCATCTCTTTGGAGCTCGGCGGCAACGCGCCGTTCATCGTCTTCGACGACGCCGACCTCGACGCCGCCGTGACCGGGGCCATCGCCTCCAAGTACCGCAACGCCGGCCAGACCTGCGTGTGCGCCAACCGGCTCTACGTGCAGTCCGGGGTCTACGACGCCTTCGCCGCCAAGCTGGCCGCGGCCGTGGCCGCGATGCCCATCGGCCGGGGCGACGCCCCGGGCGTGCTCGTCGGGCCCATGATCGACGGCAAGGCCGTGGAGAAGGTCGAGAGCCACATCGCCGACGCCGTGGAAAAGGGCGCGAAGGTGCTGCTCGGCGGCAAGCGCCATGCCCTCGGCGGCCAGTTCTTCGAGCCCACCATCCTCACGGGCGTGACCAGCGCCATGCGCGTGGCCAGGGAAGAGACCTTCGGCCCCCTGGCCCCGCTTTTCAGCTTCGAGACCGAAGAGGAAGTGGTGGCCGCGGCCAACGACACCGAGTACGGCCTGGCCGCCTACTTCTACACCGAAAACGCCCGTCGGGCCTGGCGCGTGGCCGAGGCCCTGGAATACGGCCTTATCGGCCACAACACCGGGCTCATCTCCAACGAGGTCGCACCCTTCGGCGGGGTGAAGCAGTCCGGCATCGGCCGCGAAGGCTCCAAGTACGGCATGGACGAGTACCTGGAGATCAAATACATCTGCTCCCAGATCGGCTGATCGCGAAACAAGGGAAACCCTCGCGCCGGCCGGAGGGGCTCGCCCTTCCGAACCGCCCGCCGGGCAAACGCATCGCGCCCCTGCATCCGGCGTCCTGGAGACGTCGGATGCAGGGGCGCGTTCTTTATTTGATTTTCCGAAAGCCCGGAGGCGTTGCGCGATCTGGCGCGATAGCCCCGTCCCGGTTATTTTCCCTGGGGCAGGTAGTACTTGCCGTCGCGCAACGTGCCGATCTTGCGTACCGCCTCGCCAAGGCCATGCAGGGTGACGTAGGCCACCTCCTTGTCCCTGGCCAGCAGGGGCAACAGCGCTTTCCACTGCTCGTTGGTGAATTCGTCCGGGCCGTGGGAATACAAGCTGAGCGCCCCGCCCACCTCTTTGGCCTTCTTGAGGAAGGCCTCGACCTTTTCCTGGAATTCCGGGCTGGCCGGGTCCGTGCCGAAGGCGTCGCGGGGCTTGACGGCGTAGATGCGGTAGAGGTCGTAGCCGCCCGGCGCGCCCAGGGCGGCGTTGCCGGCCGTGCCCACGCGGCCGCAGTCCATGCCGAGCTCCGTCGCCACGGCGCGCGACACGGCGTCGCTGACCAGGAACGGAAAGACCATGGACGTGGCCGGATGGTCGGGCATGCCGGCCTTGATGTCGTCGAGCGCCCCGGCCATCTCGTAGCGGGCGCTGGCCTGTCCGTCCACGAACAGGGGGACCAGCCCGTTTTTGAAAAAGACGTCCACCTTGTCCTTGGCGGCCAAAAACCGCGAACGGATGTTGGCGTAGTAGGGGTCGCCGAGTTCCGCCGTCACGCCGCGCACGTCGCAAAGCGCGTCCACGAGCTGCTTGAGGCTCGGGGTGCGCCCCGCCTCGGACAGGTCGAAGGAGGCTGCGGGCTCGGACTTGCCGTCCACGAAAAGCCGCAGCGTGGGCCCCTCCCCGTCGATGGCCACGAGGGCGGACTTGGCCGCCGGATTGAAGTAGCGCAGCCGGATGACCGGTCCCGGGGCCACGGACACGTGGTCGCGGGTGTGGTTGGCCACCTCGTGGCCGGCGGCGATGCGCCGGGACATGAGGGCATAGTCCTCGGGCGTGGCCTTGGCCGTGTTGAGCGCCAGGGTGGTCTTGACGCCGAAGGCGTCGGCGTCCTCGGAAAGATGCGCCCAGAGGTCGAGGTTCGGCAGGTCGTCGATGACAATGGCCACGTAGGCCCGGGGGCCGGTTCCGGGCAGGGGGACGCCGCGCGTGGCCGGGGAAAGGCCCTGGGCCGAGGCGGGAACGGCCTGGGCCGCCAGGACGAGACAGGTCAAAACGAGGCCGCCGGCCAGGGCGGCGAAACGGATGCGCACGCGGATTTCTCCCTTCACTTTTTGAGGCTGGACAGGAATTCGAAAAGCGACGGCGTGTTGCCGCCGAGACGCCAGACGGCCAGCCCGGCGAAGCCCGCCTGGCGGCCGGCCTGCCACAGCGTGGCCAGGGTCTGGCCGTCGGCGTGCCAGACCTCGTGGTCCTTGCCCGCCTCGTCGCGGTAGCGGGCGACGAGGTAGCCGTCCTCCGGCGAACGCGTCGGCGCGGCGGCGCGCTGCGCCAGAAGCGCCCGGGCCTCGGCCTCGGTCAGTTGCTTGGCCGCCTTGGGGCCGGTCCAGTCGAAGCCGCCCGTGGCCAGGGCCAGGGTCGTGGACGAGAGCGCCCCGAGGGCGCGCAGGGCGGCGGCCTGCTCGGCCAGAAAGGCCGGCGTGGCCTTGGGCCCGGGGCCGGAATGGAAGCCGTAGAGGTTGTAGCCCATGAGCACGTACTGCGGCCCGGGCGGCAGGGGGCGCGAAAGGTAGCGGCGCTGGGGCTGGAGCAGCACGGACAGACGCAGGCCCGAGGCGGATGCGCGCTGCCAGAGCGCGGCCACGAAGTCCAGAAAGGCCGGCCAGTCCGCCTCGACCACGTTTTCGTAATCGATTTCCAGCCCCTGGAAGCGTCTTTCCCGGGCCAGGGCCAGCAGGGCGTCCATGTGGCGGCTGCGGGAGTCGGGCGTGGCCAGCAGCCGGGTGACCAGCCCCGGGTCCTTGAGCTTGTTGCCCTTGCCCGAGGGCGTGACCACGTCGTTGACCACGGTGAGGCAGACCGGAACGCCGCCGAAGACGGTAGCGGCGTCGCGGCCGAGGACGCGGGCCCAGTCCGGGGACAGGGCGGGCCGGTCCTTTTCGTCGAAGCTGGCGGAAAAGACGCGCACGGAATCGAAAAGCCCCTGGTGGGCGCGCCATTCGGCCAGGCCCCGGGCCAGGTCCCAGTCGGCGATCCAGGCGGTGATCTCCGTGCCGGCCGCCGTTGCCCGGGCCGGCGCGACGAGCAGCAGGGCGGCGCAGACAAGGGCCGCTGCCAGGGGGAGTCCCCGGCAGGCGGCCTGGATGATCTTCAGAATATGTAGCTGATGCCGGCCCATGCTTCGCTGAGGTTGTAGGTGGGAGTGCTGAAATAGGAGTACTTGACCGAGAGCTTTAGCCGTTCCCGCATGGTGATGTCCATGCCCGCGTTGGCCCGCCAGATGTTGCGCCAGTCGTTGTTGCGGTCGCGCGACGGGCCGTAGCCGGCGCTGCCGTTGACGTTGAACCAGCGGGTCGGGGAATAGCCGAAGGAGCCGTAGGCCAGGTGGGTGGCCAGGTCCAGGGGGGCCCAGTACTGGGGCGGGTTGCGGTCGCTGTTGGCGAACTGGAAGGCGTAGCCCAGGGAGAACAGGGGAAATTCGAACAGCCGGGCCAGCAGCCGGCCGTCCACGGAGCCGGTGTTGTTGCCGTCGGTGCGCGAGATGCCGTGGAGGTTGAGGAAGAGGTCGTAGTAGTCGAAAATCCGGTTGTGGCTGAAAAGGCTCAGCCGGTTGGCCATGATCTGATCGGAGATGGCCTCCACGGTGTCGATGCGCTCGTGGGCGGCCTGCAGGTCCCAGGTCCCGTCCACGGGCAGCCCCTTGGGGGCCAGGGGGCCGTGCACGGTGGCCATGCCGTTGATCCAGGTCGCGGGGCCGGAGTCGGTGCTCGTGAGCTGGCCCTGGGCTTCCAGCCAGAATTCGGGATGAAAGAACCAGCGCGCCCCCACGGTCAGGTCCTCGCCGTCGAGCTGCTGGGTGCGCCGGGAGTGCAGCACGTCGTAGACGTCCGAGGCGGCCAGATAGCCGTTTTCCAGGGTGTTGGACATGGCCTTGAGCATCTTGCCCCGGCGCTGGAAGCTGTCCAGGGACCACTGGATCCGGCCGGTCCTGGCGAAGACCAGCAAGTCGTCGCGCAGGTGGACGTCGCCGCCCAGGCCAAACCACCAGTACTGGCGGTTGTCGCTGTCCCACCAGGTGGTGGCGCTGGCCTCGACCCTGGGGCGGGTGCGCAGCTCGGCCCGGTCCAGCTGGACATGGGTGCGCGGGGCGTCGGGGGCCGCTTCCACGGCCTTTTGCGCCCGGGTCACGGCCACCGGGTCGTCGTGCATGTAGTAGGCGTTGACCGCCCGGTGGTAGGTCAGGTCGGCCGGGTTGACCTTGAGGGCGGCGGCTTCCTGGAAATAGTTCTCGGCCTGGCCGAGCTGCTCCTGCCAGGAGTAGACCTTGGCCAGCTCCAGGGACACCTGGCGCATGGGGTTGGCCTGCTCCAGGTAGCGGGCGAGTCCCGCCGCGTCCAGGGACGGGGAAACAGCCTTGGCCGCGATGCGCCGGGGGTCGGACACAGGCGTCCAGTAGCCCTCGGGGTTGAGCTCGAAGGCCAGGGGAAAGGCCTCGGCCACGGCCTTGGCGTAGCCTTCCCGGCCGGCGGCGTCCGCGCCGAGGGCCTCTATGGGCGCGTCGCCGCCGGGATAGAAAAAGACCGGCCGGGCGCTGCCGAGGATCTCGCCCCTGGGGTCCAGGGCCTTGAGCCGGGCGGTCAGGCGGGCCGCCGCCGCGCCGGGTTCGGCCGCGTCCCCGGCGACCGCGCCGCCGGCGGTCCAAAGGCCCGTGGGCCGGCCGTCGGCGCTGGTCACCGTGGGCGGGCGGTGGTCGGTCAGGGCCAGGCTCCAGCGGCCCGTGCCCACGAGCCGGCGCACCTGGGCCAGGTCCGGCAGGTAGGGCGTGCCGTCGGCGAGGGATTCGCCGCCCACCACCAGCAGGGCCTTGCCGCCAACCTCGGCCAGGAGCGCGTCGATCTTGTCCAGGACCGGGGCGGCGGTGCGGTCCACCAGCAGGGCCACGCTCGGGGCCAGGTCGGCGTCGCGCTTCCTGCGGGCCTCCTCGCCGGTCGGGCGCGCGGCCAGCTCGGCCACGTCGAGGAATCGCCCCCCCGCCGCGGCCACGGCGCGCAGGTGCTCGGCCAACTGGGACAGGCGCACCTTGCCGGCGGCCTCGGCGTCGCGCACGTCGGCGTAGTACAGGCACAGGACGGGGCTGCCCGGGCCGAAGTCGCGGATCTTCTCCAGGGTCGGGAAGGCCGGCCGGTAGTCGTGGTCCGCGGCTGCGGCCACGGCGTAGTGCAGGCGCAGGGTGGCGTTGTCCGGGGCCACGGTCATGAGGTTCTGGGCGGCCTCGTAGGCCTTGGGCGCGTCGCCGGTATATTGGAAGATGTTGAAGATGCCGCGCAGGGCCGGCAGGTAGACCGGGTTTTTCTCCAGCAGCCCCTTGTAGTGGGCCATGGCCGCCTCGTACTTCTCCTGGTCGAGCAGCGCCTGGCCGTACATGTTCTGGATGGTGACCGAGTCCGGGTCCTGTTCCAGGTAGCGCTTGGCGTAGCCCTCGCAAAGGGCCGGGTCCTTGGCGAATTCGGCCGCCTCGGCGGCCTGGCGCAGGAGTTCCTTGTCGTTGGGGTTGCGGGCCAGGCCGATCTCCGCCTGACGGATGGTCTCCTGGTACCGCCCGAGCGACAGCAGGGCCTCGCAGACCACGCCGCCGAGCAGCGGCGAGGCGGACGCGGCGTAGGGCGCGGACAGGGCGGCCACGGCCTCGGCGTAGCGGCTCTGGCGACCGAGCGCCAGGCCCAGGCCGGACAGGTAGTCCAAGGAATCGGGATTGACCGCGAGCATGGCCCGGTACAGGACCTCGGCCCCCTTGGGGTCGCCGAGGTCGAGCCGCGCGGCGGCCGCGGCGCTGAAGACGGCCTTGTCGCCCTTGGCCGCCTTGTCCTCGAACCAGGCGTCCACCCGCCGGGCCTCGGCGAAGCGGTCGGCGGCCACGAGCAGGTTGACGACCCGAAGCCGCAGCGTGGCGTCGGCCGGGGAGAGGTTCACGGCGGCCTGGAACCGGGCCAGGGCGGCGGCCGTGTCGCCGTCGAGGAGGGCGAACTCGCCCAGGGCGTACTCGCGGTCGAAGGGCGGGGCCTTGGCCAGGGCCGCGTCCAGGAGCTTGCCCGCTTCCGCGTCCTGCCCCTGCCGCTTTTTCACCAATGCCAGGTAGAGCGTGGCCTGGGTCTGGCCGGGATCGGCCGCCAGGGCCTTTTGCAGGAAGGCGGCGGCCTCGTCGAGCTTGCCGGCGTTCCACAGCGACCGGCCCGCGCCGGCCCAGACCGGGGCCATGGCCTTGGCCGAAACGCCCGTGGCCCAGGCCGGGGGCGTGAGAAAGAAATAGGCCGCTGAAAACTGGTAGTCCACGATGGTGCGGGCCAGGCGCAGGTAGACCTCGCCGGCCAGGGCCGGGGTGAGCACGGCCCTGGTCGGGCGGCCGTCGGCGTCGAAGCCGGCCACGGGCGCCTGGCCGAGACCGCCGGCCGGCAGGGCGGCCAGGGCGCGCAGGCGGTCGAGCGCCGCCTGGGACTTGCCGCCTTGCAGTTCGGCCATGGCCAGGAGCAGGTCGGGATAGGGACCGGCCGGCCCCTGGGCCAGCACCTTGCCCACCAGGTCCCAGCGGTTGCCGGCGGCCAGGGACCAGGCCAGCCCCAGCGGCGTCACTTCCGGGGCGTGGGCGCGCAGCAGCGCCATGGCCTCGGCCGTGCGGCCGGTCTCGACGAGCAGCGGCACGATGCGGGCCACCAGCGGGTCGCTGGCGGCCAGGCCGTCGTCCAGGGACTGCTTCCAGAAGGACAGGGCCATGTCCTGCCTGCCGGCGGCCCACAGCCGCCAGCCGATGTCGCGCAGGATGGCCGGGCGCACGTCCAGGCCTTCGATGAGCCCCTCGATCTGGCCGATGAGGCCCGCCGGGTCGCTTTTGGGGCCGATGCGGCCGACCCAGGCGTCGGCCAGCTCGACGAGCTGGTCGCGGAAAGGGCGGCGGTTCTGGATCTGGCGGAATTCCCCGGTCGCGGCCGCCAGGTCGCCCTTGCGCCAAGCGTCTATGGCCAGGCCGAAGTGCAGGCCGTCCTGATCGGGCGCGTCGCGCAGCTTCGCCTCGAAGGCCTCGGCGGCTTGCTCCTGGCCCGAGGCCCGCAGGGCGAAGAGGTACTGGCCCTGGTAGACCGGGCTCTTGGGGTTGAACTGGAGGGTCTTTTCCAGGAAATCCGCCGCCCGGACATAGTCCTTGGCGGCCAGGCGGGCGTCGGCGATCCAGCTGGCCCAAAGCCCCACGTCCGGGGCGTTGCGCCACTGGGTTTCCCAGAGGTCCGCGGCCGCGCCGGGCTGTCCCTGGTTGTAGCGCACCCAGCCGAGTTCGCCCGTGACGGCCGCCGGGTCGTAGCCGTTGGCCAGGGCCTTGTCGAGGAGCGCCTGGGCCAGGTCCAGGCGCTTGTCGGCCAGGGCTTCCTTGCCGGCGAAAAATTGCAGGGCGGCCACGACATCCTTTCGCGCCGGGATGTCCGGGGCGTCGGCCAGGGCGCGCAGAGAGCCGGGGTCGCCGGCGGCGTAGCCCGAGGCCAGGGCCTTGACGGCCTGGCCGTCCGGACCGGCCGGCTTCCAGGCGGCCAGGAAGCGGGTCAGGTCGGCCTTGGCCTTGGGCCGGGACAGGAGGTCGATGACGAGGGCGCCGGCCATGCCCTCGCCAAGCCCCGCCACGTACTGCGAAAGGCGCGGCTGCCCGCCCTCGCCCAGGCGCAGCAGGGCCGAAAGTTCGAGCACGTTGGTTTCCAGGTCCCCGGGCTCCACCCGGATGGCCACGGCCAGGGTCTCCAGCGCGCCGGCGTAGTCCTTGGCCGCGATCTGCAGGGCGGCTTTCTGCCGCCACAGGGGGGGATAGGCCGGGTCCTGGGCCAGGGCCTGGGCGACGAGCTCCATGGCCTGGGCCGTCTGGCCCCGGGCGGCGGCCTGCTGGGACTGGCGCAGCAGCGTCACCACCGAGGCGTCGGCGGCCGAGGCGGCGGTGGGCGCGGCCAGGACGAGCGCCATGAGCAGAAGCAGGGTCTTGGTCATGGCGCTACCTTTTCACCTCGTAGGAGACGGCCGCGGCGTCGGGGGGACCGGGGAGGCGGAAGAGCATGCGCGCGCGGTCGTAGCGGTTGCGAAGCGTCGCCATGTCCGGGGCGTCGTCGCCCGGCGCGACGTCGAAAAGCAGCCAGTCCGGGGTCAGGGCCGGCCCGGCGGCCAGGCGCGCCGCCCCGGCCTGGGACAGGCGCAGGACCACGGCGAAGCCCTTGGCCCGCAGGTCCCTGATGCACGGGGAAAGGGCGGCGAGGTCCGGAAAGTTGTCCAGGGACAGCACCAAGCCGCGCAGCAGCTTGGCGAAGATCATGGCCGCCGGAGCCTTTTCCACGAAGGCGACGGTTTCCATGACCTTGGCCGCGTCGGCCTCGGGCATGTCCAGGTAGACGCCGACGCCGGCCGCGGACACGGCCACCAGGGCGGCGGCGTCGCCCACCGGGTCGGAGGCGAGGTTCGTGGCCGGCAGGATCATGCCGGTCAGGGTCCGGGCCTCGTCCGGGGCGGCGTCGCGCACGGTCGGCAACTGGACCCAGCGCGGCGCAAAGGTGGTCAGGCGCAGGTCCGTGAAGCTGGTCGGCTGTTGCTCCTTGTCGGAAAGGGCTCCCAGGGCGAAGTAGCCCCGGCTGGTGTCGGCCGTCAGGGGAATGGGATAGGGGCAGGCGCTTTTGCCGTCCACGGAAAGGAGCAGCCGGTTGGCCTTGACGCAGCCGTCCAGGCTCACGGGACCGTCGTGGTCCAGGGGCAGGACGTACTGGAGGATGGTGTTGAGGGAAGGGCCGTTTTTTTCCTGCACCACCACCCGGTCCTGGGTGATCTGCAGGCGCACGAAAGAGCCCGGCCCCCGGTAGCGCAGGTAGACGAGGCTCGCGCCGCCCGGCCTGGGATCGACCTTGACCTGGCACAGGAAGTCCTCGAACCCCTCGGAGCCCCGCAGCCGGGCGAAAGGGTCCACGCCGGCCGGGGCGGTCAGGGTCAGGCGCTGGCCGTCGGCCGCGACGTCTCCGGCCGCGACCTGCCACAGGCCCTGGCGCACGGAATCGGAGAAGTCCAGGTAGCGCGACCGGGGCAGGCGGGAGTCGATCTCCAGGAGCAGCCGTTCGGCGGTCCAGTCCGGGGCCACGGCCAGGCGGGTCAGGGCGTGGGGATCGTTCTCCCGGGAATTGTAGGCCTCGCCCACCTTGGTGAAGGCCACGGGAAAGGTGCCCTTGAGGTCTTTTTCCAGGGGGCCGGCCAGGGCGGCGGGCAGGCTCACGCCGAGGGTGTTGGCCGGCACGAAGACGTAGCCCAGGGGCGGCACGCCGGCGGCCTCGTCGATGGACCGGTAGGCCAGGCGGAAGTCCTCGGCCGCCCGGGCCTCGAACTCCTGCGGGGTCTCGGCGGGCTTGCCGTCGGAACCGGGCATAAGCGCGGTCAGGTAGTGGGCGGAGGCGCTTTTCCCGGCGGCCTCGGGGTCCTCGGCGTGGTAGCCCATGGAATCGACGTCCCAGTAGGGATTGCGCGCGATCTTGCCCAGCTCGTCGGCGCGCACGAAAAACCGGTTCCAGCCCGCGAGGTGGCCGCCGAAAAGGTACAGGGAGGCGTGGAAGCCCGTTTCCTGGAGCACGGGCTGGCTGAACAGCACGCTGTCCTTGCGCCCGCCTTCGAACATCACGTACAGGGCCTTTTCGGGCAGCGGCTTGTCCGCATTGTAGAAATCGCGAATGTCGGACGTGGCCACGGTGCGGAAACCGGCCTTGGCCAGGGCGGTCAAGTGTTCGCGCAACCGGGCCTTGGTCACCAGGGTGCTTGCGCGTTCGTCCATGGTCAGGCCGCCGTAGGAGATGGCCACGAAGCCCTCGCGCTGGCACCAGGCGGCCCGGTCCTCGGCCAGGGGAGCGCCGCGCCGGAAGGTCGTCTGGTAGACGGCGAAGGCGGCGACGCCCAGGATGGCGTACTGGAAGGCGTAACGCAGGAACTTTTTCATGGCCGCCCCCCGGTGGGCGGGGCGGCCGCCGCGGGCGGGGGAGCGTCCCCCTCCGGGGCCCCGGCGTCATGGCTCGAGGGTCGTGTGCCCCACTCCGACTTCCAGAAGGTCAGGACGGCCCACACGATCTGCCACAGCAGCACGAAGAGATAGAAGAAGCAGAACGGCACGCCGTAGAACCACAGGTTGGAGCGCTTGATGAAGAGGTAGGACGTGCACATGAGCATGCTCATGACGAACACGCCCGCGATGTACATGACGGGCCACACGCCGTAGGCCAGGGGCATGAACACGAAGGCCCGCAGCACGATGACCGGGCCCAGAAGCGGCAGGATGAAGCCCAGGTAGAAGGAGATGGCCATGAACGGCTCCTTCTTCCACATGAAGGCGCAGGCCCGCAGGGTCTCGCGCAGCCAGGAGCGCTTCCAGCGCATCTGCTGGGTGTAGAACTTCCGGTAGGACGAGGGCACGATGGTGTGGGTCACGGCCGTGTGCTGGTACACGGCGTCGTGGCTGCCGAGCACGTAGTTGGTCAGGCTCCTGTCGTCGCCGAAGGTGGCCGGCCGGCCGAGGTAGGTCTGGTGCTCCCAGGCGTCGAGGTAGCGCATGAGCACGTCCCGGCGGTAGGCGGCCAGGGGGCCGGACAGGCAGGTCACGGCGTCGAAGATGCTCTCGGCCGCCTTGAAGATGCGAAAGCCCACGTAGTAGCGCACGGCCTGCATGCGCGTGAGCGCATTGGTCCACTTGTTCTCCACCTCGCAGCGGCCTGTGGCCGCGCCGATGCGCGGATTGGCCAGCGGCTGCACCACCTGGAGAATGGAGATCGGCTGCAGGAAGCTGTCGGAATCCACGAACACGAGCACGTCGCCCTTGGCCAGGCGCGCACCGGCGGCCATGGCGTGGCGCTTGCCCCGGTTGCGGGGAAACACGTGGATGACGAGCCGTTCGCCCACCTCGTCGTAGATCTTGGCCTTGACCGCCTCCAGGGCGGCCACGGAGCCGTCGGTGCTGCCGTCGTCCACCACGATCACTTCCAGGAGTTCCTCGGGATAGTACTGGTTGAGGCAGCCCCGCACGGTGCGCTCGATCCATTCCTCCTCGTTGAAGCAGGGAATGATCACGCTCACGCTGGGGGTGAAGTCCGGGTCCACGGGAAAGGGACGGTACAGGGCGGCGAAGAAGAATCGCGACAGCAGGTAGAACAGGGCGCACAGTCCGTAGAGGAAGACCGGCACGTCGAACCAGAAGTAGAAGATGCTTTCCTTCTTGAGGAACCAGGCGCCGATCAGCGTCAGCATGATGCCGAGCAGGGCCAATGCCTCGAAATAGCGCCAGCGCCGCCGGCGCAGGCATTCGGTGATGGTCTTGTCGAACTGGAAGGCGGCGTTTCCGGTGGAGGCGTCCAGGCGCACCACGGTGGCCGGCAGCTTGAGGTAGGATTCGAAGCCTTCGGGCAGGGTGCCGGCGCTCAGGAAAAAGCGCAGCATGGCTTTCTGGCCCACGCGCAGCTTCTTGTCGGGATTGAGCAGCAGGCCGCCCTGGGAGAGGTTGACGACGTTTCCCGAGCAGTAGCGGTATTTCCCGTCCTCGGAATAGACGTCGGCCTTGCCCTCGGAGAAATAGCGCGTGTCGTGGGCGCGCCGCGTGATCCCCTTGGAGGGGATGTCCGGCAAAAAACGGCGGTCGGGTTTCTCGCGCGGGAAGACTTCCATGTCCTCGATGCTCCCTGGTCGCCTTGCAGCCGGAGCGGGCCTGACACTTCCGCCCTGAACGATTTCCGACCGATCCGTTTTACATTGTTAGAATCTGCGTTGTCATCGGCCGCTTTCGCCTCGCCGGTCCCGGCGAGAGAACGTTGCGTCGTCGGCGTCGTCGAGAAAATCTGAAATGTTTTCAAATGGCTGGCCGTTCCGGCCCAAAACGGCGTCCCGGCGGCCGTCCGGGTTCGCGCCTGGCAGCGAAAAGAAAGCAAAAGAGGTGCCAGGGTGGCGGGAACACGGCGCACGAGGAGACGCCGGCAAGCCCGCGAGCACGGCGGCCATGCGGCGGATTGCCGGGAGCGTCGCCCGAGGGGCGGCGTGGGGAGGCGACGCCAGGGGAGCAGCAGGAGAAGCCAGGGGGCGGGGCGTGAACGGACGGCACGGACCGGGGAGATCGATGTCGCGCCCGACCGGGGGTCCCGTCCGGTCGGGCGCGGCGAGGAGGGAATCTGTTTTATTTCGTTAGTCGGCTTGTTTGGTTTTGATAACCGCGTCGGCCAGACAGGAAAGGGCGTAGCAGGATGCAACCACCATGAATACAATGACGATTTTTTCGAAGAACATAGGGATAACCTCCGCTTGCCCCATGTTCTTGCATCCCGCGTGCCAGCTTATTCCCGTCGGCGCGGCAGGGGCAGCACGAGGTTGAGGAGCACGCCGGCCACGCCGGCCAGGCCGATGCCCTCCAGGCGCAGCCCGCCCAGGGAGAAGGTCATGCGCCCCATGCCGAGCACGATGATGAGCGCCACGATGACCATGTTGCGCGGCTCCATGAGGTCCGCGCCCTCCCGAACCAGGGAATTGAGCCCCACCACCATGATGGCCCCGAAAAGGAGCAGCATGATGCCGCCCATGACCGGGGTGGGGATGCTCTGGAGCAGCGCCCCGAGCTTGCCCACGAAGGCCAGGCACAGGGCGGTGAGCGCCGCCCAGGTCATGAGCGCCGGATTGTAGATCTTGGTGAGCGCCACCGCGCCCGTGACCTCGGCGTAGGTGGTCAGCGGCGGCCCGCCCAGGCAGCCGGCCAGGGCCGTGGCCACGCCGTCGCCGAGGAGCGACCGGTCCACGCCCGGGTCCTGCAGGTAGTCGCGGCCGGTCACTTGCCCGACGGCCAGGATGCCGCCGAAATGCTCGATGATGGGCGCGATGGCCACGGGCACGATGACCACCATGGCGTCCAGGGAAAACGACGGCGCGACGAAGTGGGGCACGGCGAACCAGGGCGCGGCGGCCACGGCGGAGAAATCCACCATGCCCAGGCACAGGGACAGCACGTAGCCCGCGCCGATGCCGCTCAATATGGGCAAAAGGCGCAGCATGCCCCGGGCGTAGATGGCCACGGTCACGGTCACGGCCAGGGAGAAGAAGGACACGAGCATGGCCGTTTGCTCGGGAAAAAGCACGGCCGCGCCGTCGCCGGTCTTGCCCATGGCCATGGCCACGCCCACGGGAGCCAGGATGAGGCCGATGACCATGATGACCGGCCCGGTGACGATGGTGGGCAAAAGCCGTTGGAGAAAGCCCACGCCGCGCGCCCGGATGACGCCGGCGGCGACGGCGTAGACCACGCCCACGGCGGCCAGGGCCCCGGTGGTGGCGGCGACGCCGTAGGTTTTGACGCTAAACATGATGGGCGCGATGAAGGCGAAGGAGGAGCCGAGGAAGATGGGGATGCGCCCCTTGGTCAGGATCTGGTAGAGCAGGGTGCCGCAGCCGGCGCAGAAAAGGGCCACGTTGGGGTTGAGGCCGGTGAGCAGAGGCACCAGCACCAGCGCGCCGAAGGCCACGAACAGCATCTGCGCGCCCACGGGAATGTCCCGCGCCCGCAACTGGTAATCGCTTCCCTCCCGGGGTGTCGTCGCCATGGAACCCTCCTTGGGCGGGCCGTGACGCGGCCCCGCCGCAAGGCTCCTACAGCAAGAACCGGCAGGCGGCCAGAGCCGCGGCGCGCCTGGCCACGGCGCGCGGTCGCGCCGGGGGATGGTCCGGCGGCGCAGGGCCGCGAAAGCCCCGGCCGTCGCGGCGGCCGCAGGAGGCGAAGGCGCGCGGCCGCACGGACAAGCCCCGGGGGGCGACGCCTCGCGAAGCCCGGACCGGGTCCCGGGGGGCTTCAGGCAGCAAAAAATCGCGAATTTCTGTCTGATTGACCGAAAACGCCATATTTCAAGAAATGCTTCCCACGCGGCTCCGCTTCAGCGGGGCGCGCCGCCGGGCCAGGCCAGGGCCAGTCCGCCCGGAATCGGGCGCAGGCGCGCGCCCAGGGCGGCGGCCAGGGCGAGCAGGGGGTCGTCCCCGGCCAGGGCGGCCTCGCCGGCCATGCCCGAGACGCGGGCCTCGGGGCCGTCCGGGCCGACGGCCACGGCCACGGTCACGGCCTTGGCCGCGTCCGGGGCGTCCATGGCCCGCTCCAGGCACCGGGCCAGGAGCTGCACCAGGGAAAAGGGCGCGGCCGGGACCATGGCCGGCGCGTCCGGGGCCGGGGCGAGGGACAGGCCCACCTGGCGCATGGCGGCGCGGCGCTGGAGCAGCGACACGGCCAGGGCGGCGGCGTCGGCCAGGGACAGGGAGCGCGGCGCGGCGTCGGCGGTGTGGGCGAAGGCGCTCAGGCTCGTCAGGATGGCGTCGCCCCGGCAGACCTGCTTTTGCAGGCAGCCGGCCACGGCGGCCAGGCGCTCGGGATCAAGGGGCATGCCCCGGCCGGCCAGGCAGGCCAGGTCTTCCAGCAGGCCGCCCTGCTCGTTGATCACGGCCAGGACGTTTTTGAGTTCGTGGGACAGGGCGGCGCACACGTCGCCGAAAAAGGGCAGGGCGTCCGATGCGGGCATGGCGGCCTCCTTGCTGGGCGCGGCGGCCCTCGAAAGCATTGCGCCGGTGGCGCGCATATGCGGATTCCGTGGAACGGGTCAGCTCCGTCCGGCGGCCAGGGCGGCCTCGACCGCGGCCAGGAGCGCCTCGATGCGCACGGGTTTGACCAGGTAGCCGGCGGCCTCGGCCGAGCCGGCCCGGAAGTCTTCCTCGGAGCCGTGACCGGTCATGAAGATGAAGCGCATGCCAGGGCTCAGGCGCTGGAGCTTTTTTTTGAGGTCCAGGCCGCTTAGGCCCGGCATCTTCATGTCGAGCACGGCCAGGTCGTAGGCGCTGGCCCGGACCTTGTCCGCGGCAGCGTCCCCGTCCGTCGCGTAGTCGGCCTCGATGCCGCGCAGGTTCAGGCGCTCGGCCAGGGCCGAGACGAGTTCCGCTTCGTCATCCACGAGCAGCAGGCGCACCGTCGTCTCCTTTGGCCAGGGGGAAGGTCACGGTGAAGGTGGAGCCGTGGCCGAGCTCGCTGTCCACGGCCAGCGTGCCGCCGAGCTCCTGGACCAGCCCGTAGGTGATGGACAGGCCCAGTCCCGTGCCCCCCTTCTTTTTTTTGGTGGAAAAAAACGGCTCGAAAATGCGTTTGATGTCCGCGGCCGGGATGCCGCAGCCGTTGTCGGCCACGGACACGGCCACGCTGCCCGGGTCGGGCATGAACACGCGCAGGCGCAGGCTGCCGCCATCGTCCATGGCCTGGAAGGCGTTGTTGACCAGGTTGAGCAGGATCTGCTGGAGCTTGCCCCGGTCGGACTCGATGTCCGGCACGGCCGGGTCGGCCGCCACTTCCACGGAAATGCGGCGGTACTCCGCCTCCTTGGTCAGAAAGCTCAGGATCTCCTCGGCCACCTTGCGCAGGTTCACGGCCTCGATGTGCACTTCCAGGTGCCTGGCGAAGGAAAGCAGGCGCTTGGTGATGGTGCCGGCCCGCTCCACCGAGGCCAGGATGGAATCCACCAGGCCCGACACGCGCTCGGGCGGGGGCGGCTCCTTGGAAAAGCGGATGAGGTCCTGCATGAGCCCGGCCTTCTCGTTGATGATGGCCAGGGGGTTGTTGATCTCGTGGGCCACGCCGGCGGCCAGGCGGCCGATGGAGGCCATGCGGTTGGTGTGCTCCATCTGGTGCATGGTCTTGGCCCGGGTCTGGTCGGCGTGGAAGATCTTTTCCACCATGTAGGTGGCCACGCCGAGGATGACCACGAGGATGACCAGGATGCTCGCGCCGAGGAAGCCGACGAGGTTGAGGCGCATGGCGTACCAGGGCCGCATGAGCTCGGCCTGCCGCTTGACCACCATGAGCACCAGCGGCGTGCGCTCGATGGAGGCGTAGCCGATGATGAGCCCGCCGTCGTCGGGGATCTCGTGGACCTCGGTGCGGTCGGGGTTCTCGGGCACGGGGATGTTCAGGCGCTCGAAGACCGAGCCGTGGGAGCGCGACACGGTCTGGAGCACGCCGTCGCGGTTGGTGAGGAAGGCGTCGCCGCCGCCCGAGAGGTCGATGCCGGCCAGGATGTCGTTGATGCGCTGGGTGTCCACCGAGGCGCGCAGCACGAAGGCGGCCCCAGCCGGGGTCTCGGCGCGCACGGCGATGATCATGTGGGGCACGTTGCGAAAGCCCAGGAACACGTCGCTGATGTAGGAGCCCGAGGCCATGGTTTTGGTGAACCATTCCTGGGTGGAATAGTCGATGCCGAGGAGGTCGTAGGGGCCGACGTAGGCGATCTGGCGGCCCGAGGCGTCGATGAGGCCGAGGTCCATGAAGCCGCCGAAGGCGGCCTTGAGGTCGGCGAGCACCGCGGCCAGGCGCTCCTGGGAGGCGAGGTCGCGCGAGGCCTCGGTGCGGGCGGCGAAATTGAGGGCGGCCAGGCGCTCGTCGAGGAAGTAGGACAGGGTGCGCCGGGTGTTGGAGGTGGTGATGGTGGTGCGGTGGAGGTTTTCCTGGGTGACGGCCTGCTTGGTGACGTTGAAGTCGATGACCGTCATGATGCAAAGCGGGGTCAGCGTCACGGCGGCCAGGAGCAGCACGGACAGCCGCCAGACGCGCCTGTAGTTGAACAGGCTGCGGTACGGCCCGCCGTCGGCGGCGCCGTTCCAGAATTCCGGGCGCAGGCGATGCAAGATCCCCATGGCGGCTGTCCTCGCGGCGGTGGCGGCGGCCGCCGGAAGCGCGCTCCCGGCGGCCGGCCTCCTGTCAGGCCCCGGCCTTCCCGGCCTGGACCTTCTCGTTGGCCCGCTTGAGGGTGTCGCTCAAAAGCTCGATGTCCACGGGCTTTTGCAGGTAGGCGAAGGCCCCCAGGCGCATGCACT
Source organism: Pseudomonadota bacterium (assembly GCA_023390395.1). Taxonomy (GTDB): domain Bacteria; phylum Desulfobacterota; class Desulfovibrionia; order Desulfovibrionales; family Desulfovibrionaceae; genus Solidesulfovibrio. The sequence goes on along the minus strand of JAEWCY010000062.1, from coordinate 9,834 downwards.
CCTCGCGGTCGGCCTCGGAGCCGTGGCCGGTGAGGATGATGACTTCGACGCCCGGCCGTTCGGCCTTGGTGCGCTTTAAGACCTCCAGGCCGTCGATGCCCGGCATCTTGAGGTCGAGCACCATGACCTCGGGCTCGTCGTCGGCCATCATGCGCAGGGCGGACTCGCCGTCGAACACGGCGTGGGAGCCGACCTCGCGCATGGACAGGCGCTCCGAGAGCGTCTGCACGAATTCGCGCTCGTCGTCCACCAGCAGGACCTTGGTCGGCATCTCGAAGTCGGCCCGGCGGTAGATGTCGGTCTGGTAGTAGCCCTTGCCGACCTTGGTGACCACGTCCGAAACGCCCTCGAGCTTGCCGACGATGGCGCGCAGCTCGTTTTCCAGGCGGTCGAGGAGCAGCACCTTCTTGTTGATGGTGAGGATGACCACGCCGTCCTTGGCGGTCACGCCCACGTCGTGGCCCTTGCCCGTGACCACGGTCTCCACCCGGGCGGCCAGGAGGAAGTCGCGGGCGCAGGCCCGGGAGGCGTCGGTGACGCGCACGGCCGGGTCGGCCAGGTGCTTGGCCACGAGCACGGCGGCCTCGTCCACGCCGGTCTTGTCCATGGGCACGACCATGTCGTAGAGGGCCGGCGCCCAGGGGTCCTTGACGTCGGCGACCAGGGCCGACCACATGGCGCAGTCCTCGTCGGCGCGCTCCAGGGCCCGCTGGCCGTCGCGGTCGGACAGGCCGGCCTCGCCGGCGGCCACGGCCCGGCGGAAGGCGGCGTCGGCGATGAGGCACACCCGCAGCACGTGGGCGATCTCGCGCGGGGGCAGCAGGGCGCAGAAGCCGGACACGAGCAGGCCGTCCTGCTCGGCCAGCTTCGTGGCCAGGGCCAGGCGCAGCCAGGCCACGGCGCGCTGTTTTTCGTGGGTGAACTTGTTGAAGACCGAGGTCTTGGCCGTGAAGGCCTTCCCGATCTTGTCCTCGCCGAGGCCCGAGAGCTTGCCGGCCAGGGCGGTCAGGTCGGCGTCGCGGACCACGGGCAGGCCGGTGGTGGATTCCAGGGCCGCGACGACGGAGGCATCCTTGCAGAAAGCGCCGCTGAAAAGGGAGATGACGGACATGGATCGCTCCTTGTGATCGTGCTTACGCGCCGGGCAGGCGACAGACGCTGGTCAGGGGGCAGCTTTCCCCCGGGGCATGCCAGGAGTCCTGGTGCACGGCGCAAAGGGCCTGGCCGAGATCGGGGTAGAGGTGGTCCTCGCCGATGTGTTCGAGAAGGTGGGTCCGCTTCATGACGTCCATGACGGATTCCTTCACGCCGCAAAGGGAGATGTCAAGGCCGGCGCTGCGCACGCGGTCCACGAGCAGGGACAGGGCTTCCTCGCCCGAGGCGTCCATGTCGTTGATGCCGTCGGCGGCCAGGATGACGTGCTTGAGCGACTTGCCGGATTGCATGCGCTCGGTGATCTGGTCTTCCAGGAAGCTGGCGTTGGCGAAAAAGAGCGTGCCGTCGAAGCGCACCACGGCCACGTAGGGGCACTCGGCCAGCTTGAAGACCGATGCGTCGCGGTAGGCGCTGTCTTCGGTCAGCGACAGCGAAGCCACGCGCGGGCGCATGCTCTTGTAGAGGAAGACCAGAAGCGAGAGCGTCACGCCGATCATGATGCCCTTGTCCAGGTGCGGGGCGAAGGCCAGGGTGGCCACGAAGGTGATGATGGAGATGGCCCCGTCGTACCACTGGGCCTTCCAGGCGTGGATGAAGCCCGTGGCGTTGAGTAGCCCGATGACCGCCATCATGATGACCGCGGCCAGCACGCTTTGGGGCAGGTGGTAGAGCAGCGGGGTGAAGAAGAACAGGGCCACGACCACCGTGGCGCTGGTGAAGACCGAGGAGAATCCGGTCGCCGCGCCGGCCTGCAGGTTGACGGCGGAACGGGAGAACGAGCCCGAGGCCGGGTAGCTCTTGCCCACCGCGCCCAGGATGTTGGCCAGGCCCTGGCCGATGAGCTCCTGGTTGGGGTCCAGGCGCTGGCCGGTCTTGGCGGCCATGGCCTTGGCGATGGAGATGGCTTCCATGAAGCCCAGAAGCGAGATGATGGCGGCGAAGGGGAGCAGGCGGAGCATGGCCCGCACGTCCAGGGCGGGCACGGTGAAGGACGGCAGGCCCGAGGGCACCACGCCCACCACCTGGCCGCCGCCGATGAGGGGGAGCTTGTCGGTTTTCAGCGCCGAGTTGCCCACGCGCAGGATCCAGGTGCGGCCGTCGGTCTTGGCCCCGGCCGGGACGGCGCCTTTTTCGTAGAAGGCCAGGCTGCCGTCCGCGCCGGCGACCCCGGCCAGCAGGTAGTCGCGAAGCCTTGCCCGGTAGGCGGCGGCCTCTTTCTTGGCCCGCTCCTTGTCGAGGTCGAGCAGGGCGATCTCGTGGTCCACGTCCAGGATGGCGGCCGGGTCGCCCGAGGCCTTGGCCGCGTCCTCGCGCGGGGTGATCTCGGCGCGCTTGGCGGCGATGGCCGGCAGGGCGGCGGCGGCCTTGTTGAAGGCCTCGACGTCGGCGACCACCTGGGGCGAGCGGATGGCGGCGAGGTTCACGGCGGCGTTGTGCTCGTAGCCCATGGCCCAGGAGACCACGGTGGTGACGACCACGGCCACCAGTACGTTGGGGATGCGCGGGTTGAGCTTTTTAAGCCCGAACATGATGGCGAAGGCCGCCGCGCCCATGACGAAGGTCGTCCAGTCGGTGTGGTGCCAGGCCGCGGCGAAGACGCGGCCGATGGTCTCGTAGTAGTGCTCGGCGTCGTCCACGGACACGCCGAACATCTTGGACAGCTGGGAGGAGGCGATGATGAGCGCGCCGGCGTTGGTGAAGCCGTTGACCACCGGGTGGGACAGGAAGTTGACCACGAGCCCCAGGCGCAGCACGCCCAGGAGGAACTGGAAGACGCCCACGAGCAGGGCCAGCAGGATGGCGTAGGCGATGTAGCCTTCTGATCCGGCCGTGGCCAGGGGGGCCAGGGAGGCCGAGGTCATGAGCGACACCACGGCCACCGGCCCGGTGGCCAACTGGCGGCTGGAGCCGAACAGGGCGGCGATCAGCGGCGGCAAAAACGAGGCGTACAGGCCGTAGTAGGGCGGCATGCCGGCCAGCTGGGCGTAGGCCATGGATTGGGGGATGAGCACCAGGGCCACGGTCAGGCCGGCGATGGCGTCGGCGCGCAGCTTGGCCATGTCGTAGCCCGAGAACCAGCCGAGGAAGGGAAAGATTCGCAGCAGCATCAGCAACTCCCGTCACATGGTTTAGCCAGCATCCTGCGGCAGGATGCGATCAGCTCGTCGTAGAGCGCCCCGGCGTCGTAGAGGTTGCAGGTCTTGAGGCGCAGCAGGCCGTCCACCATGGCGAACAGGATCATGGCCGTCTCCCGGGGGGGGAACGCGCCCATGGACCCGTCGGCCTGGCCGGCCCGGACCACCCGCTCGAAGATGTCGGTCAGGCAGCTGTAGATGGCGGCCAGGTGGGACCGGCACTCGGGGTTCTCCTCGGCCAGCTGGTGGGGGAACTGGCGCTGGAGCAGGGTGAACTCGTGTTCCATGACGCCGGCCAGGTGGAAGTAGTGGGCCACCGCCTCTTCCATCATCTCCAGACCCGAGGCGAAGTCGCGGCCGGTGAAGGCGGCCTCGTATTCGCTTAATATCTGGGTCTTGGCGTGCTCGAGGATGGCCATGAGCAGGCCTTCCTTGCTTTTGAAATGATAGAAGATCGTGCCTTCGGCCGTTCCGGTGACCTTGCAGATGTCCTGCATGGTGGTCTCCTGGAACCCCTTGTGGGCAAACAGCACCGTGGCGGCGTAGCGTATGGCTTCTTTTCGCGTCATGTGAAGTCCGGCACAATTTGACTGAGTACTCAGTCGGTTTTTCTTTAGGCCCAGGGGCCGGCCCTGTCAAGAATCCCGGACCCCATTGTGACCAAGCGGTCACGCTTGATTGCAAGCTGCCTGTTTTTATTGACGAAGAATTTCATTCCCTGCCTGGCGGCCGAACGCCGCGTCGGGGCGGCGTTTCATTGGCCCCCCGACGCGCCGGGAGCCCGCGGCCATTGGCGCGTTGACGGCGGCATCCGATTTTTCTACCTTCCTTGTATGAATGCCAGCCCAGCGGCCGGCAGTCCGTCGCACGCCCGCCAGTCAGGAGGCACCGGCCATGAAGCTCACCACACGCAGCCGCTACGGAACCCGGATGATCCTGGACATGGCCCTGCACGGACAAAACGGCCCCGTGCGCATCAAGGACATCGCCGAACGCCAGGGCGTGTCCGTCAAGTACCTGGAAAAACTCGTGCGCGAACTCAAGCAGGCCGGGTTCGTGCGCAGCCGCCGGGGGCCGCGCGGCGGCCACGAGCTGGCCATGCCCCTGGAGACGATCTCCGTGGGCGACATCGTGCGCACCCTGGAGGGCGAGCTGTCCCTGGTCGAGTGCGAGGCCGACCCGGGCCGGCCCTGCCCGCGCCTGGCCGACTGCCTCACCCGTGAGGTCTGGGTCGAGGCCTCGCGGGCCATGCACCAGGCGCTTGACGCCATCACCCTGGCCGACCTGGTGGCCCGGGCCGGCCAGGCGGCCGGCAAGGGCGACCGGAAGCATTCGTGAATAATGCTTGAACGCCGGCGGCATTTTGCCCTACTGTAAGGAAAGTTGGCGATGACACGCGCGGGCAGGCGAATGCGATGGCCGAAGGGGAGAGCAAAGGGGAACGCAAACGCGTTCTGATCGCCGAGGACGACCTGACCTCGGCCGATCTCCTGCGACGTCTGCTCGCCCACATGGGCTACGAGGGCCTGGGGCCGGCGGCGGACGCCCCGGCGGCCATGGACATGGCCGCTCGGCGCGCTCCGGACATCGCCCTCGTCGACGTCCTGCTCCCGGACGCCGGGGCCGGCGTGGCCCTGGGCAAGGCCCTGGTCGCGCGCGGCATTCCCGTGGTCTTCATGACCGCCCATCGCGACCAGGACGTGTTGTTGCAAATTTCCGACGCCAAGCCCTACGGGCTCCTGCTCAAGCCCCTGGACCGATTCCAGTTGGCCGTGGCCCTGGAGGGGGCGTTGCGCCTGCGGGCCGAGGAGCTGCTCGCCCGGCGCTGCCAGGAGCTGACCGAAAGCGAGCGCCGTTTCCGGGCCGTGTTCGAGCAGGCCGGGGTCGGGGTCAACCGCCAGACTCCGGACGGCCGCTTCCTGGAGGTCAACGAGCGCTTCGCCCGCATGGTGGGGCGCACGCCCATGGAACTCGTGGGCAGCACCTTCATGGACATCACCCATCCCGACGAGCGGAGCCCGCGCGACAACGCCCGAAGCGAGCTGCTGGCGGGCCGGCGCCCGGCAGTGGTGCGCGAGAAGCGCTACCTGCGCCCGGACGGCACGGTCATCTGGTGCCGCGTCACCCTGACCGCCGTGCGCGACGCGGCCGGCCGGCCCGAATGCGTCCTGGCCGTGGCCGAGGACATCACCGACCGCCGCCGGGCCGAGACCGAACTCCACAACCAGCTTTCCTTCCAGCGCAGCCTCATGGACGCGGCCGTCAACCCCATCTACGTCCAGGACACCGAGGGCCACTACGTGACTCTCAACCGGGCCTTCGAGACCCTGCTCGGCGTGTCCGTGGAGAGCGCTCTGGGGCTCACGGCCAGAGACATCTTCTCCGACGAGACCGGGGAGCTTCTGGCCGAAAGGGACCGGGAAATACTGCAACAGGGCGGCGTGCAGCGCTTCGAGGTGAGCCTGGAGGACGCCTCGGGCCGGGAGCGGCACCTGGTCTTCCACCGGGCCCGGTTCGACGACGCCGAGGGCCGGCCGCAGGGCATCGTCGGCGTGGCCACGGACGTGACCGAGAGCAAGCTGGTGGAACGGGCCCTGCGCGACGAACAGGAGGTGCTGCGCCGCATCCTTTCGGGCATCAAGGCCGGCATCTTCGTCATCGATCCCCGGACCATGGTCATCGAGGACGTCAACCCCGTGGCCGAGGAGCTCTGCGCCCGGCCCCGGGAGGAGATCGTGGGCCGGGCCTGCCAGGACATCGGCTGGCGCTACCCCGACGGCCGGGCCTTCACCGAGTGCGTCCTGGCCGAGCGCAACCTGGTCGACGAGGAGATGCGGCTGTCGCGCCCGGACGGGCGCATCGTGCCCATCGTCAAGACCGTGGTCTCGGCCATGCGGCGCGGCGAGATGCGCCTTTTCGAGATCGTCTTCGACGTGAGCGAACGCAAGGCCCTGGAACGCCAGCTGGCCGTGGCCCAGAAGCTCGAATCCGTGGGCGAGCTGGCCGCGGGCATCGCCCACGAGATCAACACGCCCACCCAGTACATCGGGGACAACCTGCATTTCCTGTCCACGGCCTTCGAGGCCCTGGGCCAGGCCCTGTCCGGCGTCGAGGCCGTGGCCAGGCGGCTGGCCGAGGCCGCCGGGGACGCCTCGGCCCTGGCCGACATCGAGGCGGCCCGCAAGGGCGCGGACGCGGACTTCCTCCTGGAGGAGGCCCCCCGGGCCCTGGAGCAGTCCGTGGAGGGCGTGTCCCGGGTCACGGCCATCGTCTCGGCCATGAAGAAGTTTTCCCACCCCGGCGGCGAGGAAAAGACCGCGGTGGACGTCAACGCCGCCGTGGAAAACACCGTCACCGTGGCGAAAAACGAATGGAAGTACGTGGCCGACGTGGTCCTCGAGCTCGACCGGAGCCTGCCGCCGGTCCTGTGCCTGCCGGGCGACTTCAACCAGGTCATCCTCAACGTGCTCATCAACGCCGCCCACGCCGTGGCCGAGAAGGTCAAGGGCACGGCGGAAAAGGGCCGCATCACCATCCGCACCGAGGCCGATGGCGAATTCCTCAAACTGTCCGTGTCCGACACCGGCACGGGCATCAGCGAAGAGAACCGCCCCAAGATCTTCGATCCCTTCTTCACCACCAAGGAGGTGGGCAAGGGCACCGGCCAGGGGCTGGCCATCACCCACAACATCGTCGTGGTCAAACACGGCGGCTCCATCGACTTCGAGAGCGAACCGGGCCTGGGGACCACCTTCATCGTGCGCGTGCCCTTCGACGGCGGCAAGGGGTCGGCGCATCCCGGAGCGACGCCGTGAAGACCCGCATCCTGTTCGTCGACGACGAACCCAACGTGCTTTCGGCCCTGCGGCGCATGTTCCACGACATGCGCGGCGAGTGGGAGATGGCCTTCGCCACGGACGGCCCCTCGGGGCTGGCCATGATCGCCGAGCAGCCCTTCGACGTGGTGGTGGCCGACATGCGCATGCCGGGCATGGACGGGGCCATGTTCCTGCGCGAGGCCCAGCTCGCCAACCCCGGGGCCATCCGCATCGTGCTGTCCGGGCATTCCGACCGGGACATGATCCTGCAGACCGTGCGCCCGGCCCATCAGTTTTTGCCCAAGCCCTGCCAGCCGGCCGAGCTCAAGGCCGTCATCGCCCGGGGCCTGTCGTTGCGCGAGGTCTTCCTGGACGACCGGGTCAAAAACGTGGTGGCCAAGCTCGACCGGCTGCCCACGGTGCCCCGGCTCTACGCGGCGCTGCTCGACGCCCTGTCCCGGGAGGAGCCGTCCATGCGCGAGGTGTCCGGGCTCATCGCCCAGGACGTGGGCATGTCCGCCGGCATCCTCAAGCTCGTCAATTCGGCTTTCTTCGGCCTGCGCACCCACGTGGCCAGCCCGGCCCACGCCGTCAACCTGCTCGGGCTCGAGATCGTCAAGGCCCTGGTGCTCGGCATCGGGCTCTTCGACCGCTTCGACAAGGAGGCCTTCCGGGACTTCGACCTGGAGAAGCTGTGGGGCCACAGCTTCGGCACGGGCCGGCTGGCCCGGGAGATCGCCGGGCAGGAGGATGCCTCGGCCGCCGACCGGGAATGCTGCTACATCGCCGGGCTCCTGCACGACGTCGGCAAGCTGGTCATGGCCACCAACTTCCCCAAGGCCTACCGGGAAGTCATCGCCGCCTGCCAGGCCGGGCAGGGCACCATCCTCGAGATGGAGCAGCGCGTCTTCGGCGCGTCCCACGCCGAGGTCGGGGCCTACCTGCTCGGGCTTTGGGGCGTGGAGGACGCCGTGGTGCGCGCGGTCTACCTGCACCACGAGCCGGCCCGGGACCGCCGGGCCGGGTTCTCGCCGCTTCTGGCCGTGCACGTGGCCAACCGGCTGGAGCACGAACTGGTGGTCATCCACCGGGGCTACGCCATCAATCCCCTGGACGAATTGTACCTGGCCGCGTCGGGCCTTTCCCACCGGCTGCCGGCCTGGCGCGCGGCCTGCGAGGCGGTTTTGGCCCGCGAGCCCGACGAGCCGTGACGCTCACGCCGCCCACCGCCTTGCGTTACGGGCGAAACCCGCGAGGTGCCCATGGAACTGTCGGCGACCCTTGAAGGCGCATGCCTGATCGTGACGGTGCTCACCCCGGAAGTGGACCACACCGTGAGCGAGGCGTTCAAGGACGCGGTGCTTTTGCGCTACGAAAGCGCCAAGGCCCGCGAACTGCTCATCGACCTCGGCCGGGTGACGTTTCTGGACAGCAAGGCCATCGGCGCCATGGTGACCATGCGCAAGGCCGCCGCCGTCCGGGGCGGGCGGCTTGGCGTGTGCAACCTGCATCCCCACGTGGAGAAGATCATCCGGGTGGTGACGCTCGGGACCATCTTCGAGACCTATCCCGACCGGGAAACGGCCCTGGAGCGCCTGTGCGGCTGAGGCGGCCGCCTACAGCCGGCGCAGGGCGAGCATGGCCAGGTCGTCCTGGAGCGTGCCCATGCAAAAGGGCAGGGCCGATTCAATGATCTCGCCGATGAGGTCTCGGGGCGGCCGGTCGGGCCGCAGCAGGGCGCGCAGCCGGTCGTCGCCGAAGAACTCCCCCCCGGGCGAGCGCAGCTCGGTCAGGCCGTCGGTGTAGAAGAAAAGCGTGTCCCCGGGGCGAAACGAGGCCACCCGCCCGGTCCACTCGTAGTCCGGAATGATGCCGAGCGCCGGGCCGGTGGACCCGAGCTCCACGAGCCCTCCCTGGCCCAGCACGAAAGCCGGCACGTGGCCGGCGGACACGGCCTCCAGCACCGGCGCGGCCCGGTCCATGCGGCATAGGACCATGGTCACGAACATGTCCAGGTCGCCGCCGTCGAGGAGCTCGCACAGCAGCCGGTTGAGCCGCCCCATGATCCCGGCCGGCGAGAGCCGGGCCGCGCGCAGGGACAGGAACAGCCCCTTGCACACGGCCATGAGCATGGCCGCCGAGGCCCCGTGACCGGAGATGTCGGCCATGAGCAGATACACGCCGTCGCCGTCATCCCAGGCCTCGTAGAAATCCCCGCCCACCTGCTCCTGGGCCTGGTAGACCGCCGCGGCGTCGAAGCCCGGAAAATCCAGGTTTTTGGGCAGGAGCTGGCGCTGCACGCAGCCGGCCAGGTAGCGTTCCCGGGTGAGCAGGGCGTTTTGGTTGCGCAGTTCGCGCCCGAGCAGGGAGAGCTTGAGGTGCAGCGCCAGCCGGGCCGCCAGTTCGCCGGGGTGGTAGGGCTTGGACACGAAATCGTTGGCCCCGGCCGCCAGCGCCTCGGCCCATTTGCGGCGGTCGGGCTCGGCCGAAAGCAGCACGATGGGCACGTCGCCAAACCCGGGCAATTCCCGGATGCGCCGCGTGGCCTCGATGCCGTCGGTGCCCGGCATCATGAGGTCGAGCAGGATCAGGTCCGGGCGCACCTGCGGCGCGAGCGCCACGGCCTCGGCCCCATTACCCGCCTCCATCACTTCATAGCCGAAGGTCCCGGCCACGTGCCGCTTGAGCAGCTCGCGAAACAGGGGGTTGTCGTCGGCGATGAGCAC
>JAEWCY010000222.1 GCA_023390395.1 Pseudomonadota bacterium | reverse complement strand
AGGTCGCCCTGGCCTGGGACGGGCCGGCGGCCTGCCGCGACGCCCTCGGCCAAGTGGACGGCGAGCTTTTCCCGCGCTTTCGCTCCCTGGCCGAAGCCCACTGCCTGGCCGAACTGGGCCACGCCGGCGACGCCCTGGCCGTGCTGCGGCCCCTGTGGCGGGCCGAGCCCTGGCACCCGGGGCTTTCGCTGCGGCTGCACGCCTTGCTCCACCCCCTGCCTCCGGCCGACCTCGACGCCCGGCCCGGCCGGCTCTTCGTCTTTCTCTACACCTTCAACCGGGCCGGCCTGCTGGAGGAGACGCTCGCGAGCCTGTCCCGAAGCCGGCTGGGCCCGGCCCGGGTCGTGGTCCTCGACAACGGCGGCACGGACGACGCCGGGGCCGTTTGCCGCCGGGCGGCGGCCCTTTTTCGGCCGGGACGTTTCGAGGCCCTGCGCCTGCCCGTCAACGTGGGCGCGCCGGCCGGGCGCAACTGGCTGGCCGCCGTGTCCGGGGTCCGGGAAGGAGACCTGGCCGCCTACGTGGACGACGACGTGACCCTGCCGCCGGACTGGCTGCCCGGGCTCGTCGCCGCGCTCGCGGCCGATCCCGACGCCGACGTGGCCGGGGCGCGGGTGGTCTGCGCCGCGCCCGGGGCCGCCGCCGTGCCCCAAGCCGCCGACGTGCGGCTGCTGCCCCCCGACGCCGGCCACGGCGTGCGGCCGCTGGTCAACCACGGCCCAGGGCCGGACCTGGGCCTTCTGGCCACGGCCCGGCCCTGTCCGTCGGTGTGCGGCTGCTGCCATCTGCTGCGCGGGAAGGCCCTCTCCGGCGACGCGCCCTTCGACCTGCGCTTCTCGCCCAGCCAGTTCGACGACCTGGCCCGGGACCTGCGGGGGTTTCTTTCCGGCCGCCGGGCGGCCTACGCCGGAAACGTGGCCGTCTTGCACCACCAGCATGCAGGCGCCGCCCAGGCCCGGACCCCGGCCGCCGTGGGCCAGCTGGCCGGGGCGCGGCTCAAGCTCGACGGCCTTTTTCCGGTTGGCGACATGGCAGTCGCCGCCGGGCGCGACGCGGATACGGCCTGGACGGAACTGGAAACGAAATGGCGGGAGCTGCGGGAGGAGGAAGCCCAGGGCTAGTCGAGCATGTACTGCCGGGGATTGACGGGCTCGCCGGCCGCCCGGACCTCGTAGTGCAGGTGCGAGCCGGTGGTGCGGCCGGAATTGCCGGACAGGCCGATGCGCTGGCCGCGCTTGACCTCCTGGCCGGGCCTCACCTCGATCTTTTGCAGGTGGGCGTAGACCGTTTCCAGGCCGTAGTCGTGGCTGACCACGATGCGCAGGCCGTAGCCCGTCATCGTGTCCGCCTCGGTCACCCGGCCGGCCCCGGCGGCATAGACCGGGCTGCCCATGGGCACCTTGATGTCCACGCCGTTGTGGAAGTCGCCGCCCCGGCCGAAGGGCGAGGGCCGGGAACCGAAAGGCGAGGTGATGTAGCCCCGGGCCGGCCACAGGGACGGCTTGGCCAGAAACTGGAGCTTGCGCTCGCCAAGCAGGCGCGCCAGATCCTGCTGCGCCACCTCCTCCACGGCCATGCGGCCGGCCAGGACGTCCAGGAAATCCACCAGCCGGCGGCCCGCGTCGGCGTCCACGGGCGCGCCCGGGAGCCTGGCGGCGGCGGGAAAGGCGGCCACGCCGCCGCGTTCGCGCGGGGCGTCCACCATGACCGCCAGCTTGCCGTCGAAGGCCTCGATGCGCCCGGCCTCCTCGGCCAGCCGGCGCGCCCGCTCCCGCAGCGCCAGGGCGGCGGCCTTCTGCTCGGCCAGCCGGCCGACGGCCTCGAACCGCCTGGCCCGGAGCGCCTCCTGCCCGGCCACGTAAGGCCACAGGAAAAGCCCCCCGGCCGTCAGGACGGTCAGGGCCGCGACCAGGGAGAAGAACATCCAGCGCCGGTAGGTGAACACCCGCCGCACGCCCTTGCCGTCCCGGAGGTAGATTTCGAGTTCGCGTTCCAGCATGCGTCAAGACCCGGCCCGGGCGGCTCCCGCAGGCCGGACAGGCGGGACGGGCGGGCCGCAGGCGGCCGACCCTATCCGAAAAGCCAGCTGAAAAAGTCGGTCCAGTCCAGGCTGCCGGAATAGGTCTGTCCGTTGACCGTGGCCGAGCCCGAAACCGTCTTCGTGCCGGAATCCAGGCTCGCCGACCAGTCCACGCTGGTCGCGCCGGACGTCACCGAGCCGCTGGTCGAGCCCGAGGCCGTGCCGCTGCCGGAAACCGTGCCGCTCGACCAGGGGGTGCTCCAGGAAAAAGACGCCGCCAGCGCCGGGGCCGGCCCCGCGCAAAGCGCCGCGACGACAAGCAACGAAGCCACGCGTTTCATGTCCGCCTCCCTGCGGCCGGGCCGGCAGGGCCGTCCGCGACCGCCGCCTGGCGACCTGCGCCAGGGCTGTCCCTCGTTTTCGCTATAGGACCGCCGTCGCGCCTGTCAACCGCCGGGGATGGCAGGTGTTTGCGCCGATCGGATTTACACGGCGCGCGGTCTTGTTTATCGTCGCCAAAGCCTCGCCCCTCCACCCGAACGCGCCATGCCGGGAGCGCCCATGCCCCAAGCCGACATTCTCCTCGAAGCCGGGACCAACGAACTCGAGGTCATCGAATTCTTCATCGACGAAGGGCCCGAGCGCGGGCGCTCCATGTTCGGGGTCAACGTGGCCAAGGTGCTCGAGGTCATCGAAAGCCCGGGCCTGGCCCCCCTGCCCGGCGCGCCGCATCCCTGCTTCATGGGCGCCATCCCGCTGCGGGGCCTGGTCCTGCCCGTGCTCGACCTGGCCGTGTGGCTGGACCTGCCCCGGGTGCCGCGCAAAAACGAAGTCATTCTCGTCACCCGCTTCAACGAGCGCACCACCGGCTTTCTGGCCACCGGCGTGACGCTGATCCACCGGGTGCACTGGCGCGACGTCGAGCCGCCCCATCCGGCCCTGGCCCGGCTCTCAGGCAACTGCATCACCGGAATCGTGCGCCTGGAGGACCGGTTCGTCCAGCTGCTGGACCTGGAAAAAATCATCCTGGAACTCGACGGCGAACTGGCCGGCCCGCCCATGCCGCCGCCGTCCGAGCGCCGATTGCGGGCCCTGGTGGTGGAGGATTCGGGCATCATGCGCCAGATGGTCCGCGACCGCCTGGAAGAGGCCAATTTCGAGGTGACCCTGGCCGGCAACGGCCAGCAGGCCTTCGACATCCTGTGCGAACCCGGGGCCGCGCCGCCGGACATCGTGGTGTCCGACATCGAGATGCCGCTCATGGACGGCTACACCCTGACGAAAAAGATCAAGGAAACGCCGCGCCTGGCCGCCACGCCGGTGGTGCTTTTCTCCTCCCTGGTCACCGACGAGCTGCGCCATCGGGGGCAGTCCGTGGGCGCGGACGGCCAGATCTCCAAGCCCCAGTTCGCCGACCTGGCCAGCCTCGCCTTGTCGCTGATCGCCTCCCGGGGCCGCCGGGACGCCGGCGAGACGCCGCCCCAGGACGCCTGACGCCCCCCACACTCCACCGACAAGGCGGTTCGGCATGAAGCTACGCCCCGACATTCCCGACGTCCTCTACAAACGCTCGCTCTTTTCCTGGGTGTGGACCAGCAACCTCAAGCTCCAGGGCGTGCTGCTGGTCATCATCGTCGTCACCGTGGCCGTGCGCGTGCTGCCGCTGGAGATGCAAAAGAAGATCATCAACCAGGCCATCGGGCTCAAGCGCCTGGACCTGCTCGTCATGTACTGCGGCTACTACCTGGCCTGCGTGGTGGCCGCCTCGGGGCTCAAGCTCGCCATCAACGCCCTGCAGAACTACATCGGCCAGGAGTCGCTGACCGACCTGCGCAAGAAGCTCTACGCCCATATCCTGACCCTCCCCATGTCCTTTTTCCGCAAGGCCTCGCCGGGCATGGTCGTCTCGTCGCTCATCGCCGAAGTGGCCAACACCGGCGAGTTCGTGGGCCAGGCCGTCGCCGTGCCCGTGACCAACCTGCTCACGCTTCTCGCCTTCGCCGGCTACCTCTTCTACCTCAATCCGCTCATGGCGCTCATCAGCATGGCCCTCTACCCCATCGCCATCCTGGTCATCCCGGCCCTGCAGCGCCGGGCCAACGCCGCCAACAAGGAGCGCGTGGACACCGGCCGCAAGCTCTCGACGATGATCGGCGAAACCATCTCCGGCATCCACGAGATCCACGCCAACGCCAGCTTCCGCCTGGAGAACAAGCGCTTCGGGACCTGGGCCGACAAGCTCTTCAAGGTGCGCGTGGTCTGGAACCTCTACAAGTACGCCATCAAGGTCTCCAACAACTTCTTCCAGAACCTCGGGCCCTTCGTGCTGTTCCTGGTGGGCGGCTACCTGGCCATCAACGGCCGCTTCGACCTCGGCGCGCTGGTGGCCTTCCTCTCGGCCAACGAGAAGCTCTACGACCCTTGGAAGGAGCTCATGGACTTCTACCAGACCTACCAGGACGCCTCGGTCAGCTACGAGCGCATCATGGAGTATTTCCAGGGCGACGCGGAGTTTTTGGAGGAGCCCGAGGAGCCCCGGCCGCCCGTGGCCCTTGACGGGGCGATCACGGCCCGGGACGTGGTGCTGGAAGTGCCGGGCGGCATCCAGCTGCTCAAGGGCGTGTCCCTGGACGTCAATCCCGGCGAGCAGGTGGCCCTGGTGGGCTTTTCCGGCTCGGGCAAGTCCACCCTGGCCCTTTGCCTGTGCCAGATCCTCAAGTACACCGCCGGCACGGCCCAGCTCTCGGGACTGCCCATCGACGCCATGCCCAAGTCCGACATCGCGGACAACGTCGGCGTGGTGTCCCAGCATCCCTTCATCTTCGAGGGCTCCATCAAGGACAACCTGCTCTACTCCATCAACGCCCGGCGCGAGGCCCACGGCGTGACCGGCGAGGAGGGGCTGCCGAGCCTGGACGAGATCATCGCCGTGGTGCAGCAGGTGGGGCTTTTCGCCGACGTGCTGCGCTTCGCCCTCAACTCGGTCTTCAAGGAAGGCAAGAAGGAGCACCTGGTCAAGAAGGTGGTGCGGGTGCGCGAGGCCTACCTGGCCGGGCACGGCGAGTCCCTGGCCGGATCGGTGGAGTTCTTCGACCCCACCCGCTATCTCTACTACAGCTCCGTGGCCGAGAACCTGATCTTCGGCACGCCGCGCCAGCCCGACTTCGAGCCGGACCGGCTCACGGGCAACGCCTTCTTCATCGGCTTCCTGCACGACGCCGGGCTCAAGATGCTGCTCATGCAGACCGGCGCGGAACTGACCAGTCGCACGGTGGACATATTGAAAGACGTGCCCTCGCCGGACGCCGTCTTCTTCGAACAGACGCCCATCATGGCCGAGGAGTTCGAGACCTACCGCGACCTGGCCGGCCGCCTGGGCCGGGTGCGGCTGCACAAGCTCTCGGCCGAGGACGAGCGGCTGCTTTTGACCCTGGCCCTGCGCTTCACCCCGGGCATCCACACCATCGTGACCCTTTCGCCGATCCTCGAGGGGCTGCTCCTTTCGGGCCGGGCCATGTTCGCGGACCGGGTGGCCACGGACATGCCGGGCGCGGTGACCTTCTTCCGGCGCGAGGACTACCTGTATCCCATGACGGTCATGGACAACATCCTCTTCGGCCGGGTCAAGACCACAAGCCCCAAGGTCCTGGACCAGATCCAGAAGACCATCGTGAGCCTGCTCATCGAGGAGGACATGCTGGAGCGCATCCTGGAGATCGGCCTGGACTTCCAGGTGGGCACCAACGGCGACCGGCTTTCGGGCGGGCAGCAGCAGAAGGTGGCCATCGCCCGGGCGTTCCTCAAGGAGCCGCCCCTCCTCATCCTGGACGAGGCCACGTCGGCCCTGGACAACGCCTCCCAGACGCGCATCCAGAACCTGCTGGAAAACAAGTGGAAGGGCCGCTCCACGGTCATTTCCGTGGTGCACCGCCTGGACACCATCAAGAATTTCGACAAGGTGGCGGTCATGAAGGCCGGGCGCATCGTCGAGACCGGCTCTTACGCCGAACTCATCGAGAGAAAGGGGATGCTCTATGAGCTTGTCCACGGATCAGCCCCAAGGGCTTAAGAGCTGCGGCTTCAACGAGTGCCTGGACATCCTGCGGGAGCTGCCCGTGTTCAGCGGCGTTCCTCTGGACGTGGTCAAGGTGCTGGCCTACCTGTCGGGCCGGGAGACCTTCGACGCCGGCGAGGCGCTGTGCGAGCAGGGCGAGGCGCTCGACCGCTGCTTCTACGTGCTCTCCGGCGAGGTGGCCATGGACCGGCGGATCGGGGATTGCGCCGTGAACCTGCCGCGTCGCGGCCCGGGGCAGTTCTTCGGGGGGCTGGGGCTGCTCGCCCCGGCCAAGGCGCTTTTTTCCGTGCACGCCGTGGCGGACACGGAGTGCCTGGTGCTGACCAAGGAGAAGTTCCAAAAGACGGCCGAGCGCTTCCCGGACGTCTGGCCGAAGATCCTCGGCAACGTCGTGGGCCACGTCTTCCGCTGGGAGGAGGCGTTTCTCGCCGCCCACGCCGCGGAGTGCGCCGAGACCGGGGAAATGGGGCTGAGCCTTTTCTGACGGCCGGTCAGGCCGGCTTGTCCGTCACGAACACCACCGAATTATACCGCAGAAAGCTCGCCTTTTCGCCGGCCTTCCAGGCGGCCTCGTACAGGGCGTGGACGTCGCCGTCGATGATGCCCGGCATCTCGGTGGGCTTGTAGAAGGCCACGTGGGAGGCCACGTGGGTCGGCTGGCCCCGGGCGCTTAATAGCCGCGACAGGTCGTCGCCGTAGTCCGTGACCACAAGCGAGCCGCCCTGGCGCACGGGATCGCCGTGGTGCACCGGCGGCAGGAGGTCCACGCGCGCGCCCTCCAGGAAACGCACGCGCGGCGTGGTCGGATGGCCCTCGTGCACGGGCACGGTGAACACGTGCCGCCCGCCCGGGGCCAGCACCCGCCAGATCTCGTCGAAGGCCCGCCAGGGATCGGCCACGTGCTCGAAGATGTCCTGGGTGACCACCAGGTCGAAGGAGGCGTCGGGAAAGCTCAGCCGCTCCAGGTCCTCGCAGCGAAGCCCGGCCTGGGTGCACGAGCCCGGCGCGGCCAGCTCCGGCACGTATTCCGAGCAGGCGTAGCGCGGCAGGCAGCGCAGCACGTCGTGGAGCGGCCCGGCGGCCTGGGCCTCGAACACCCGCCAGCCCTCCATGGCGGGCAGAGCCCGGGGGAGCGTCTCGCAGCCCGGGCCGGCGGCCAGCCGCGCCAGCACCCGGGCCAGGTCGCGGGTGCGCCGGCTGGCCTTGCACGACGAGCAGCGCGTCTCGCGCAGGCTGTGGCCGGGCCGTATGGGCGCGAAAACGGCCTTCTTGCCGCACACCCGGCAAATCCCGTCCGCCTCGAACACGTCCCAGCCCCGACACTTGGCTTCCGCTTCCATCCCGGCCTCCTTCTCACCCCTGGCGCGGTTTGCGGCCCCCTCCCCCGTCACCCCCTTCGGGGGGCCCGGGGGGAATCATACCCCCCGGTGGGGAGGGCCCGGGAGGGGCGACGCCCCTCCCGGTCTTCTAAATCGCCGCGTCGAGGAGCAGGTTGTCACGGTGCACGGCTTCGGCGTAGGCGGCCTCGCCGAGCACCTGGGCGATGCGCGAGCTTTTAAGCCCCATGATCTTGCGCAGGTCGGCGGCGGCGTAGTTGGAAAGCCCCACGCCCACGCTCTCGCCGGCGCAGGACGCCACCCGCACCATGGAGCCCACGGAAAAATCGCCGGCCACGTCCACGATGCCGGCCGGCAGCAGGCTCTTGCCCTTTTCGCGAAGGGCCCGCACCGCGCCGTCGTCCACCACCAGGGTGCCTTGCGGCTCGTGGTGGTAGGCCAGCCAGAACTTGCGCCGGGGAATGGGCTTGCACCCGGCCGGCACGAAGGTGCCGACGTTCTCGCCGGAAAGGGCCCGGGTGAGCGCCCCGGGCTCGCGGCCGGCCAGGATCAGCGTGGGCACGCCGAGCTGGGCCACGCGCCGGGCGGCCAGGAGCTTGGAGTGCATGCCTCCCGTGCCAAGCGTGGTCTTGGCCCCGCACATGGCGTCGAGGTCGAGGCCGGCGATGTCCTCGATGACCTCCATGGGCGCGGCCCCGGGATGCTCGTCCGGGTTTTCGGCGAACACCCCCCTGGCCGAGGTCAGGTTGACGAAGAGTTCCGCCCCGATGGCCCCGACGAGCAGGCCGCCCAGGCAGTCGTTGTCGCCGTAGACGAGCTCGGAAACGGCCACGGAATCGTTCTCGTTGACCACGGGCACGGCCTCGAGGTCGAACAGCGTGGCGAAGGTGTTGCGCAGGTTGAGGTAGCGCTCGCGGTTGTCCAGGTCGTCGCGGGTGAGGAGCACCTGGGCGGCGATGCGGCCGTGGCGGGCGAATTCCTGGTCGTAGGCGTGCATGAGCCGGCTCTGGCCGATGGCCGAGGCGGCCTGGCGGTGAGGCAGGAGCGTGCGGTCGTAGCGGTCGCCGAGCACCTCGCGGCCGGCGGCCACCGCGCCGCTCGAAACGAGCAGCACCTTGCGCCCGTCGGCGACGAGGCCGGCGATCTGTTCGGCCAGCCCGGCCACCACGGCGGCGTCCACGCCGGCCTCGGCGGCCAGGACGGCGCTGCCGACCTTGACCACGATCCGCCGGGCCTGGGACATGACATGCCGGCGCCTTTCGCGCCAGTCGCACTGGGCCATGAAGCCTCCTGAAAATGCTTTCGCCTGTCGGTGCGGGAGAACGGGTCAAGCCTTTTCGTCGGCGAGGACGCCCCGGTCCGATTCGGGCGTCGCCGGGCGGGAAGGGACGTCCGTGGAAGACAGGGGGCCACGCTGGCCGGCAAAGGCGGCGTCGGCCTTGGCGTTGTCCGCGGCCACCCCTTCCTGGACGTTTTTGACCCAGGACTTGTACTCCGGAACGACCGGCAAGAGGGGCGGCGAGGCGTTGTCGGTGGTGTTCATGCGCGCGTCTCCCGGCGATCGGACGCCTTGGCTTTTCATACGGCCTCGGCCGTCTCCTGGCAAGGCGCGCCCCGGGCGGACCGCTTTTCAAAGCGCTCCCGCGCTGTTATGGCTTGGCCCGGGAGGACTTGTCGTGCGCATCAAGATGTTGGAGCTTTTAAGCGGCGCGGAGGAGGCCACGGGTACGGCCGTGGTCATCGACGTCTTCCGCGCCTGTTCCGTGGCCTGCTACGCCTTCGCCGGAGGCGCGGCCCGCATTTTGCCTGTGGATACGGTGGAAGAGGCCCATGCGCTCAAGGCGGCGCATCCCGAGTACCTGCTCGCCGGCGAACGGCACTGCCTGAAGCTCCCGGGCTTCGACTTCGGCAACTCGCCAAGCGAGATCAAGGCGGCCGACGTTTCGGGGAAAACCCTGGTCCACGCCACCTCGGCCGGCACGCGGGGGCTCTACGCGGCCATGGCCTCGGCCGAGCGGGTGCTGACCTGCGCCTTCACCAACGTGGCGGCCACGGCCCGGGCTCTGCTGGCGGCCGCGCCGGAGACCGTGTCCATCGTGGCCATGGGCAAGGCCGGCGTGTCCCACGCCCCCGAGGACAAGCTGTGCGCCACCTACCTGGCCAACCTGCTCCAGGGCGTGCCCAACGCCTTCGAGGCCATCCCGAAATTTTTGCGCACGGCCCCCACCGCCGCCATCTTCTTCGGCGACACGGCCATCGTGCCCGAGGAAGATTTCGATCTGTGCCTTTCCCTGGACGCCTTCGATTTCTACCTGGAAGCCGAGCGGCTGCACGACGGCCGCCCGGTCCTGGTCAAGAAATCGCCGCCGCCGGACGAAGGCCGAGGCCCTGCCGACACGGCTCCGACCGCCTGAAGTTTTTTCCAATCCTGCCGAATACGTACGCATCGAGGTCAGGACCGGACCCACGGCGCGCGGAGGCGAGACCATGCTGCAAAAGGCGACGGCGAACATGCGCGAAGAAATGTTTTTCGCGGTTTCCCCCCTGATGATCTTTCCCAAGACCCTGGGCCGGTTCCGGGTCTACATCCGCCAGGCCGGCAACTTCGTGCTCTACGCCTCGGAAAACGAGCAGTTCACCCAGCGCCACAGGCAGAAGCTCCACGACGCCGGCGTGGACGAGGTCTACATCCGGGGCGAGGAGCGGCCGGATTTCAACCGCTACGTCGAGAAGCACCTGCCCGACATCCTGGGCGACGCGGCCATCCCCGTGCAGGAACGCTGCAAAGTGCTCTACAACGCCGCCGACGCCGTGGTGCGCGAGGTGTTCGAAACGCGCCTGCCCAAGGGCATCGGCAAGAAGCAGTACGCCCGCGTCGCCGCCATCGTCGAAAAAAGCCTCAAGTTCCTGGCCATGGACGAATCCCTCAAGCGCATCGCCGCCCTGGCCTCCCACGACTACTCCGTGCACACCCACAACGTGCACGCGTTCGTTTACACCACGGCCATCCTGCAAAACATGAAGGCCGACGAATACACGCAGGTGCAGGCCGGCATCGGGGCGCTTTTGCACGACATCGGCAAGACGCGCATCCCAGGCGAGATCCTGTCCAAGCCCGGGCCGCTGACCCCCGAGGAACGGCTGGTCATCAACACCCACCCGGCCATGGGCATGGCCCTGTGCCAGGAAGCGCAGCTTTCCCAGACGGCCTGCCACTGCATCCTCATGCACCACGAGCGCATGGACGGCAGCGGCTATCCGGGCGGGCTTTCGGGCGAGCTCATCCCGCCCTACGTACGGGCCCTGACCGTGGCCGACGTGTACGACGCCCTGACCACCAAGCGGGCCTACGCCGACGCCATGCCGCCCTTCCAGGCCCTGCGCCTCATGCGCGACGAAATGTTCGAAGCCTTCGACCCCGATGTGTACAAGCGCCTGGTGATGATCTTAAGCGGCGCGAACATGGTTTAAGGAGCTCCCATGGCCTTTTCCCGCATCCAGTTCAAACCGACCGAAACCAGGGTCGCCTGCCCGGGCTGCGGCCGGCAGCTGACCTACGAACGCTCGTGCCTGCGCATCATGCTCACCTGCCACGGCTGCGGCCGGGAATTCGACCCGGCCGACTACCTGGACCAGCTCGACGACGACTTCGACGAAGTCTACGCCAACGTTCCCCTGGACAGGATGTAGCCGCGCCGGAAACGGAGCCGCCGCCGGTCAGCCGCAATGGGTCGCGATGTAGCGGCCCAGGCGGTCCAGGCCTTCCTCGATGTTCTCCAGGGAATTGGCGTAGGAAAAGCGCAGGTGGCCCTCGCCGCCGGGGCCGAAGTCGATGCCCGGGGTGACGCCCACCTGGGCCTTTTCCAGGATGTCGTAGGCCAGCGCCAGGGAATCCGGGTTGAGGTGGTCGGCGCGCACGAACACGTAGAACGCGCCCGTGGGCTCGGTGCGCGGCGCAAGCCCCAGCTTCTCGAGCCCGGCGAGCAACACCTTGCGCCGGGCGTCGTAGGTGCGCCGCATGGCCTCGGCCGCCTCCAGCCCCTCCTTGGACAGCGCCGCCACGCCCGCCCACTGGGCCACGGACGAGGCGCAGATGAACAGGTTCTGCTGCAGCTTCTGCAAGATCCCCATCATGGACTTCGGCGCGACCAGGTAGCCCAGGCGCAGCCCGGTCATGGCGAAGCGCTTGGAAAAGCCGTTTAAGACCAGCGCGTCCTCGGAGAATTCCAGGGCGCTGCGCGCCCGGCCGCCGTAGGTCAGCCCGTGGTAGATCTCGTCGGAGATGACCGGCACGCCCGAGGCGCAGGCCGCCTCGTAGGTCTCATCCGGCGTGAGCGTTCCGGTGGGGTTGGCCGGGGAGTTGAGCAGGATGCCGGCGGTCAGCCCGTCCACGGCCTCCATGATGGCGCCCGGCGTGAACTGGAAGCCGTCCTCCTCGGCCACGGGCACGTAGCGGGGGGTCAGCCCCGTGAAGCGCAGGAAGTTGGGGTAGCAGGCGTAGGCCGGGTCGGTGAGCAGGATGTGCCCGCCCGGACGGGCCAGCACGCCGAACGTCAGCAGCATGGCCGGCGAGGTGCCGCCCGTGACCAGGATGCGCTCGGGGCTCACCGTCACGCCGTACTCGTCGGCGAACAGCCGGCAGATGGCCTCGCGCAGCTCGAGGACGCCCAGGCTGTGGGTGTAGTGGGTGCGGCCCTCGGCCACGGCCTTTTTCGCCGCTTCCTTGACGCAGTCCGGAATATCGAAGTCCGGCTCGCCGATCTCCAGGTGGATGACGCGCTTTCCGGCGGCCTCGATGGCCTGGGCGCGTTCCAGGATGTCCATGACGAGAAACGAGGTGATGTCCTTGCAGGCGGGATTCATGGAGCGCTTTTCCTGTTGGGATTGGAAAGGATGGGATGGCGCGGGTCCGGGTCGGGTGTGGACCCGCGTGGGAAATCGGGGAAACGCCTACTTGCAGGCCGGTTCCGGCGCGGCCTCGGGCGTGGGCCCGGCCGGCTGCTGCTGCCACACCCCGGACGGATGGGCGTAGCGGTCGTTGAGCGACTGGATGAACTTCTCGCTGTCGGAAATGACCGACGACAGGATCTTCCGGTACTTGTGCCCCCAACCGGCCGGCTCGGAGCAGAAGATCGAACGCCAGGGCGCGGTGTTCTTCGCCAGGGCGCGCAAGAGCCCCTCGCGCACCGGACCGTGGGCATAGGCCTTCTCCACCACCCGGGCCACGGCGTTGGCCGACCACTTGCGGGCCAGGAAATGCAGCCACAGCCCGCCGCCCAGGCACAGGACCAGGAAGGGGATCGCCCGCCAGGACTCGGCGAACACCCACTCCATCCAGGCCGGGGCCAGCCCGTTGGTGAAGGGATGGCCGGTCAGCACGTAGGCCGCCGCCAGCACCAGGGCCACCAGACCGAAAAGCACGGCGTCGCGGCGCGCCGTGCCCCTGCGCCAGCGGGCCAGCATGCCCCGCACCTCGGGCACGCGCACGTCCTCCACTTCGCGGGCCAGCTTTTCCAGCTCGCCGACGATGCGGTAGGCCCGCTCCACGCGCACCTGGTTCATGCGGTTGTGGATGGCGGCCATGTCCGCGTCGCGCTTGGCCTCGAAGCGCTGGCGCAGGGACTCGTCGGCGATGGGCAGGGCGGCCGAGGGCGAATAGATGCGGTAGAACTTGCCGGCCGTGAGCCCCTGCTGGGCCAGGGCGCGCTGCCAGGCCCCCACCACCTCCTCGGGATTGTCCTCCCGGGCGGCGATGTCCATCTGGTTGAGGATGTAGACGAACTTGTTGGAGTCGCGGCGGTTGATGGTCGCGGCGACCAGATGGGTCAGCGTGTCGCGCATGGCCCCGGGCTCGGGGCGGCGGGCGTCGAAAAGGACCAGCACCAGGTCGGAGAGGTCCATGATGTAGTTGGTGATGCGCAGCGTGGAGGTGCGCTGGGCGTCGGCGTCGAAGCCCGGGGAGTCGATGAGGATGAGCCCGCGCAGCTTGTCGCTGGGGCTGGTCTTGAGGCGGATGTAGGAGTCGATGCGGCCGCCCTCGCCGGGCTCGACCTTCTCCAGCTCCTCGCTCATCTTGTAGAAGGGAAAGCGCAGGTCGGCGTTGAGGGCCGTGCCGGGCAGCACCCGCGATTCGCCGGCGGCGTTGTAGCAGATGACCGTGAACTTGTCGTCCACGGCGTGGGAGCCGGTCTGCTGCACCGGCGTGCCGAGATAATAGTTGATGAAGGTGGACTTGCCGGCGGAAAACGGCCCCAGCACGGAAATGAGCGGCCACCAGGCGATCTGGGAAATCGTGGACTGGTCGTTGCCCAGAAGCCCGATGCCCCGACAGACCTTGTCGAGCTTGCCGAAGCTGCCCACCGCCTCGACCAGGAGCGGGTTTTCCAGTTGCAGATGTTCTTTGAGGCTGGCCAGCCTGTCGCTCAGTCTGCCGTCTTCCATGCGCCCCCCCGCCGATGAAGAATGGCCCTATCTATCCAATAAATCGAGCTTCGTCGAGACGGCCGAAAACCGCGACCGGCAGGAAAGGCGCCGCTTTTCTTTCAAAAAACCTTGCCCATGCCCGGCCGTTGCCGCTATCCCCTGGTCGAACGAGCCCTTCTGGAACCCCAAATCGCCCCGAAGCGCCCCGAACAACCAGACAACCATGACGCGCCAAGATTCCACGCCATCCACGCCGCCCCCCGGCCGCGGCCGCCCCTTCCGGCGCGGCGCGGCCGCGTACTGGGCCGTGGCGCTTGGCGTCATCGCGCTTTTTTACGGGGAGTTCCTGTTCTCGAATCGCGTCGGCATCCTGGACTGGTGCAAGGACCTCTACTACTTCGCCTTCCTGTACGACTCCCTGCGCAGCTTCGGCCAGATGCCCCTGTCGTTTCTGGCCATCCCGGAGACCACCACCTGGTTCTCCACCCTGCAAAACCTGTCCTACTGGTCCAATCCCGAGGTCCTCAGCTTCTCGCCGCTTCTGCCCCTGGCCTTCGCCCTGCCGCTTGTGGCCTTCATGAAGGCCTTTTTCGGCCTGCACCTGTTGGCCGCCGCCTGGGGCGTGCGCCTGCTGGCGCTGCGGCGCGGCTTCGACGCCTGGCAATCGGTCCTGCTGCTGCTCCTTTTCCTGTGCAACCCCTGGCTCGTGCAGCACTTGGCCATCGGCTACTCGCCGCAGATCAGCCTGTGCCTCGTGCCCGGCATCGTGGCGCTTCTGGCCGCGCGGGACTTCCGCCCCCTGGAATGGGCCGGGGCCAGCCTGCTCGCCGCCCTGATCTTCTACCAAGGGGCGCTGCACCTGTTCGTGTGGCTTTTCCTGGCCGCCGGGGTCTACGTCCTGGTCGACGCGGCCATCCGCCGGCGCGCCGCCTTCCTGTGGCGCATGCCCTACTTCTTCCTGGCCACGGCCGTGCTCGTCGCGCCCAAGGCCTACGCCACGACCAAGGTCTACGGCGGCTGGGAGCGCGTCCCGGGCGGCGGCTACGCCTCGCTTGCCGACCTGTGGGGGCTGCTCACCGACGACGTGTTCCCCATGTTCCAGTTCCCCGAAACCTACAGCCACCACAGCGTAGCCTTCTACGACGGCTCGCTCCTGGTGGGGCCGGCCTTCGTGGCGCTGGCGGCCCTCCTGGCCGGCGGCTACCTCCTCGCCCTGCTCCGTCGCCGGCGGCCCCGGCCCGGCGACGCCGTCGCGGACGGAGCCTGCCTCGTCGCCGCCCTGGTCTTCCTCGTCCTCGGCTGGGGAACCGTGTGGCGGGAACTCTCGGTCTGGCTGCGGCTGGCCTCCTCGGAAATCTACCCGTTCCGGTTCCTGTTCGTGGCCTTCCATTTCGTCGCCTTCTTCGTCGCCGACCGCGTCGGCCCCTGGCCGGCGGACAGGACCGGTAGGCTCCGGCTGGCCGCCTGCGTCGCGCTCCTCGTCCCCACCCTGCTCACCTTCCACGCCCGCAACCGCGAACTCATGCCGCACCTGACGGCCAATCCCAACTTCTACGGCGACTTCTCCATCGCCGAGTACATGAGCAACCGCATCGTCGCCCTCACCGGCCAGACGCGGCTGCCCATCAAAGTCTCGCCCAACCTGATCGTGATCACGCCCGCCGGCGTCACGGGCCAGCGCATCGCCCTGCCCTGGATGGCGCGCGAAGAAGCCGCACACTACCGCTTCGAGGCGGCCCGGGTGGCGGACGACGCCCCGGGCGAGGCCACGGTCATCGAGGTGACCGTCCCCTCGCGGCAGGTGCGCATCACGCCCGACGACAGCCGCCGGGGGCCGCTGTGCGCCGCCGCCCTCCTCGCCTTCGTCCTTCTGACCGCCGCGCTGCGGCGAATCGCCCGGGCGCGGCCCGGCCTGTTCACGCCGGACGCGACCCAAGGAGTCGACCATGCATGAGGAATCCCTCGGCAACGTCATCCGCGACTACCTGACGGGCGAGGAAATCGCCGAGACCTCCTACGAGGAGTTCCGCCAGGCCCTGGCCCGGATGCTGGTGGAGGAAAAAGGCTACCCCAAGGAGCGCCTGGCGGCCAAGGTCGGCGTCTGCTTTCCCGTGGAAGGAACGCAGTACACCCGCATGATCGACCTGTGCGCCACGGACGCCGACGGGCGGCCGCTCCTTTTCGTCATCTTCTGCTCGGGCGAGCCCGGCTCCTACATCCGCGAATCCCTGGCCGCCGCCCGCCTGTACCAGTGTGGCGGCGTGCCGCTGGTGCTCGTCACGGACACCCACGACGCCATCCTGCTGGAAGCAGCCACGGGCCGGGAAATCGGCCGGGGCATGCGCGGCGTCCCCACCTGGCCGGAAGCCATGGCCCTCAAAGCTCCAGCCCCGGCCCTCGCCGAGGACGCCCTCGACCGGGAACGACGCATCCTGTTCGCCTACAGCGAATTCCTCGCCGACGGCTGCTGCCAGGGAGCCTGCCGGCCGAAGGCCAAGGGATGAGGAGACGAGGATGACGGGATAGAGGAAGACAAAGACGAAGATGCCTCCGGCGTCCAGGAGGGGGTGACCCCCTCCTGGACCTCCCCGACGGGTGCGGGTGGGAACGTGGGAGGGAACGGTGGGCGGCGGGGCGGCGGTCGTTGTGGTCGGGGAAATGGGCCGGGCGACGCAGGCCGCAAAGCCGGCCAGCACCGCCC
>JAEWCY010000275.1 GCA_023390395.1 Pseudomonadota bacterium | reverse complement strand
ATTGATGGTCGCCGCGGGGCGGCTGTTGGAAAGTTCCCTGGAGTGTGCGTGATTGTTAATTTATTTTTGAGCCGATACTCAAAAATAGGATGCCGCGACGCGTGGCCGGTGTGCGTGCCCGGCGTTGTCCGGGTGGCCTGAAGGTCAAACAGGGGCGTCCACCTTGGTTGCCAAGGTTCAAAAGAATTGACGACACGGCGCTCCGGGGCTTTTACATAAACCAGGATGCACGCCGATGCCGGCCCGAAGCGGCGGCCGGCGGGCTAAGCAGGCCTGGAATCGCGCCATCCCCCATGCGGCCGCGCAAGGCCCGCAACCAGGATTGCCCCGGAATCCTGACTCTTTTCATGCGTGCCCTTTCCTCTCCCCGCTTCGGGAGAACCAATGGAATTCTCGACCATATTCATGGGCATCTTCGGCGTCGGACTCGGCGTGCCCGCCGGCTACTTCCTCGACAAGTGGATTTCCCAGAAGACCCTCAACGAAGCCAAGACCCTGGCCGACCGCATCCTCGACGAGGCCCGCAAGGAAGCCTCGGCCCACAAGAAGGAAGTCGTGCTGGCCGCCCAGGACGACCTCTTCCGCCAGAAGCAGGATCAGGAGAAGGAGTACCGCGACAAGGTCTCGGCCGTGGAGGAGAAGGAGGAGCAGGTGCTGCGCCGCCGCGAGCGCCTGGAGGAGAAGCAGGAGCAGATCGTCCAGAAGGAATCCGAACTCCTGACCGTGGAGAAGCGCCTCACCGGCAAGGAGCGGGAGCTCGACGAGAAGGGCGAGGAACTCTCGCGTCTGGCCGAGGAGCACGACAAGCGCCTGCAGGAGATTTCCGGCCTGACCATGGAAGAGGCCAAAAAGCGCCTCATGACCGAGATCGAGTCCAAGACCCGCCACGACGCCGCCCGCATGATCCGCCAGATCGAGATGGAGGCCAAGGAGACGGCCGACAAGAACGGCAAGAAGATCCTGGCCCTGGCCATCCAGCGCTACGCCGGCGACTTCGTGGCCGAGCAGACCGTCACCGCCGTGACCCTGCCTTCCGAGGAGATGAAGGGCCGCATCATCGGCCGCGAAGGCCGCAACATCCGCGCCCTGGAAGCGGCCACCGGCGTGGACCTCATCATCGACGACACGCCCGAGACCGTCATCCTCTCGGCCTTTTCCCCGCTCAAGCGGCAGATCGCCAAGATGGCCCTGGAGCGCCTCATCACCGACGGCCGCATCCACCCCGCCCGCATCGAGGACATCGTCAAAAAGTGCGAGCAGGAGCTCGACGTCAAGGTCCGCGAGATCGGCGAGCAGGCCACCTTCGACTGCGGCGTCCACGGCATCCATCCCGAGCTCGTGCGCCTGCTCGGCCAGCTCCAGTACCGCACCAGCTACTCGCAAAACGTGCTCCAGCATTCCCTCGAAGTGGCCACGCTCGCCGGCATCATGGCCGCCGAACTGGGCCTCGACGTCAAGCGGGCCAAGCGGGCCGGCCTGCTCCACGACATCGGCAAGGCCGTGGACCACGAGATCGAAGGCCCCCACGCCGTCATCGGCGCGGACCTGGCCAAGAAGTTCGGCGAGCCCGGCGACATCCTCCACGCCATCCAGGCCCACCACGAGGACGTGCCGCCCAAGTCCGTGCTGGCGACCCTGGTCCAGGCCGCGGACAGCCTGTCCGGCGCCCGGCCCGGCGCGCGCAAGGAGCTCTTGGAAAGCTACGTCAAGCGCCTGGAGGAACTCGAGAACCTGGCCCTGGACTTCAACGGCGTGGCCAAGGCCTACGCCATCCAGGCCGGCCGCGAGATCCGCGTGGTGGTCGATTCCGAGAACGTGGACGACGACAAGACGTTTCTGCTCTGCAAGGACATCGCCAAGCGCATCGAGGACAACCTGACCTATCCCGGCCAGATCCGCGTCACGGTCATCCGCGAGAAGCGCGCCGTGGGCTTCGCCAAGTAGCAACCTCTCGTCGCAAGGGCCGGGGGGCGCGCGTCCCCCGGCTTCGGGCTGGGCCATGGTGACGGACGATCCCTACGCGCTGCTCGGCGTCGCCGAGGACGCCGACGAGGCGGCCATCCGGCGGGCCTACCGGACGAGAGCCCTGGCCTGCCATCCCGACGTCCACCCGGACGATCCCCGGGCCGTGGAGCGCTTCCTGGCCCTGGGTCAGGCCTTCGCCCTGCTGGCCGATCCCCTGCGCCGGGCCGCCTACGACCGGTCGCGGGGCGTGGTCGCACCGGCGGTGCGCGGCGGATGCCGCGACACGCCCGCCGCGCCCGCCGCGCCGGGAAGGAACGACGGTTTGTTCGTGGCCGCGCCGGCCCTTCGGCCCAGGCGCGGAGCCGATGTCCGTTGGACCCTCGACATACCGGATTTCCTGGCCCGGGAGGGCGGCCGGCTGCATCTCGGCAACGCGCCGGCCGGGGCCTGTCCGTCGTGCCGGGGGGCCGGCGCGCGCCTGGCCGCCTGCTGGGTCTGCGGCGGGCGGGGGACCATTCCCGAACCGTTCGGTCCGGTGACGCTGTCCCGCCTCTGCCCGGCCTGCGCCGGCCAGGGCCTGGACCGCGCGCCTTGCACGGCCTGCCGGGGGACCGGCCGGGCCTTCGGCCCGGGGATCGCCGCCGTGACCGTGCCGGCCGCCACGGCCACGGGCGACGTCATCGTGGTCCCGGGCGCGGGAGAGCCGGGACAGGGGGGCGGACCGGCCGGGGACCTGCTGCTTGCGGCCCGGGTCCTGGACCCGGACGGCCGAGGCTGATCAAGGCGAAAGGGCGCGTCATGCGGATACTTTTTCTCGGCGACATCGTGGGCCGGCCGGGCCGGACCGTGGTGTTCGAACGCCTGCGCCAGGTCCGCCGGGACTGGGGCTGCGACCTGGTCGTGGCCAACGGCGAGAACGCCTCGGGCGGCATCGGCATCAACGCCAAGGCGGCCCGGCAGCTCCTGGACGCCGGCATCGACGTCTTGACCGGCGGCAACCACGTTTTTCGCCACAAGGACGTTATGCCCTTTCTCGAGGCCGAGGAGCGCATGCTGCGCCCGGCCAACTATCCCCCGGGCGCGCCCGGGCGCGGCTGGCGGGTCTACCGCCCGGCCGACAAACCGCCCTATGCGGTCATAAACCTTCTCGGCCGGGTCTTCATGGACCCCGCGGACTGCCCCTTCCGGGCCGCCGACGCCATCCTGGCCGAGCTGCCTGCCGACGTGCGCCTGCGCCTGGTCGATTTCCACGCCGAGGCCACGTCCGAGAAAAAGGCCCTGGCCTATTACCTGGACGGCCGGGTGAGCGCCGTGCTCGGCACCCACACCCACGTCCAGACCGCCGACGCCCAGCTTTTGCCGCGCGGCACGGCGCTTTTGACCGACTGCGGCATGACCGGCCCGGCCGACTCCGCCCTCGGCATGGACCCCGAGGAGGTGGTGGCCCGCTACCTGACCGGGCTGCCGGCCCGGTTCGTCGTGTCCCGCACGCCGCCGCGGCTGGAAGGAGCCCTGCTCGATGTTGACGCGGCCACGGGCAAGGTCGTAACTATCGCTGCCTGGCGGCATCCTGACGACAGCCGCCGGCAAACGGAGGAATCGCCATGAACATGCGCCGCGCCGCGACCCTCGTCGCCGCCGTCTGCCTCTGCCTCGTCGCCGCCGTGGCCTGGGCCGCGCCCGAACGCATGGCCATCTACATGACCGTGGCCGGGCCCCTGGAGGTCATCCGCGACGGCGGCTCCTCCACCATCACCCTCAATGGCCGGCCCATCCACCAGGCCGCCGGCGCGGCGCTCACCGCCCAGTCCTACATGAGCGTGGGCGAGCCCGCCGACGGCTTCGACGCACTGCTCCTGCGCCACGGCGTCGGCAACGCCGAATGCCCCATCACCTACGACCTGGTGGCCGTCGGCGCGGACAAGACCTTCGCCGTCACGCCCGGCATCAACAAGTGCTCGCGCCTGGTCAACATCAACGTGGACGGCGACAAGCTGCTCCTGGTCACGGAAAAGCAGAACGGCCGCACCGAAGTCATCGAATAC
The DNA here is from genome assembly GCA_023390395.1 of Pseudomonadota bacterium. GTDB lineage: Bacteria > Desulfobacterota > Desulfovibrionia > Desulfovibrionales > Desulfovibrionaceae > Solidesulfovibrio. The sequence continues at coordinate 2,045 of JAEWCY010000275.1, read as the reverse complement.
AACGACAAGCAGCGCCGCTTGGGCGCGAAGCAGTAGCGCCGCGAGACGCGCGCGAGGACGGCCGCTTGAACGCATTCCCGCAACCAAAGACGAGGAGACCCGCCATGCGACGCCTGCTTGCCTTCGCCCTGGCCGCCGCCGTCCTGTGCCTGGCCGGCTGCGCCGACGAGACGGTCTACGACTGGCAGCGCCCCCACGAGACCTATCTGGTGGCCACCTTCAGCAAGAACCAGGACGCCGAAACGCTCAAGGGCAATCTCCAGAAGAACGGCTTCGACAGCCGCATCGAGACGGACATCAAAAACGGGCAGTTCACCCTGAACGTGCTCGTGGACGTCTACGACAGCGCCCCGGACACCCTGACGCGCATCGAGCGCATAAGCGGCATCAAGCCCAGCCTGCGCGGTCCCAAGACCGGCAAGGCCGCGCCCTCCGCCGCGCCGCCGCCCGTGCCCGGCAAGGACATCTGATTCCGTCGTCCATCCGCCAACCGCCCCGTTTGCAAAGGATTCGCCTTGAACATCTACGACGAACTCTCCTGGCGCGGCCTCGTGCACCAGGCCTCCGACGAGGCAGGGCTGCGCGAACACCTCGACACGCCCGGCCGCGTGCTCTACTGCGGCTTCGACCCCACGGCCGACAGCCTGCACATCGGCAACCTCGTGCCGCTTCTGGCCCTGGCCCGCTTCGCCAAGGCCGGGCACAAGCCGCTCTTCCTGCTCGGCGGGGCCACCGGCCTCATCGGCGACCCCAGCGGCAAGGACAAGGAGCGCCAGCTCAAGACCGCCGGCCTCGTGGCCGCCTCGGCTGAGAAGATCAAGTCCCAGGCCATGGCCTTCTTCGCCCGCCTCGGCGTGGACGGCGACGTCATGCCCGTCAACAACCTCGACTGGACCCGCCCCCTTTCCGTCATCGATTTCCTGCGCGACACGGGCAAGCACTTCACCATCAACTACATGATGGCCAAGGACTCGGTGAAATCGCGCATCGGCCGCGAAGAGACCGGCATCTCCTACACCGAGTTCAGCTACATGATCCTCCAGTCCCTGGACTTCGAGCACCTCAACCGGGCGCTCGGCTGCACCCTGCAGATCGGCGGCGGCGACCAGTTCGGCAACATCACCGCCGGCCTGGAGCTCATCCGCCGCAAGACCGGCAATCAGGCCTTCGCCCTGACCTTTCCGCTGATCACCACGGCCACGGGCGCGAAATTCGGCAAGAGCGAGAAAGGGGCCGTCTACCTCAACCCCGAACTCACCTCGCCCTACGCCTTCTACCAGTACTGGATCAACGCCGACGACCGCGACGTGGTCGACTACCTGCGCTACTTCACCTTCCTGCCCCGGGAAGAAATCGAGGCCCTGGCCGCGCAGACCGCCGCCGAGCCGCACCTGCGCGCCGCCCAGAAGCGCCTGGCCCGCGAAACCACGGCCATGATCCACGGCGAGGCGGAACTGGCCAAGGTCGAGGCCGTCACCGGCGCGCTCTTCGGCGGCGGCGACCTGGCGGAAGTCGATCCCAAGACCCTCAAGGCCGCCCTGGAAGCCGCCCCGGGCCTGTCCTTTTCCGCTCTGGCCGACGTGCCGCCCCTGCCCAAGCTCCTGGCCGACATGGGCCTTTGCCCCTCCAATTCCCAGGCCCGCAAGGACATCAAGGCCGGCGCCGTCTCCATCAACAACGTCCGCGTCACCGTCGAGGACCGGGCGCTCGCCGCTGCCGACTTCCTCGGCGGCGACCTGCTCATCCTGCGCAAGGGCAAGAAGCACTACGGCGTCGTGACGCTGGGGTAGGGGAGCGGGGGAGGCGGGACCGGAGACGGGAAGAGGAAGAGGCCTCCGGCGGCCGGGGGGCATGATGCCCCCCGGTCCCCCTCGATGGGGGAGGCGGAGGATGGGAAGCGGGTGGAGGCGTGGTCATGGGCGGGAGTGCGGCGGCGGGGCCGGACAAATCCCGGCCCCGCAGGCCCGTCGCCCTTCGGGCGAAGTGGAAGAGATTTTTGGTTATCCCCCTTTAAAAGTTTTTGGGGAAGGTGAGGGGGGCCGGGG
>JAEWCY010000239.1 GCA_023390395.1 Pseudomonadota bacterium | reverse complement strand
CGGCATTTCGGGCAACCCGCAGGCCGCAAAGCCGGCCAGCACGTTGCCCGAAATGCCGCGACCACGGGCGCCAGCGGCGAAGCGCCGCATGTGAAAGGCAGGAAGACATTTTTTCCTGGAAGCCATTGTTGGGGTTGGGCGCGCCCCGCGCCCAACCCCCATCAAGGGGGTCCGGGGGGGATTATCCCCCCCGGCCGCCGGAGGCATTCTTCCTTATGCAACGCAAGTACATAGGCTCCATTTCCTCGGTCGAGGGCGCGGAGGTGACGCTGGTGCTCGACGCCGCCGTGGCCGGCGGGGTGCGCCTGGGCGAGATGGTGGTGCTGCCTTCGGAGCGTTCCATGGTGTTCGGCCTGGTGCAGGCGCTGGAGATGCCGTCGCCGGCGGCCGGGGAGGGCGGCCTGCGGCTGGCCAGGCTGGCCCTGCTCGGCGAGAGCTTGGGGCCGGAGACGGACGACTTTTCCTTCACGCGCGGCGTGTCGGTGAGCCCCTGTCTCGGCGGCCCGGCGCGTCTGGCCGCCTCCCAGGACCTGGCCCGCATCTACGCCAAGCCCGCCAAGTCGAGCGTGCGTATCGGCAGCCTGCATCAGGACGCCGAGGTGCCGGCCTTCATGGTGGTGGACGATTTCCTGGGCAAGCATTTCGCCGTGCTCGGCACCACGGGCTCGGGCAAGTCCTGCACCGTGGCGGTGCTGCTGCGTTCGGTGCTCTCCGCCCATCCGAGCGGCCACATCGTGCTGCTCGACCCCCACGACGAGTACGCCTCGGCCTTTGGCGACATGGCCGAGTCGGTCACGCCCGACAACCTTGCCTTGCCCTATTGGCTGCTCGACTTCGAGGAGATGGTGCAGGTCTTTTGCAGCGGCGAGCAGCCGTACCGCGAGGTGGAGGCGAACATCCTCAAGGAATGCGTGCTGGCGGCCAAGGCCGAGTACTGGCGCGGTGCCGGCGGCGACGAGGCCGGGCTGACCATCGACACGCCCACGCCCTACCGCCTGGCCCGGGTGACGGAGCTGCTCAAGATCGGCATGGGCCGCCTGGACAAGCCCGAGAGCTCCGTGCCCTACCTGCGCCTGACGGCGCGCCTGGACGCCCTGCGCCGCGACCGGCGCTTCGCCTTCATGTTCGGCCAGCTCACCATCGAGGACAACATGGGCGCGGTGCTCTCGCGCTACCTGCGCCTGCCGGCCGACGGCCGGCCGCTGACCATCTTCAACCTGGCCGGCGTGCCGGCGGAGATCGTGGATGTGGTGGTGTCGGTGCTGTGCCGGCTCATCTTCGATTTCGCCCTGTGGGCCGAGCGGGGCCGGGGCGTGCCGGTGCTGCTCGTGTGCGAGGAGGCCCACCGCTACGTGCCGCGCGACACTGCCGCGGCCTTCGGCCCCACGCGCCGGGCCCTGTCGCGCATCGCCAAGGAGGGGCGCAAGTACGGCGTGTCCCTGGGCCTGGTCACCCAGCGGCCTTCGGAAATCTCGGAAACCGTGCTGTCCCAGGTCAACACCCTGGTGTCGCTGCGCATGAGCAACGAGCAGGATCAGCTTTTCGTGCGCCGGGCCATGCCGGAAAACGCCGCCGGCCTGCTGGCCGCCCTGCCGGCCCTGCGCACCCAGGAGGCGGTGGTGGTGGGCGAGGGCGTGCCGGTGCCCATGCGCATCCGCCTGCGCGACCTGGAGGAAAACGAGCGCCCGCGCAGCGATACGGCCAAATTTTCCGCGGTCTGGTCCGCGCCGTGTAACGACACGGGCTTCATCGGCGACACCATCGACCGCTGGCGACGTCAAGTCCGTTGAGCCCCCTTTCTTGTCAATCCCTGGCGAAGGGGGTAGGGGCAAGAGGCATGTCGCCAAGGAGCGTTGCCTGATGCGTGTCGCGACGTCGGCCTCCCTGGCCGCCCTGTTTCTTCTGCTTGCCGGGCCGGTTTTCGCCGCCGGTCCGAAGATGGCCACCGCGCCCATGCCGGCCACGGAAATCCATGGGATCAGCCTGCCCGATCCCGTGGCCGCGGCCAAGCGCGACGCTTCCCTGCGCCAGGCCGGCCGCCGCCTGGGTGGGGCGAATCCCGTCGCCTGCCGCTACCCGGCGCTCATCGAGGACAAGAAGCTCCTGCGCCTGGTCAACATCCACAGCCGCAAGAACGGCCTGGACCCGCGCCTGGTCTACGCGCTCATCGAGCAGGAATCCCGCTTCAACCCCTGCGCCGTCTCGCCCAAGGGCGCCCAGGGAATCATGCAGATCATGCCCGACACACAGAAGCTTTTGGGCCTGACCGAGCCCTTCGACGCGGAGCTCAACATCGCCGCCGGCACGCGTTATCTCAAGTCCATGCTGGACAAGTTCCAGACCGAGGTCATGGCCCTGGCCGCCTACAACGCCGGCCCCGGGGCCGTGGCCAAGGCCGGCGGCGTGCCCCCCTTTGACGAAACCCGGGATTATGTGCTCAAGGTGGTGGACCGCTATTTTTATTTGCGGCAACGCTATCCCGTGGAAGACATCGATTCGATCCACAAGAAACTGGCCGCGACGGACCTGCCGCCCGCCAGGATGGAGCAGCCATGAGCGACGAGACCTGGCCCGCGCCCGGGCGGCCCGCCCCGGACTTCCGCCTGCCCGACGCGGCCGGCGCGCTCCATTCCCTGGCCGATTTCGCCGGCCGCTGGCTGGTGCTCTATTTCTACCCGAAAGACCTCACCAGCGGCTGCACCACCGAGGCCCTGGAGTTCACGGACCTGCTGCCCCGGTTCGAAGCCCTGGGCGCGGCCGTGGTCGGGGTCAGCCGCGACAAGCCGGCCACCCACGCGAAATTCATCGACAAGCACGCGCTGGCCGTCCTGCTGCTCTCCGATCCGGAGCTTGCGGCCCACAACGCCTACGGGGTCTGGCGCATGAAAAAGATGTGCGGCAAGGAGTGCATGGGCGCGGTGCGCTCCACCTTCCTCATCGACCCCCAGGGCATGGTGCGCCAGGCCTGGCCCAAGGTGGCCAAGGCCGCCGGGCACGCCGCGGCCGTGCTGGCCGCCCTGACGGACGCGGCCGGAGCCTGAGGCCCATGACCCTCGCCGTCACGCGCCTGCGCTCGGGCGGGCTTGTCGCCACCTACCAGTGCCAGAGCGCCTGTCCGCATTGCCTGTACCGGGGCGGTCCCTCCCGGGAGGCGCAGTACATCGACCAGGCCACGGCCACGGAGCTTTTCGCCAAGGCCCTGTCCCTGGGCGCGACGTCCATGCACGTGGGCGGCGGCGAGCCGCTGCTCGACCCGCTGTCGCTGGCCGGGGTGTTGGCGGCGGCGGCCGAGACGGGCATGCCCCTGGAATACGTGGAGACGAGCGGCTCGTGGTTCGAGGACCTGGACGAGGCCGCGGAACTGCTGGCCGAGCTGCGCGGCATGGGCCTTTCCCGGCTGCTCGTGTCCGTAAGCCCCATGCACAACGGCTTCATCCCGCTCAAAAAGACGCTCGGCGTCATCGAGGCGGCCGGCCTGGCGGGCGTCGACGTCTTTCCCTGGCAGGAGCATTTCCTCGAAGACCTGCGGGCCTTCGACCCGGAGACGATCCATCCCTTCGGCGAGTACCTGCAACGCTTCGGGCCGGACTATCCGGTGCAGATCCTCAAGCGGACCTGGATTCACCTGGGCGGCCGGGCCTTCGACCTGTTCGGTCCGGCCCTGGGCCGTCGTCCCGTGGCCGAGGTGCTGGCCGGCGCGTCGGCCGACTGTCGGGGCGAACTCACCGACGCCAGCCATTTTCACATGGACCTCTACGGCGACTACACCCCGGGCCTGTGTTCGGGCCTGGCCATCCGGGCCACGGACCTGGGCGGCCCCTTGGACCCGGAACTCTATCCCATCCTGTCCACCCTGGCCGAATCCGGCATACGCGGCATGTACGACTACGCCGCCAACCTCGAGGAGTTCACGGCCAACCCCCGGGGCTACGTCAACAAGTGCGAGCTGTGCCAGGACATCCGCCGCCACCTGTCCGAGCGCGGCTGGTTCGAGTCCACGGAACTGTCCCCGCCGGAATTCTACGCCACGCTGTAAGCCTGAAAAGGGATGCCGGACGGCCCGTCAGGTCGTCTTCTCCTTCTTCCAGTAAGGATGGGCCAGGTCCTCGAAGGCCGACAGCGCCGCCGTCGAGCCGTCGCCCACGGCCGTGACGATCTGGCGCGCCCCGCCCGTCACGTCGCCGGCGGCGTAGATGCGCGGGATGGACGTGCGCTTGGCCCGGTCCGTCTTGATGAAGCCGTCGGCGTCCAGGGCAAGCCCCAGTTCCTCGGCGATCTCCGTGTTGGGGGTCAGCCCGATGGCCACGAACACCGCGTCCGTCTCCACCAGCCGCTCGGTCCCGTCGGCCACGTTTCGCACCGTCACGCCCGTGACCTTGTTGTCCTCGCCCACGATTTCCGTGACCACGGCGTCGAGGATCGTCGCCACGCCCTCCTTGGCCACCGCGTCCACCAGATGCTTCTCGGCCCGGAATTCCGCCCGGCGGTGGATGACCGTCACGTCCACGCCCAGGTTCTTGAGGTGCAAGGCGTCGGTCAACGCCGTGTTGCCGCCGCCGATCACCACCGCCTTCTTCTCGCGGTAGAGATAGCCGTCGCAGGTGGAGCAGTAGCTGACGCCGAAGCCGAAATACCGGTCCTCGCCCGGCACGCCGATCTTCTTCCAGGCCGCTCCCGTGGCCAGGATGAGCGCTCGGGCCACGTACACCGACTTGTCCGTGTACACCTCCACGTGCTTGCCGACCTTGACCTCCTCGATGCCCTCGCCCTCGTGCACCTCGGCGTAGCCGCGCGCCTGGGCCGCGATCATCTCCATGAGCTGCTTGCCCGGCACGTTGGAAAAGCCCGGATAGTTCTCCACCACCGGGGTCAGCGCCACCTGGCCGCCGATGACGTTTTTCTCCAGCACCACGGCCGAAAGGCCGCTTCGCACCGCGTACATGGCCGCCGTGAGCCCGGCCGGGCCGGCTCCGGCCACCACCACGTCCACCTCCTTGACCTCGAGCCCGCCGCCCATGTCCAGGCCGGCCTCGCGCTGCCGGCCCATGAGTTCCTCGGCGCTCTTGAGCGTCACGAGTTCCACCACGAACCGCTCCTCGGGCACGAGCCCGAGCATGGAAAAATCGTCGTTGACGAAGGTGTGCGGCACCGAGCCGACCTGGAACTTGGCCGCCAGCTCCGTGTGCTGCGATATGTCCACGCAGGCGGCGGAAACGAGGTCCGGCCGCTCGATGGCGCAGTGGAAGGCATGGGACACCTGGCCGGGACAGTACGGGCACGACGGGCTCACGAACACCTTCACGTCGCGCTTCTCCTCCAACTCCCCGAGGAGCTGGCGCGAGATTTGCCCCAATCCGCTCTTGCCCACGGACAGCCGCATGATCGTCTCGATCAGCGTGCGCGCCTCCTCGCCGAGCGGCGCGCCCAGATACCGTATCTTGTACCGGTCCGGCGCAAGCAGCAGCGTGGGCGAAAAATCCACGCCATGCAGCTTGGCCGCGTCGCCCTCCAGCGTCTCGAAACGCGTCGTGATTTTCGGCGTTATTTCCGCCAGTTCCCGACACAGGGATTCCATGAACGTATTGTAGGGCGCGTTGCGCTTGGGGTCGGTAAAGACCACGAGCGTAACCGGCTCCTGCATCGGCTCGAAAAACTTGGTCAATTCCTCGATGTTGTCCTCGGGGATGAGCCGCTTGGGCTTGTGCTGGGCCGCCTTCTTCTCGTCCTTGGATTTCTTGTCCTTATCGCTTCCGAAAAGGGCCATGCTGGCGCTCCTTCAAGTCGTTTCCCGAATGGGTTCGGCCATTATGTAGCCCAAGGCGACCGGCACTGCAAACAATGCCGGCCCCGGTCGGATGATTTCCCTTGCCGGCGCGGTAAAAAAGCCTAGAACGAAAAACAGGGAACCAGGGAGCCCGGTCCGGGGGGGGCCGGGAAAAGTCAGGGGGAGGCAGCCATGAAAGATGCGCTCATCGCAGCGGCATTGGTCTTTTTCGCGGCCATCATGCTCTTGTTTCCATCGGCTTGGGAACCCGTCACCGACGCCGAAGCCCGGCAACTCGACGACGAACAGTAAGTCGTCGAGCACGCCCGTATGCCTCCGGCGGCCAGGGCGCTGCCCTGGACCCATCGGGGCGCTGCCCCGAACCCCGCCAGGGCTTGCCCTGGACCCACTGGGGGGAGTCACTCCCCCCAGGCCCCCCGACCGGCGTGGTCGGCAGGGCGGGCTGCGGTCACCGGGGCGGTGGGCGTTGGCGGACCGAAGATGGGGGCGGAATTTTCCCTGCCGCTGCCGCCGCTGACGCGGCAGGCTCGGCAGGAAAAATTCCGCCCTCAGGCCGTCGCCCCTTCGGGGCGAGGTTTAATGGAATTTTGCTTTTGAAAACCTCTTAAAATGCGGCGCTTCGCCGCTGGCGCTCGTGGTCTCGGAAATGGGCCGGGCGGTGCTGGCCGGCTTTGCGGCCTGCGTCGCCC
>JAEWCY010000235.1 GCA_023390395.1 Pseudomonadota bacterium | reverse complement strand
GGACGCGGAGGCGCTTTTCTCCGGTTCCTGGACGCCCCTGGGCTGGCTGCCGGCGCGCTGGTGGTGGGACGCGGCCCTGGCCGCCAACGCCGTCTTCTGGCTGGCCCTGGGGCGGCGGCGCTCCCGGCCCTTGCCGCGCCGGCCGGCCGCCTGGGCCGGCGGCTTCGTCCTTTGCCTGTGGCTGGCGGCGGGGTATGCCTCCCTGGCCCCCCTGGTCTGGCCCCGGGGCCTGACCCTGGCGGCCGTGGAGGCGGCCAGCGCTCCGGAAGCCGGGGCCGAGGCCGTGGGCCGCTTCGCCCCGGGGGCCCTCGTCGCCCTCGGCCCAGGGCGAGCCGGTCGTCTGCTGGCCGTCGGGCCGGACGGCCTCGCCGGCTGGGTCCCCCGTGACGCGGTCGCCACAATGGTTCCGTAGAGTCCGTGGCCTGTCCCAACGGGCCTTGCGAAAAAGAGGCAATATGCTATCGCGGAGCCGTTCCTACCCACCTTCTCTTTCAGGACGGGTCGTTTGGTCATGAAAGATGTCCTGGCTCCCTTGGTGCGCACGAGTCTCGACCTGCATTTCGGCCGGCTCGCGCCGCTCGCCTCGGAAACCGCCGAAAGGCCGGCCCTGGTCCAGGCGGCCGCGAGCCTGCTGCGCCACGTTTCCGAGAACCTGCTGCGCCAGGTGCCAAACGGCGAAACCGACCCCACCGTGCTGCGCCACGCCCTGGCCCGCGAGGCCGCCCTGCCGGTATGGCTCGTCAACAAGGGCCTGGTGGCCTGCGAAAACGATCAGGCGGGTCTGGAGTCGGCCATCCACGGGGTGCTGCGCAACGGCTTCCACCGCCGCCGCTTTTTCGACTACGTCAGCGGCGAGCTTTTCCATTCCTGCTGGCGCTGGACGCCCGAGAAGCAGCGGGGCGACTGGATCGTGCGCCGGGTGGCCGACGCCAGGGAGAACGAGTACTGCATCGAGCTCAACACTTACGACTACGTGCTCAAATTCGACGGGGCCATGTTCGCCAAGTCCCTGGAGGAGCCGGCCGTTTTCCATTGGTACGTCCGTTCCCTGGGTTCGGTGGCGCTGTTGCCCCTGGTGTCCAAGTCCGTATTCGAGTTCACCGCCCGCCTCATCGAGACGCGCTACAAGACGCCCTTCGTGGCCACGCTTTTCCGCAACCTGTTCACCGCCGCCGGCCAGGCCAAGCCCATCGACCGCTACGGGGTGCTGGTCGTGGGCGACATCCCCAAGGCTTTGGCCCTGCGCGACTTCTTCGACGCCGCCCAGGCCGCCTCGCCCGTGGGCCTGCCCGAGGACATCGGCGTGCTGGAGCTTTTCAGCCGTCTGGTGGGGCAGTTCGACAACCCGAGCGCCCGCCGCTATCCCGAGGCCCGTTTCCGGGTCAGCGGCGAGCCGCCCCAGTCCCTGGCCAACAAGATCGGGGCCATGTTCTGGCTGCGCCGCACCCTGGACGCGGCCAAGACCATCCAGCAGAAAAAGGCCGCCCCCACCCGGGGCCTGCGCGTGGAGGAGCGCACGGTCCTGGACGAGGCCCTCAAGCAGAAGAGCATCCTCTATTTCCGCCTCTTCGACGACCCCAACGACACGGCCATCAACCCCTGCCACCTGCGCGCCCTGCAGGAGGACGCCATGGTCGTGCAGTCCCCGCGCGGCAACCGCCTCAACGACGCCCGCGCCGACCAGGAGGTCCACGGCTACTTTTCCATCACCGGCCCCAACCGCAAGTCCACCTACCTGGATTTCCGCTCCAACGTCCTGTCCGTGGAAGCGGCCGATCCGGCCTATTCCCTGGTGGAGCTCTCCCTGCCGGCCGCCTTCGAGCTCACGAGGCGCACCCACAAGCGCCTGTCCCTGAATCCGGACCAGATCGCCGCCTTCGAACTGGCCGCGCCCACGCTCGTCGCCGACTGGACGCAGTTCGGCTCCATGGAGAAGTGGCCGTCCCCGTTTTGCATCATCCCCGACCGCGCCGGCCACTGCGGCATCAAGGACCTTTCCGCCGGCGGGCTCATGCTGGAGATCCACCAGGACGCGCCGGCCTACGACTACTTCACCGAACGCAACAAGGTGTACCCGCTGCTCGGCTTCCTGCACCTGACCGGCCGGGCCAACATGCCGGAGCTCAAGCTCGGGCTGCGCCTCGAGGTCAAGCGCATCCGGGACTTCCCGCCGCTTCGCAAGAAGTACGTGGGGTTCCAGTTCGCCGAGGCCGGCGAGGTGCGCCAGGATCGGCTCGTGCGTTTCGCCCCGGTGGGCAAGGAAGGGTTTTTCCTCGTCAACGACTGGATCTTCCGCAATTCCATCGGGCGCTGATCCGCGCCGGAGACCCGCATGACCGTCATCGATCCTTCGCGCCTGGCCGAGGCCGCCGGGCGCATCCGTGATTTTCGCGCCGCCATGGCGCAGGTCCTCGTCGGCCGCGCCGAGCTCTCCGACCGGCTGCTCATCGCCCTGCTGTGCCGGGGGCATGTCCTCATCGAGGGCGTGCCGGGCCTGGCCAAGACCCTGGCGGTCAAGGCGCTCGCCGCGGCCGTGCGGGCGGATTTCCGGCGCGTGCAGTTCACTCCGGATCTCCTGCCGGCGGACATCGCCGGCACCGAGGTCTACCAGCCGGCCGCCGGAACCTTCGCCGTGCGCAAGGGGCCGGTCTTCACCAACATCCTGCTGGCCGACGAGGTCAACCGCGCCCCGTCCAAGGTCCAGTCCGCCCTGCTCGAGGCCATGGCCGAGCGGCGCGTGACCATCGGCGGCGAGACCTTCCCCCTGCCCGAGCCCTTCTTCGTGCTGGCCACCCAGAACCCCATCGACCAGGAAGGCACCTACCCCTTGCCCGAGGCGCAGGTGGACCGGTTCCTCATGACCCTGGTCCTCGGCTATCCCTCGCCCGGGGAGGAGATGGAGATCGTGCGCCGGGCCTGCCGCGACGAGGCCCCGGCCGTGCCGCCGGTCCTCGACGCCCCGGCCGTGCTCGAACTGTGCGCCCTGGCTGGCCGGGTGCGCCTGGACGAGCGGCTGCTCGCCTACATCGTGGCCGTGGTCGGGGCCAGCCGCGACCCGGCCGCCGCCGGGCTGGGCGATCTGGCCGGAGCCGTGGCCTACGGGGCCTCGCCCCGGGCGGCCATCGCCCTGGCCCGAGCCTCCCGGGCCAGGGCGATGCTCGACGGCCGGGACTACGTGGTCCCGGGCGACGTCAAGGCCCTGGCCCTGGACGTGCTGCGCCGCCGGGTGCTGCTCTCCTACGAGGCCGCGGCCTCGGGCCTGACGCCGGAAACCGTGGTGGAGCGCATTCTCGACACGACTCCGGTTCCCTAGGCGGGACGCGCGCCTTTCGCCCGTGCCGCGTTCTTGCTCGCGGTCCGGCTTGCGGGTATCCTCGCCGCATGTCGGGCCAGGTGCGTGTCTCCCTTGCTTGCTCGACGACGGAGAGACATGGGCAAGGTCGATATCGACGATCTGCGTTGCGGCATGGCGCTTGCCGGCGACGTGGTCGGCAAAAACGGGCGCAAGCTGCTTTGCGCCGGCACGGTGCTCGAACCCGGGCATTTGCGGGTGCTGCGCATCTGGGGCGTCGGCGCGGCGGACGTGGACGACGTTTTGCCCGGCGCGGCCGGCGCGGGCGGCGACGTCCCGGACAACGGCGGTGAGGACCCGGCCGATGCGGACGCCGCCCGCGAGCTGCTGGACCGGCGTTTCGCCCTGGCCGACCGGAGCCATCCGGCCGTGGACGCCCTGTACCGCTTCTGTCGGCGGGAGTTCGAGCGCGGCGACCGCTGCCCCCTGCCGCCCCCGCCGCCGGCGCAGGGCGACGCCTCCGCATCCTTGCCCGAGCCCCCGGCCGATCCCGCGGCCCTCCTCGCCGGCGACGCCTCCCTGGCCAGCTTTCCGGACATCTATTTCCGCCTGCGCGAGGCCATCGCCGATCCCGGGGCCTCGGCCGGCCACATCGCCGGCATCATCGGCAGCGACCCGGGCCTGGCGGCCACGCTCCTGCGCCTGGCCAACAGCCCCTTCTACGGCCTGTCGCGGCCCATCGACTCCCTGGCCCGGGGCGTGCTGCTCATCGGCGCGGGGGAGCTGGCCCAGCTCGCCCTGGGCGTGGCCGTGGCCGACCGTTTCCGGGACATCCCGGCCTGCTGCCTGACCATGCGCCAGGTCTGGGAACACGCCGTGGGCTGCGGCGTGCTGGCCCGGGTGCTGGCCGCCCACGTGGGCGGCGTGTCCCAGGAACGGCTGTTCGTGGCCGGTCTGCTCCACGACCTGGGCCGGCTGGTGCTGTTGCGCCGCCTGCCCGGGCACATGGCCAAGGTCATGGCCCTGGCCCGGGAGGAGGGGCTGCCCGTGGCTGCGGCCGAACGCCGGCTTTTCGGCTTCGACCACGCCGCCGTGGGCCGGGAGCTGCTCGCCCTGTGGCGGCTGCCGCCGGAGCTGGCCGAGGCCGTGGGCGGCCATCACGGCGGGGAGGGCATGTCCCTGGACGCCTGCATCGTCCATGTGGCCGACGTGGCGGCCGTGGCCGTGGGGCTGGGCTTCAACGGCTCGGTGGCGGCCCCGCCCCTGGACCCGGCGGCCTGGGACGCCCTGGGCCTGGACCCGAGCGTGCTGGCCGTGGCCCTGTCCCAGGCCAGGCGGCAGGTGGACGACATCGTGTCCAGCCTGCTCGGTTGAAGGCGGCCCTGGTGGACGACGCCGACCGCTTGCGCTTCCTGGCCGCCCGGGTGGAGAGCCTCAGCCGCGAGAAGGACGCCGCCCTGCTCGCTCTGCAGGCCGCCGCCGGACTCGGGCATTTCGACACCAGCTATTCCCGTCTGGAGAGCCCGGAGCCGATCCTGGCCGAACTGGCCGCCCGCGTGGGCGAGTTCGTGCCCCTTCGGGCCGTGGCCGTGTGGCTGGTGGACGAGGACACCCAGGACATGGTCCTGGCCCTGTCGCGCGGCGGCGCGGCCGGATTCGCCCCCGAGGCCGAGATCGAGGCCCTGATCGCCGACCATTCCTTCGCCTTCGTCCTGGACCAGCCCGGGCCGGCCTTTTTCCGTCCTGTCGGCGGCGGGGGAGGGCGGCTGATGCTCCACCGCCTGGCCACGCCGTCGCGGGTGCGCGGCATGTTTCTCGGGCTGCTGGACGAGGAGGGGCCGGCCGTCTCGGACACGGCCCTGGCCCTTCTGACCCTGGTGCTCAACGCCGGGGCGGCGGCCCTGGAGAGCTACTTCCTCTACCACCACCTCTCCGACGTGAACCAGGGGCTGGAGCGCACCGTGGCCGAGCGCACGGCCCAGTTGCGCCGCGCCCACGACGAGCTGCGCCTGGTCGTGGATTCCCTGCCGGCCGGCGTGGTGGTCATCGATCCGGCCGACCACCGCATCGTGGACATCAACCCGGCCGGCGCGGCCATGGTCGGCCGGCGTCGCGAGGAGGTGGTCGGGCGCGCCTGCTTCGACTGCTTCTGCCCGGCCCAGCGCGGCAAGTGCCCCATCGTCGACGACGCCGCCGCGCTGCTGAGCGTGGAACGTATCCTCCGGGACGCCTCCGGCCGGGAGATTCCCGTGCTCAAGACGGCGGTGCGGGCGAGTCTGGCCGGGCGCGACTGCATCATCGAGAGCTTCGTGGACCTCTCCGAGCAGAAAAAGCTCGCCTCCCTGCGCGAGGACGTGGAGCGCATGACCCGCCACGACCTCAAGACCCCGCTGACCGGAGTCATCGGCCTGCCCGACGTCCTGCTGGACGACCCGGACCTGCCCGACCAGTACCGGCCCATGCTCGGCCTCATCAAGGAGTCCGGGCTCAAGATGCTCGGCATGATCAACCTCTCCCTCGACCTCTACAAGATGGAGACCGGGACCTACGTCCTCGATCCCCGGCCGGTGGACCTGGCCCGGGTGCTCGAAAGCGTCGGCCGCGACCTCGGCCCCCACTTCCAGGCCAGGCGGGTGGCCCTGTCCTTCGAGACCGACGGCGCGACGGGCCTTGGCGGCCCGGTCGTGGTCCTGGGCGAGGAACTTTTGTATTTCTCGCTTTTTTCCAACCTGCTCAAAAACGCCGTGGAGGCCTCGCCCGAGGGCGGCGAGGTGGCCGTGGCCGTGTCCGGGCGCGACATGGTCTGGGTGTCGGTGCACAACGCCGGGGCCGTGCCCGGAGAGATGCGCGAGCGCTTCTTCGAGAAGTACGCCACCTCGGGCAAGCCCGGCGGCACCGGGCTCGGGGCCTACAGCGCCCGGCTCATCGTGGAGAGCCTCGGCGGGCGCATCTGCTTCGCCAGCGACGAAACGGCCGGCACCACCCTCATGTGCATGCTGCCCAGGCCCCGGAGCCTGGCCCGGACCGACTGAATCGGCCGGCCGTCCGGCCCGCGAACGGGGCTTTCCGGCGTCCGCCCGGAAAGACGCGTCGCGGCCGGGCGACGATTCGGCGTCGCGACGTGGGCGAGGCCGGAGTCGTGTTGCCAAGGCCGGGGAAATCAGGCAGTCCATCATGACGATTCCCGGCTCCGGTCCGGGGTCGATACACCAGTCAGGAAGGAGTCCCTATGAGCGATCTGATCGTCGTCGGCTATGATGATGCGTTCAAGGCCGAGGAAGTGCGGCTGAAGCTCCTCAAGATGCAGAAGGAATACCTGGTCGACCTCGAAGACGCGGTGGTGGCCGTCAAGAAGGCGGACGGCAAGATCAAGCTCAGCCAGATGTACCATCTGGCCGCTTCCGGGGCCATCGGCGGCGGCTTCTGGGGGGCGCTGATCGGGCTCATCTTCATGATGCCGGTGCTCGGCGCGGTGGTCGGCGCGGCCTCGGGCGCGGCGGCCGGAGCGCTGTCCGACGTCGGCATCGACGACGACTTCATGAAGAAGCTGGCCGAGACCCTCACCCCGGGCTCCTCGGTGTTGTTCGTGCTCATCCGCAAGATGACCGAGGACAAGGTCCTCGACGAGCTCAAGGGCACGGGCGGCAAGGTGCTCCAGACCTCGCTCTCCCATGACGACGAGGAGAAGCTCAAGCAGGCTCTGGCCGCGGCCAAGGCCGGCGCGTAGGGCGTTTTTTCGGCGGGCTCCGTCCGCCCAAGGCCCCGTCGCGCCAGCGGCGGGGCCTTTTTAGGTCCTGACGGTATGAACATGCATACCGGGGCACCGGACGGTGCCTTCTTCCGCCGCCCCGTCCCTGGCCGTATGAAGGAAGCTGCGGGCCGGCCAAGCCGGCCGCGAGGAGGATGCCATGAAAACGCTTTTCGACGCCGTGTCCGTCAAGGGCGTCCGGTTCCCGAACAGGTTCTTGCGCTCGGCCACCTGGGAACGGCTGGCCGACGGGGAGGGGAAGATCACGCCGCAGCTCGCCGCGGTCTACGACAAGTTGCTCGCCGGCGGCCTTGGCGGGATCATCGTCAGCGCCACCTACCTCGATCCGGCCGGCCGGGCCATTCCCGGCCAGATCGGCCTGTGCGACGCCTCCCATCTGCCCGGGCACCGGCGGCTGACCGAGGCCGGCCGGGCCGCCGGGGTGCCCATGCTGCTGCAGATGGCCTACGCCGCCAAAAACGGCGTCGCGCTAAGCGCCGGCGACCCGTCCACGGCCGAACTCGACGCCCTGCCGGCCCTTTTCGCCCACGGCGCGCGCCTGGCCCGGGAAGCCGGCTACCAGGGCGCGCAGATCCACGCCGCCCACGGCTATTTCCTGAGCCAGTTCACCCATCCGACCGCCAATCCCCGCACCGACGCCTACGGCGGCTCGCCGCAAAAGGGGCGGGCCCTCGTCGAGGCCATCTACGCGGCCATGCGCCGCGAGGCCGGCGACGACTTCCTCATCGCGGTCAAGCTCGACTGCAAGGACCTCGACGGCACGCCGGGGGTGTACGAGTCCTGCCTGGAGACGGCCGTGGCCCTGGACGCGGCCGGCATCGACCTGGTGGAGGTCAGCGGCCTTGGCGGCAACAGGGGCATCTGCGACGGCCCGGACCAGGCCGAGTCGGTCTTCGCCGCCCAGGCGGCGGCCGTGGCCTCGGCCATCGACGCTCCGGTGGCCCTGGTCGGAGCCAACCGCTCCGTGGAGACCATGAGCGCGCTGCTCGCCGAGACCGGGATCGCCTTCTTCTCCCTGTCGCGGCCGGTTTTGCGCGAGCCGGGGCTGGTCGCGCGCTGGCGGGGCGGCGACCTCGAGCCGAGCGGGTGCGTCTCCTGCGGCGGCTGCTACGACGACGCCGGCAACCGCTGCGTCTTCGGCGAGGAGTGAGCCGGCCGGGCGCAAGCGAAGGGTCCCCGTCCCTTGCGGGGCGGGGACCCGATACGGCCGGCCGTGTGGCCCGCGATCCGTTTCGCGGGCGTTATCTGGCGAGAATCTGAGGCGATTGTTTGGAATCGGCCCCGGGACGGCGTCGTCCCGGCGGCCCTAGGCTTGTTCGATGGGGCCGTTGAAGCTGATGGACACGACTTCGTAGTTGATCTTGCCGCGCGGGGCGTCCACCACGAGTTCGTCGCCCACCTGCTTGCCGAGCAGGGCCTGGCCCACGGGGGACAGGATGGAGATGGAACCCCGGCTGGGTTCGGCTTCGTCCGGGCCGAGCAGGGTGTATTTCTTCATGTCGCCGGTATCCACGTCCTCGATCTCCACCGTGGCCCCGAAGATGGCTTGGTCGCCGTCCAGGGTGGCCAGATCGATGACGTTGAAGCGCGGCATGCGCGATTCGATGAAGTTGATGCGGGCTTCGAGCATGCCCTGGCGTTCGCGGGCGGCCTCGTAGCCGGCGTTCTCACGCAGGTCGCCTTCCTCGCGGGCTTCCTTGATGGCCAGAATGACTTCCGGCCGTTCTTTCTTGAGCCGTTCCAGTTCGCGCTCGAGTTTCCTGAACCCCTCAACGGAAATAGGAATGCTGTCCATCGTCATACCTTGCGATAGGTTGGATTGTCGGGAAAAAAAACCAACGACCGCGGCCCCGTCCGGACGGACGCGACCGCGATGAGGTCGTGGAGACACTCGGTCACGGACGGTCTTTTGGTTAGACCATCCCGCCCGGGCGGTCAAGCCCGGGGGGAGGCGGCGGAGTTGCCCGGACAGGGCGTTTCGGAGTATCCCCGCCCTTGTCGATCGTTTCCCCCGTCACGCCGCCTTGCCACGGAGCCCCCATGCGCGTCTATCTCGCCGGACCCCTGTTCACCCTGGCCGAGCGCCGGTTCATGGCCCATCTGCGCGACCGCGTCGCGGCCTTGCCCGGGGTCGAGGCCCTGTGGCCGGGCGACCTCTTCGTGGACGACGACCTGCCGGCCATGGGGCCGGCGGCCAAGGAGCACATCTTCCGGGGCTGCCTGGCCGGGCTTGCCGGCTGCGACCTGGTGGTGGCCGTCATCGACGGACCGCAGGTGGACGACGGCACGGCCTGGGAGGTGGGCTACGCCCATGCCAGGGGTCTGCCGGCCTGGGGGCTGCGCACGGATTTCCGGGTGGCCGGCGACACCGCCCATTCCCTGGTCAACTGCATGATCGAGTGTTCGCTCGGAAAAACCTTCCGCGATGTCGAGCCGTTGCTCGAAGCCCTGGCCGCCGCCGCCCCGGGGGCGGCCAGGGAGGGTGACGGGTAACCAAAGTTTCATTTGCCAGACTGTTACGAATGACATATTGCTCGTGACACTGTTCCCAAGGTTCCCCCTTTCGCGACGTACCAAGTTTCAGGGATGGCGCAGTCATGACGGAACTTTGTCACGATCCGCTGCGTTACCTGGTCGAGCGCCTTTGCTGCCAGGTCTACCTTGACGGAGGCGGCAACGTGCGCCTGGGATTTTCCCGTCGCCACGACCTCACGGCCATGATGACCGCCCAGGGCATCGCCCGGTCCAACGCCGGGGTGCTGCGCGACCGCCTGCGCCAGGACGCGGCGGCCGCACCCGACGCCTCCTCCGACGCTCCCGCGGCCGGCTCCGCCGACAAGGACGCCAGTTGGCCCGATCAGGTGGCCCACGGCGCGTTTTGCCCCCTGGTTTGACGTTTCCGGCGGCGGCCCGGGCCGCCGCTCGCCCTGCGGATGTCCTCGCCGGGCCGCTTCCCACGGAATTACGACGTTTCGGGCATGAAGCCGCCCAGGCGCGCTCCATGCCAAGCCCAAGCATGGACGGCGTCCCGCCGGGCCGTCGCCGGCCAGGGGAAACGCACGGGAGGTTGGGATGGCGACCACCGCGACGACGGGTTCGGTCCTCGTGCTCTCCGACGTGCATTTCGACCCCTTCGCCGACCCGGCCCTGGCGCCGGCCCTGGCGGCCGCCGACGTCTCCCAGTGGAAGTCCATCCTCGCCTCGTCCGGTCGGACCGGGTATTCCGCCTACGGAACGGACGCCAACTACGCGCTGCTCGAATCGTCCCTGGACAGCATGGCCGCGACCGCTTCCGGCGTGGACCTCCTCATTTTTTCCGGCGACGCCCTGGCCCACGGCTTCTGGACAAAATACGCCGAACTGACCGGGGACGCGAGCGCGGCCGGGCTCGACGCCTTCATCGGCAAGACGGCGGCCTTCCTCGTCGGCGAGGTGGACAGCCGGTTTCCCGACGCCACGGTGCTGTGGACCATCGGCAACAACGACAGCGCCAACGGCGATTACAAAAGCGCCCCCGGCGACGCCTATTTCAGCCTGACCGCCTCCACCGTGGCCACGGCCTTTTTCAACAACGACACGGATCGGGCCGCCTTCCTGGCCGGCTACAGTCAGGGCGGCTACTACGCCGTCGAGCCGGACGGGCCGACCGGCGTCAAATACGTGGTGCTCAACGACATCTATTGGTCCGTCAAATCCGAGGAAACCGCCGCCGGGATCATGGAACTGGCCTGGTTCGCGGACGAGCTGGCCGATTCCGCCCGGGACTTCCAGAAGGTCTGGGTCGTGGCCCATATCCCTCCCGGTGCGGACGCCAAGTCCATGGCCGACAAGGCGGCGACGGACGGCCAGGACGCCTACAAGGGCCTTTTGGCCGACAGCTTCGACAACGCCTTCGTCGCCCTGGAAACGGCCTATTCCTCCACCATCGCCGCCACCTTCACCGGCCACACCCACCGCGACGAGTTCCGCCTCGTCTCCTTCGACGCCGCGTTCGCGCCCGTGGAACTCGCCAGCGTCTCCCTGTCCATTTCGCCCGTGGACGACAACAACCCCGGCTACGAGATCTACACCTACGACACGGCCCGCGCGGCGCTGCTCGACAAGGCCACCTACAGCCTGAACCTGGCCGCGCCGGCTTCGGGCTGGAGCCTGGAATACGACTTCGCCGACGTCTACGGCCATTCCCTGGCCACGCCCGGGGACTGGCTGTCCGTGGCCGGCGGCGTCATGCTCGACCCGGTCTCCCAGGCGGCCTACTCCAATTTCTACACGGCCCAGGCGGACACGTCGGCGGCGGTCACGCCCCAGACCCTGCCCGTCTACTGGCTGGCCATGACCAACGTCACGCCCGCCGGCTTCGCCGCGTCGGCGTCCCTGCTGGCCGCGACCTGAGCCCGCGGAGGCCCGGCGTCCAGCCCCGGGCGGGGAACTTTTTTCGTCGGACTTCCTCGGCGTTGTTGACAATGATATTGAGTATCATTTACAGATTGCCTCCGACGCCCGTCCGCGCCCGGGAGCGTCGCGTTTTCCCGGGCGTGGACCACCGACCGCCGCGAGAATCCGGCGGCGGGTCTACAAGGAGGGGAGCCATGGTCACATCGATGCGGCAGCTGGCCGTCAATCAGAAGGGGTGCATCAACGCGGTCACGGCGAGCGGGGAGCTCGGTCGCCGCATTCGGGACATGGGCCTTGTGCCCGGCACGCAGCTCATGGTGGTGGGGCGCGCGCCCCTGGCCGATCCGGTGGCCGTGCGCATGAAGGGCTTCACCCTGTCGCTTCGCAACAACGAGGCGGACTACATTTCCGTGGAGGCGCTCTAAGATGGCCCAGACCATCCGCGTGGCCGTCTCCGGCCAGCCCAACTGCGGCAAGAGCACGATGTTCAACGCCATCACCGGCGGCTCGGCCCGGGTGGGCAACTACCCCGGCATCACCGTGGACCGCCTGGAGGGCGTCTACCGGGAAAACGGGCACATAAGCCACCTGGTGGACCTGCCCGGCACCTATTCCCTGACCTCCTACTCCATGGAGGAGCTGGTCGCGCGCAACGTCATCGTGGACGAACGCCCTGACGTGGTCATCAACATGATGGACGCCACGGCCCTGGAGCGCAGCCTCTATCTGGCCGTGCAGCTCATGGAGATCGGCGCGCCGCTGGTGCTCGGGCTCAACATGATGGACGAGGTGCGCCGCAGCGGCGTGACCATCGACGTGGACAAGCTTTCGAAGCTCCTCGGCGTGCCGGTGGTGCCCTGCGTGGCCAGGCTCGGCCAGGGCGGCAAGGAGCTCATGCGGGCCGTGGCCGAGACGGCCGAAAGGACCAAGGGCAAATGGTCCCCGTTTCGGCTGTCCTACGGCCCCGACCTCGACCCGATCATCGAGCGCATGACCAAGGTCATCGAGGCGGGGAATTTCCTGACCGGCCGCTACGACCCCCGTTGGGTGGCGGTCAAATATCTGGAAAGCGACGAGCAGGTCATGGGCGAGGGCAAGAAGGCCGGCACGACCCATGACGACCTGCTGACCCTGTGCGCCGAGGCCGAGGCCGTCACCCGCCAGCACAGCGCCACCACCCCCGACGCCATCATCGCCGACTGGCGCTACGGCTTCATCAACGGCCTGATCAAGCAGGGCGTGGTGCGCGGCGGCGACGAGCTGCGGCGCAACAACTCGGACTCCATCGACAAATTCGTCACCCACCGCTTTTTCGGCCCCCTCATCATGCTGGCCGTGCTCTACGGCATGTTCCTTTTGACCTTTTCCCTGGGCGAGTATCCCAAGGGCTGGCTGGAGGCGGGCTTCGAGTGGCTGGGCGAGATGGGCACGACCTACATCCCCGAGGGACATCTCCAGTCGCTGGTCGTCAGCGGCATCATCGGCGGCGTCGGCTCGGTCATGAGCTTCACGCCGCTGATCTGCATCATGTTCGCCATGCTGGTCTTCCTGGAGGACCTTGGCTACATGGCCCGCGTGGCCTACATGCTCGACCGGGTGCTGCGCATCTTCGGCCTGCACGGCATGTCGGTCATGCCGCTGATCATGTCCGGCGGCATCCCCGGCGGCTGCGCCGTGCCCGGCGTCATGTGCGCCCGCACCCTGCGCAGCCCCCGCGAGCGCCTGGCCACCATCCTCACCGCGCCGTTCATGGTCTGCGGCGCCAAGACCACGGCCTACCTCATGCTCGTGGCCGCGTTTTTCCCGGACAACCCCACCCGGGCCATGTTCTTCGTGGTCCTGGCGGCCTGGGCCTTCGTGCTGCTCGTGTCCAAGCTCCTGCGCACCACCGTGATCAAGGGCGAGAGCACGCCCTTCGTCATGGAGATCCCGCCCTACCGCCTGCCGACCCTGCGCGGCGTGCTGCTGCACACCTGGGAGCGGGTCTGGCAGTACATCAAGAAGGCCGGCACGGTCATCCTGGCCGTGTCCATCCTCATGTGGGCCGTCATGACCTTCCCGGAACTGCCCGAGGACACGGTCGCCCAGTACGAGACGCAAAAGGAGCAGGCGGCCGAGAAGGTCAAGGCGGACAATCCCTCGGCCAGCGAGGAGGATCTGGCCGGCCTGACCGAGGACGCCCAGCAGGGGATCGACGACGCCCGGAACGAGGAGGCGCTCAAGTATTCCGTGGCCGGCCGTGTGGGCGAGGCGCTGACACCCCTGACCAACCTGGCCGGCTTCCCCTGGCAGGCCAACATCGCGCTCATCGGCGCGTTCGCGGCCAAGGAAGTGTTCGTGTCCACCATGGCTACGGCCTATTCCATGGGCGAGGTGGACCCCGAGGACGCGGGCACCCTGAGCGACCGCCTGGCCGCCGACCCGGCCTGGACCCTGCCGGCGGTGCTGGCGGTCTTCGCCTTCATGATGCTCTACACGCCCTGCATGGTCACGGTGGTGGTCATCGCCCGGGAATCCAACTGGAAGTGGGCGGTCTTCTCCGTGGTGGGCGGGCTGTGCTTCGCCTTCGTGGTGGCCGTGGCCATCTACCAGATCGGCACGGCGGTCATGGCCTGACCTTTGCGACGAGTCCTCCCGGCGGAACCGGCTTGGGCCCGTTTCGCCGCCTGCAAAAACCGACGCCCGGGGCAGCGATGCCCCGGGCGTTTGGTTTGGGGGAGGGGAGGCGGGCGAAGGAGCAGGCGTTTCGCCGGGAAGCGCGGAAGCGTTCGCGCGCCTTGTCGTCGGCCGACGACGTCAGCCGCCGCAGCCGGCCGCGGCCGAGGCTTTGGCGCGCGCCTCGTCGTAGGCCCGTCGCGCCCCGGCCACGGCCTCGCCGTGGGCCGTGGCCCAGCCTGCCAGGGCGGCGATGGGCTGGCGCAGGGACTGGCCGAGGTCGGTCAGGGCGTAGGCCACGGCCGGCGGCCGTCCGGCCTGGACCATGCGCGCCACCAGCCCGTCGCGCTCCAGGCTTTGCAGGCTCTTGGACAGCATGCGCTTGGAGATGCCGCCCACGGCCCGTTGCAGTTCGTTGAACCGGGTCCGGCCGCGCTCGCCCAGGTTCAGGATGACGAGCACGCTCCACTTGTCCCCGATGCGGTCGAGCACCTCGCGCACCGGGCAGGGGCCGGCCCGGCGCGCGGCGTCTTCGGGGGAGGCGGCGTCGCTTGCGGTCATGGGAACGTCCTTTCGGGTAACGGCCGTGTTACCTGGGCAGTCGCAGTTGCCTACTTCACAACCTGGTAACAAATGATAACCTGCCTGCAAAGCGGCCTGCCGCCGCAAGGAGGAGCAACATGCGCATCGCGATCATCGGGGCCACGGGCTACGTCGGTTCCGTCGTTTTGCAGGAGGCGCTGGCCAGGGGCCACGAGGTCACGGCCGTCGTGCGCCATGTGGAGAAGCTGCCGTCCCATCCGAAACTCACGGCCAAGGCCGTGGACGTGGCCGACGTCGCCGGTCTGGCCTCGGCCCTGGCCGGAAGCCAGGCCGTCATCCACGCCTACGCGCCGCCCAGGGACCTCCCGGTCGAGGAGCGCATCGCCGCCCAGCGCCGGGGCACCCGGGCCATCCTCGACGCCATGAAGCGGGCCGGGGTCGGGCGCATCCTGGCCGTGGGCGGGGCCGGGACGCTCGTCGTGCCCGGCGGCGGGCGCAACATGGACCGGCCGGATTTCCCCAAGGAGTGGGAGGGCGGGGCCAGGTCCACGGCCGAGGTCAAGGAGATGCTGCGGCTGGAGCCCGGCATCGAGTGGACCTTTCTTTCGCCCTCGCACCTGCTCGTGCCGGGCGAGCGCACCGGCGTCTTCCGCCTGGGCCTGGACGAGCTCCTCGTCGGTCCGGACGGCGAGAGCCGCATTAGCCTTGCCGACTATGCCGTGGCCCTCATCGACGAATTGGAAGCCCCGAAGCATACGGGACGGCGGTTTACGGTCGGATATTGAGGGACGTCCGCCGCCGGGCGCAAAAAAGGGGCCTCGCGGCCCCTTTGTTCTTTCCGTTCGGCGCTCGCCGCCGCCTACACCTCGAACAGCGACTCCAGGTCCGTCCTGGTCAGGGACTTGAAGGCGTCCTGGCCCGGGATGATGGCCTCGGCCACGTCCTTCTTCTGCTCCTGGAGCTTGAGGATCTTCTCCTCCACCGTGTTCTGGCAGATCATCTTGTAGGAGAACACCTGCCTGAGCTGGCCGATGCGGTGGGTGCGGTCCGTGGCCTGGTTCTCCACGGCCGGGTTCCACCAGGGGTCGTAGTGGATGACGTAGTCGGCGCTGGTCAGGTTCAGCCCCGTGCCGCCGGCCTTGAGCGAGATCAGGAACACCTTGATGTTCTCGTCGTCGTTGAACCGGTCCACCTGCTCGAAGCGGTCCTTGCTCGATCCGTCGAGGTAGGCGAAGGGCACCTGGCCGATGGTCATCCAGGAGCGGATGATGTGGAGCATCTGCACGAACTGCGAGAACACTAGCACCTTGTGCCCTTCCTCGATGCAGTCCGTGATGAGGTCCTTGAAGGCGTCGAACTTGCCCGAGGGCAGGTTGGTGTTCACCCCGGGCAGGTCGAGCTTGAGCAGGCGCGGGTGGCAGCAGATCTGCCTGAGCTTGAGCAGCGCGTCCAGGATCGACATCTGCGACTTGGCCATGCCCTTCTCGTCCACCGTGGCCAGCACCTGCTCCTTGAGCTTTTTGGCCAGGGCGGCGTAGAGGTCGAGCTGCTCGTCGAGGAGATTGCAGTAGTAGACGTTCTCCACCTTGGGCGGCAGGTCCTTGGCCACCTCGGACTTGGTGCGGCGCAGGATGAAGGGCCGCACCCGGCCGCGCAGGTATTCGAGCGTCTCCTCGTCGCCGTCTTTTATCGGCTTGACGATGCCGCGCTGGAAGGAGTTCTGGCCGCCGAGGAACCCGGGCATCAGGAACTCGAACAGCGACCACAGCTCGAAAAGGTTGTTCTCGATGGGCGTGCCGGACAGGCAGATGCGCGTCTTGCCGTTTAAGCGCCGCACGGAACGGGCCGTGATCGTGTTGGGGTTTTTGATGTTCTGCGCCTCGTCCAGGATGATGGCCGCGAACTCGAACTTGAGCAGTTCGTCGAGGTCGCGCCGCAGCAGGGCGTAGGTGGTGATGACCAGATCGGACTCGCCGATCTTCTTGAACATGTTCTCCCGGCGCGCGCCGTAGATGATGAGCTGCTTGAGGTCCGGGACGAACTTGTCGGCCTCGCGCTCCCAGTTGGGCAAAACCGACGTGGGCACGATGATGAGGTTGGGGCCCCTGGCCCCGCGCTCCACGTTGTGCTGGATGAACGACAGCGTCTGGACGGTCTTGCCCAGGCCCATCTCGTCGGCCAGGATGCCGCCGAAGCCGTAGTCCTTGAGGAAGTTGAGGTAGGACAGGCCCTGGACCTGGTAGGGCCGCAGGTCGGCGTGCAGCCCCTTGGGCGGGCGCACCTGCACGATCTCGCGGAAGCTGTGGATCTTCTGGCGCAGGGTGTTCCAGAAGCTGTCCGTGCGCGCCTCGGGCAGGTCCTCGAGGATCTTGTCCAGGACCGGGGCCTCGAACTGCTTGAACTTGCTCTGGGGCGGCTTGTCCGTGTCGTAGCCCAAGGCCCGCAGCTTGTGGGAGAGCTTCTCCAGCCACGATTCCGGCAGGCTGGTGTAGGAGCCGTCCTTTAACTGCACGTAGCGCTTGCCCTGGGTCCAGGCCTTCCAGATCTTCTCGATCGGCACCTTCTGGTCGTCGTACTGGACCTGCAGGTCGAGGTTGAACCACTTCTCCTCTTCCTTGGACTCCACCTCGGCCACGATGACGGGCGTGGACAGGCGCACCTTGTAGCGCGTGAGGTTTTTCTCGCCGTAGACCCGGTACTTCTCCACCAGCTTGGGATAGGCGTCGAGGAGGAAGACGATGGCCTCCTCGGTCTCCAGGAACCAGTTGGCGTTGTTTCTGGCCTGGAAGCGCATGTCCGTGAGCATGTTGATGAGCGTCAGCTCATGGTTGCAGTCCCGGGCGATGAGGTAGGACTTGCCCTCGTAGAGGTAGGAGGCGGTCATGAGGTCGGGGTTGGGGCCCGGCACCGTGATCTCGCCGTGCTCGGTCTGGTAGACGTTCTGGATCTGCAGG
>JAEWCY010000146.1 GCA_023390395.1 Pseudomonadota bacterium | reverse complement strand
GCTCCGCGTCGATGCCGTCGTCCGCAACCTGGGGGGCAGCGCCCTGTACGGCCTGGGCGATTTCTCCCACCGGGGCGCGGTGTTTCTGATGGCTGGCGTCTACGACGGCCAGGGCAGGCGGACCGATGTCCCGCTGGGTCGCCTCGAGCACGCGCTTGGCCCCGGCGCGACGCTGTCCCAGCGCGGCGAAGCGCAGCTGCCGCCCGGCCTCGATCCCCGGCGGGTCACGGCGTTTCTGGTCCAGTCGCCGGACGGGGCGTTTTCGGGGCCGCCCGAACGCGCGGCTCCCGTTACGGTCTGCGTCGGTTGCGCGCAATGAAAAAGGGCCCCCCTTGCGGAGGGCCCTTTCTTTTTCTGTTGTACCGAGGGCAGTCGGCTAGTCGCGTCCGCCGCGTCCGCCGCGATCCCGGTCGCGTCCGCCACGGTCGCGATCATAGCCGCCGCGCCGGTCGCCACGGTCACGGTCGCCGCCGGGACGGCGCGGGCCGCCGGTCTTGGCGTAATCGGCCGGGTCGTAGGGGATGCCGCGCTCCTCGTTGAGCACGGCCTTGCGCGAGAGCCGGATGCGGCCCGTGGGCTCCTGTTCGAGCACCTTGACCGTGATCTCCTGGCCGAGCTTGACCACGTCGGAGGGCGCGCCCACGCGCTCGACGTCGAGCTGGGACACGTGGCACAGGCCCTCGAGCCCGGGCAGGATCTCGATGATCGCGCCGCAGTCGATGATCTTTTTTACCGTGCCCGTGTAGTTGGCCCCGACATCGGCATGCTGGTCGTAAAACAGCACGCGCTCCTTGGCCTTCTCCAGGGACTCCAGGGTGGGGGCGAAGATGGAGATCTTGCCCGAATCCTCGATGTCGATGGACGCGCCGGTGTCGGCCGTGATGGCCTTGATGTTCTTGCCGCCGGGTCCGATCACTTCGCGGATTTTTTCCGGATTGATGTTGACCACGGCCAGCTGCGGGGCCAGCGGCGAGAGTTCGGGGCGCGGCGCGGCCAGGGTGTCGGCCATGCGGCCGAGGATGTGCAGCCGGGCTTCCTTGGCCTGGTTGAGCGCCTGGCGCATGACGGCTTGCGGGATGCCCGTGATCTTGATGTCCATCTGGATGCCGGTGACGCCGTGGGCGGTGCCGGCCACCTTGAAGTCCATGTCGCCCATGGCGTCCTCGTCGCCGAGGATGTCCGTGAGGACCAGGAAGTCGTCGCCCTCTTTGATGAGCCCCATGGCGATGCCGGCCACGGCTTCCTTGACCGGCACGCCGGCGTCCATGAGCGCGAGCGACGCGCCGCACACCGAGGCCATGGACGAGGAGCCGTTGGACTCCATCACCTGGGACACCACGCGCATGGTGAAGGGGAATTCCTCGGGGCCGGGCAGCACCGGCAGGATGGAGCGCTCGGCCAGGGCGCCGTGGCCGATCTCGCGGCGGGACGGGCCGCGCATGGGTTTGACCTCGCCCACGCAGTAGGGCGGGAAGTTGTAGTGGAGCATGAAGCGCTTGTAGGTCTCGCCGTTGAGCGTCTCGATCTTCTGCTCGTCGCCGGTGGACCCGAGCGTGGCCACGCACAGGGACTTGGTCTCGCCCCGGGCGAAGATGGTCGAGCCGTGGGTGCGCGGCAAAACGCCCACCTCGATGCCGATGGGGCGCACGGTCCGGGTGTCGCGGCCGTCCAGGCGGATGCCGGTCTCCTTGATGAGCGCGCGCAGGAGTTTTTTCTCCATGCCCTCGAGGATGTCGCCGGCCTTGACCTTGTAGGTGGGCTCGTCCGGGAAGGCGGCGAGCACGGCCTCGATCACGGCCTGCTTGACGGCCTTGCGCGCTTCGCGGCGGGGCATCTTGTCCTTGATGGCGAAGGCGGCCTTGAGCCCGGCCTCGGCCTTTTCGCGGATCAGCTTCTCCAGGTCCTCGATGGGCGCGGGCGGCACGAAGGCGATCTTCGGCTTGCCGGCCTTCTCGCGCAGCTCCTCCTGGAGGTCGATCAGCGGCAGCACGGCCTTATGGCCCCACTCCAGGGCGTCGGCCAGCATGTCCTCGGACACGAACTGCCCGCCGCCCTCGACCATGACCACGGCGTCGCGGGAGGCGGCGAAGGTCAGGTTGAGGGTGCTTTCGGCCTTGATCATGGGCACGGTGGGGTTGAAGACGAACTTGCCGTCCACGTAGCCCACGCGGCCGCCGGCGATGGGGCCCTGGAAGGGAATCTTGGAGATGTGCAGGGCGGCCGAGGCGGCGGTCAGGGCCAGCACGTCGGGCTCGACCTGGCCGTCGGCCGAGAGCACCGTGGCGATGATCTGCACCTCGTCGCGGAAGCCTTTCGGGAAAAGCGGCCGGCAGGGGCGGTCGATGAGGCGGCAGACCAGCACCTCGCGCTCCGAGGGGCGGCCGATCTCGCGCCTAAAGTAGGAGCCCGGGATGCGGCCGGCGGCGTAGGACATTTCCTGGTAGTCGACGGTCAGCGGAAAAAAGCCTTTCTCCTCGGGCAGGGCCTGCGTGCAGGCCGTGACCAGCACCACGGTGCCGCCGGACTGGACCCAGACGGCCCCGTCGGCCTGGTTGGCCAGGCGGCCGGTTTCGAGGATGACGGCGTTGCCGCCGATGGTGGCTTCGAGTCGGATGGGATCGAACGTGAGTGTCATGGGCACCTCGCTGAAGGATGGGGAATGGACGACGTGGGTCGGGCCGGCCCTCCCGCCATGCAGCAGGCGCGACGGCCGCCGGGACGCGGGTCCCGAGGGCGGGCGCGCATAATGCATGCGCGGGAAGGAAGGGGGGCCGCCCTGGCGGGAGGCCCCCCTTGTGCGACGCTACTTGCGCAGTCCGAGCTTCGCGATCAGGTCGCGATAGCGCTGGATGTCCTTCTTCTTCAGGTAGTTTAAAAGTTTACGGCGCTGGCCGACCAGTTTGAGCAGGCCCGTCCGGGAATGGTAATCCTTGGGATGGGACTTGAAATGCTCGGTCAGGTAGGTGATGCGCGCCGTCAGCAGGGCGACCTGCACCTCGGGGGAGCCGGTGTCGCCGTCGTGCTTCTTGTGTTCCGTGATGACGCTGGCCTTGTCTTCGGCGGTCATAACCACAGCGTTATCCTCCAATGTTGGGGGTGGAAGTTCGCTCGGGGACGGTGCGTCCGCCGCGCCGGGCCGGTTGCGGGTCGCCGAACAGACCGCGCAGGATGGCCCACCTGTGTCCACCGTCCGCTTCCTCGGCCCTGGCCAGGGCCAGGGGCCGGGAGTCCTCGTCGCAAAGCAGGGCGTTCTCCCCGGCGACGGCCTCGGCCCCGGCGCGCACGCGCACGCCCTGGCGCACCAGGGCGGCGGCGTCGGCGTCGAGGGCCACGGTCCGCCAGTGGGGCAGGGCCTTTCCGATGGGGATGATCCTCCCGGGAAGGCTTTGCGGGTCGGCCAGGATGTCCTCCAGGCCGTGCGCCTGCCGCAGTTCGAAGGGACGGCTCGCCTCCCGGGTCAGGGCGGTCATGACCGCGCCGCATCCAAGTCGCTTCCCCAGGCTGTGGACCAGGGAGCGTATGTAGACGCCGGCCGATACCCGGACCCGGAACGTCGCCGACGGCAGCGCGACATGCTCGAGCCGCGCGTCGAAGACGGAAATATCCTTGCGTTTGACCGGGGCGGCCAGGCCCTTGCGGGCCAGTTCGTACAGGGGCCGTCCCTGGTGCTTGGCCGCCGAGTAGGGCGGCACCTCCTGCTGCGTCTCGGCCGTCCAGGCGGCCACGGCCGCGGCCAGCTCGGCCTGTCCCACGTGCTCGAAGGGCGCTTCGGCCGTCACCGCGCCCTGGATGTCGTAGGTGTCCGTGGTCAGCCCCAGGCGCAGGCTGCCGCAGTAGGCCTTCTCGCCTTCCATGACGTAGGGCGCGATCTTGGTGGCCTCGCCGAGCAGCACCACCAGCACGCCGGCGGCCAGGGGGTCCAGCGTCCCGGCATGGCCGATCTTTTTCTGCCCCAGGCGCTTGATGGCGGTGAGGCAGGCCGTGGAGGTCGGCCCCGAGGGCTTGTCCAGGACCAGCACGCCGTGGAGCTGGGGCAGGGCGGGCCTGGTATGACGTCCTCGTTGGTCTTGCATGGGCGGATGGAACCTGAAATTCGTTGTCGGCGCGCGTTATTTCG
This sequence comes from Pseudomonadota bacterium, assembly GCA_023390395.1. Classification (GTDB taxonomy): domain Bacteria; phylum Desulfobacterota; class Desulfovibrionia; order Desulfovibrionales; family Desulfovibrionaceae; genus Solidesulfovibrio. The sequence goes on along the minus strand of JAEWCY010000146.1, from coordinate 3,719 downwards.
CCGCCGCGGTCCGGCCCGCGCCGCGCGCGGCCGCCACGGCCCGTCCCACGGCCGCCGTGAGCGCCGTCTCGGCCTCGTCCAGGGACATGGCCAGCGTGCCGCCGGAGGCGTTCTTGTGCCCGCCGCCGCCCAGGGAGGCGGCCACGGCCTGGACGTCCACCGCGCCCACGGAACGCAGGGAAAACTTCACGCCGCCCTCGGGCAGCTCCCGGGCCAGGATGGCGGCGGTCACGCCGCGGATGCGCAGGGCGTTGTTGATGAGCCCCTCGCAATCCTCGGGGCCGGCTCCCGCGCGGCGAAGCATCGTTTGCGATATCCTGATAACGCCCACCTGTCCATCATGATGCAGGCCGATCTGCCCCAGGACCTCGGACCACAGGCGCAGGCGGTTCATGGTCCACTGGTTTTTGATGAGCGCCCCGGTCAGGCCGACGTCCAGGCCCCCCCGAATGAATTCCGCCCCCAGCTCCATGCACTCGGCCGTGGTGCCGCCGAAGCTGAAAAATCCCGTGTCCGTGGCCATGGCCGTGTACAGGGCCATGGCGATGGGGCCGGTCAGGGGCACGCCCAGGTCCTTGGCCAGGAAGGCCACCATCTCGCCCGTGGCGCAGCGCCCGGAATCGACCCAGTTGACGGCCCCGAAGCCGGGGTTGCCCAGGTGGTGGTCGATGACGGCCATGCGGGCCGGGTCGAGGGCGCTTTGCAGGTTGCCCAGGCGCGGCGCGTCGCCGCAGTCGAGGACGATGGCCAGGTCGTAGTCGTCGTCGGGCGGGGTTTCGAGCAGGGGCGCGGGCAGCTCCAGCCAGCCGTACTGGGGCGGCACCGGGGAGTCGTTTAAAAGCGAAAAATTCTTGCCCAGGGCCTCGAGGACAAAGCCCATGGCGGCCGTGGAGCCCAGGGCGTCGCCGTCCGGCGAGGCGTGGGCGGCCACCACGAAGGAGCGGCCCTGCCGGATGCGCCGGGCGATCTCATGCCTCGGGTCGGCCATAGACCATGTCCTCCAGGTAGGTGTCGCGGGCGAAGCGCAGCTCCGGCACGAACTTCATGCGCAGGCGTTTGCCGAGCAGGGTGCGCAGGAACCCCTTGGCCTGCTCCAGGGCCTTGGCCGCCTCGGCCAGGCGGGCCTCGTCGCCGCTTAAAGTATAGTAGATCCGGGCGATGGACATGTCGGCATTGAGGGCCGCGCCGCTGATGGTGACGAGCTCCAGGCGGGGGTCCTTCACGTCTTCGGACAGGGCGATGGCCATCTCCCGGGCGATCTGGTCGGCCAGGCGGCTCGAGCGGCGCGTTTCGGGGCGCTTCATGAAGGGTATCGATGCCTCACAGGGAGAGTATGGCGATGTCGTCGTCCACGAGTTCGGCCTCGGCCGCGGCCACCACCATGTTGAGGGCCTTTTGCAGCAGGCCCCTGGCGTGGACGGCGTCGCCGGACACGGTGACGGCGGCGAGGACGAGGGTGTCCCACGACTCCTGCATGGCCGTCTCGGCCACGGCCACGTTGAACTTGTTGCGCAGCTTCCTCTTGAGGCTCTGGGCCACGCGGCGCTTGCCCTTGAGGGAATCGTTGCCGTGCAGGGCGAACTCCAGGGTCAGGACGCCGACCACCATATGCCGCTCGCATGCTTGTCGCGCCGGGCCGGGGGCGTCCCCCGGCCCGGCGGTCCGTTACAGCGTGGCCTTCTCTTCCACGGACTCGAAGGCCTCGATCACGTCGCCGACCTTGATGTCGTTGAAGTTCTCCAGGCCCACGCCGCATTCGTAGCCCTTGGTCACTTCCTTGACGTCGTCCTTGAAGCGCCGCAGGGAGGCGAGCTTGCCGGTGTAGACCACCACGCCGTCGCGCAGGAGCCGCACGCCGGCGTTGCGGGTGAGCTTGCCGTCCAGGACGCCGCAGCCGGCCACCATGCCGACCTTGGGCACGCTGAAGGTGTCGCGCACCTCGGCCTGGCCCAGGTACTGCTCTCGGATGACCGGGGCGAGCATGCCGGACATGGCGTCCTTGATCTCGCCCACGAGCTTGTAGATGATGTCGTAGAAGCGGATGTCCACGCTCTCGCGCTCGGCCGTCTCCTTGACCTTGATGGTCGGGCGGACGTTGAAGCCGATGATGATGGCGTCGGAGGCCGAGGCGAGCAGGATGTCGGATTCGGTGATGGCTCCCGCGCCGGTGTGGATGATGTTGACCTTGACCTTTTCCGTGGACAGCTTGTTGAGGGCGTCGGCGATGGCCTCGAGCGAGCCTTGCACGTCGGCCTTGAGCACGAGGTTGAGGGTCTGGGCCTCGGCCTCGGGCCGGCTGGCCAGGAAGGTCTCCAGGGTCACCTTGGAGGCCTTGCCGAGTTCGCGCTCGCGCTGCTTGGTGGCGCGGCCGTCGGCGATGCGGCGGGCGACCTTGTCGTCCTCGACCCCGACGAACTCGTCGCCGGCCTCGGGCACGCCCTCGAAGCCCTGGACTTCCACCGGAATGGCCGGTCCGGCCTCCTTGATCTTGCGTCCCTGGTCGTCGAACAGGGCGCGCACGCGGCCGGAGAAGACGCCGCACACGAAGGCATCGCCCTGGTGCAGGGTGCCTTCCTGGATGAGCACCGAGGCCACGGGGCCCCGGCCCTTGTCCAGGCGGGCTTCGACGATGTGGCCCCGGGCCCGTTTGTTCGGGTTGGCCGAGAGCTGCAGGACTTCGGCCTGCAGGAGAATCATTTCGAGCAGTTCGTCGAGGCCGATCTTCTGCTTGGCCGAGACGTTGGCGAAGATGGTCTCGCCGCCCCAGTCCTCGGGCACGAGCCCGAGCTCGCCGAGTTCGCGCTTGACGCGGTCCGGGTTGGCGTCGGGCTTGTCGATCTTGTTGACCGCCACCACGATGGGGACGCCGGCGGCCCGGGAGTGGTTCACGGCCTCGCGGGTCTGGTCCATGACGCCGTCGTCGGCGGCCACGACCAGGACCACGATGTCCGTGACCTGGGCGCCGCGGGCGCGCATGGCGGTGAAGGCCTCGTGGCCGGGGGTGTCCAGGAAGACGATGTCGCCCCGGGCCGTGGTCACGTGGTAGGCGCCGATGTGCTGGGTGATGCCGCCGGCCTCGCCGGAGACCACGTTGGAGGCCCGGATGGCGTCGAGCAGCGAGGTCTTGCCGTGGTCGACGTGGCCCATGATGGTGACCACCGGGGGCCTGGGCTTCATGTCCTCGGGGCTGTCCGTCTCGGCGGCGATGAGGTAGTCGTCCTCGGAGAAGCCGAACTTCTCGACTTCGAAGCCGAATTCCGAGGCGGCCAGGGTCGCGGTCTCCACGTCCAGGGACTGGTTGATGGTGACCAGCGCCCCGAGGCCGAGCAGGACCTTGATGAGGTCCTGGGCCTTGGCGCCCATCTGCTTGGCCAGGTCGGAGACGCGGATGGTCTCCTCCATGCGGATCTTGCGCTTGGCCGCCTTCATGGGCTGGGCGCTGGCGTCGATCTTGGTCGGCAGGAAGTCCTCGCGGGACTTCTTGCGCTTGAACTTGCCGCCCATGCGGCCGCCGGTGCGGTCCTGCACCTCGCCGACCTTGCGCTTGCCGCCCTTGCCGGCGGCGGCGGCCTTACGGCGTTCCTCGTCGGTCTGGGGCGTGAATTCCACCACGCGGCGGTCTTTCTTGCGCTTCTTGGAGGCGTCGTCGCCGGGCAGGGGCATGCCGGGCACGGGACGGCCGGCCGGGCGGGGGGCGCCGCCCGGGGCCGCGCCCGGGC
>JAEWCY010000126.1 GCA_023390395.1 Pseudomonadota bacterium | reverse complement strand
AGACCACGGGCGCCAGCGGCGAAGCGCCGCATTTCAAGAAAGATTGCCTTTAAGAGGCTTTCAAAAGTAAAATTCCTTCAAACTTCGCCCCGAAGGGGCGACGGGCCTGCCCATCCGCTTCCCCATCCTCCGCCTCCCCCGTCGAGGGGGTCCGGGGGGGATCATCCCCCCCGGCCGCCGGAGGCATCTTCACCGACTCAACCTCTACACATTGAACAAAAAGTGCACGACGTCGCCGTCGGCCATGACGTAGTCCTTGCCTTCCTGGCGCAGCACGCCGGCGGAGCGGCATTTGGCTTCGGTCTGGTGCTTGATGTAGTCGTCGTAGGCGATGACTTCGGCGCGGATGAAGCCGCGTTCGATGTCGGAGTGGATTTGCCCGGCGGCGGCCGGGGCTTTTGTGCCGGCGGCGATGGTCCAGGCGCGCACTTCCTTGGGCCCGGCGGTGAAGAAGCTGATGAGCCCGAGCGTGTGGTAGGCCAGGCGCGCCACGCGGTCGAGGCCGGATTCGGTCAGGCCGTAGGAGGCCAGGAATTCCAGGCGTTCGTCATCGGCCAGTCCGGCCAGCTCCTCTTCCATGCGGGCGCAGACCACGACCATGTCCGCGCCGCGCGAGGCGGCGATTTGGCGGATCTTGTCCACGAGCGGGGACTGCCCGTCGGGGTCGTCCTCGCCGACGTTGGCGCAGTAGATGACGCGCTTGCCGCTAAGCGGCCGGATTTCGTCGAACAGGGCGAGCATGGCCGGGGTGTCCACGCCTTCGACGGTGGATGCGGGCGCGCCGGTCATGAGGTGGTCCAGGAGCCGTTTGCCGGCGGCGACCTTGTCGAGCAGGTCCTTGTCCTTGCTGCCCTTGGTCTGTTTGACCAGGCGGTCCAGGCGCGCTTCCAGGACCTGGGCGTCGGCCAGGATGAGTTCGGTGTCGATGACGTCGATGTCGCGGGCCGGGTCCACGGAGCCGGCCACGTGCACCACGTCGTCGTCCTCGAAGGCGCGGGCGACGTGGACGATGACCTCTGTTTCGCGGATGTGGGCCAGGAACTTGTTGCCCAGGCCCTCGCCCTTGCTGGCTCCGGCCACCAGGCCGGCGATGTCGGTGAAGCGCACGGTGGCCGGCACGATCTGGGCCGGGTCGACCAGGGCGGCCAGGGCGTCCAGGCGGGCGTCGGGCACGGGCACGATGGCCACGTTGGGCTCGATGGTGCAGAAGGGGTAGTTGGCGGCCTGGGCGTTTTGCGCCTTGGTCAGGGCGTTGAACAGGGTGGATTTGCCGACGTTTGGCAGACCCACGATGCCGACGGAAAGGGCCATGGGGAATCGTCCTTATGCGGCGGCGGGTCCGCCGGATGGGGCCTTGGGCGAGGCCGTTCGGGAGCGAGGCCGGGGCCGGTCGTGAGCCCTGGCGGATTTACTTGATGTCCCGCGTGCGCAGGACGGTTTTTTCCAGGAAATGGATGAGTTCGTAGTCCCCGGCCATGCGCGAGAGGGCCTTGGACACGGTCATGCTGAGGAGCTTGTCGAATTCCGGCTCCACGCCTTCGGCCGGCAGTTTCCAGACCGTTTCGCCCTCGTAGCGCTTGGTCTCGACCGTGCCGTTGTTGTCGGCGGTGACGGAGACCACGGCCACGGCCCGGGCGGCCAGGTGCGCGCCTTCCTGGGTCGGCTTGTAGGAGAGCTCGGTCAGCTCCACGGTGAGCTTGCGCACCACGGCCTCGCTGGGGGCGGCGGGCTTGAAGCCCTTGTCGCGCAGGCCCGTTTCCACGGCCGCGCGCATGGCCGGGGCCGGGTCGCAGGCCGTGGTCAGCTTGCCGGCGAAGGACGAGGCGGGGTTGCACATCCCCACTTCGGCGCTCGGGCGGGCGTCCACGACCTTGATCGAGACCTCGACGTCGCGGCCGAGGGACTCCTTTTCCACGATGACCGAGGGAGTGACGGTGGCCTGCTGGCCGCCGCAGCCGGCGAGCAGGGCGCAAAGGGCCAGGCCCGCAAAAAGGGCCGACGCCCGGAGGCGTCGGCCGCGTGATGACGGATGGTGCTTCATGGTATGTCCCGTACCGCCTCCTGGGCGGTCAGGCCGTGTCTACAGGACCTTGCCGAGGGCCGCAAGGGCGGCGGCGTAGTCCGGCTCGTTGGTCACTTCCGGCACCAGTTCCATGTAGGCCACCTTGCGGTCCGGGCCGAGGACCAGCACGGCCCGGGCCAGCAGCCGCAGTTCCTTGATGAGCAGGCCGTAGGCCTGGCCGAAGGATGCGTCGCGGTGGTCGGACAGGGTGACGATGTTTTTGACGCCCGCGGCCTCGGCCCAGCGTTTCTGGGCGAACGGCAGGTCCATGCTGACGACCAGCGCCTTGGCCTTGCCGCTGAGGCTTTCCATTTCCTTGTTGAACTTGCGGGCTTCCAGGTCGCACACGGCCGTGTCCAGGGAAGGCACGGCGATGAGGATGAGGCCTTTTTCGGTGAAGTCGCCGAGCTTCGTCGGGGCCAGCTCGTTGGTCAGCACGGTGAAGTCCGGGGCGGCGTCGCCGACGCCGATGGGGTTGCCGACGAGGGTCAGGCCGCCGCCGAGGAAAGTGATCAGTCCGGTGCGTTCGCTCATGGCGCGTTCCTCCTCAACGAATGATGGGCCGCCCGGAGGCGACCATGGAACGTTATGGACCCTGGGCGTCGCGGCGTCAACAGCGAGGGGGTTTTCCCGGCGGCTTGACATTATCGGCCCTGCCGGCATTGTCCTTCGAAAAGGAGAATTCCCATGCGCCGACGCGACACCGCCCTGTTCGTCTTGTGGATGCTGCTCGCCCTGCCCCTGGCCGCCGGGGCGGCCGGACCGGCCACGCCCGAGGCGGCCGGCCTCGTGGACGTCACCAAGGCCGCTCCCGGGGTGCGGCTCGACATCCGTTACGCCACGCCGAACAACTTCACCAAGGTGACCGTCTATCCGGCCGCCAAATGCTACCTGCGCGACGACGTGGCCAAGCGGCTGGCCAAGGTCCAGGCCGAGCTGGAGAAGCAGGGCCTGGGGCTCAAGGTCTATGACTGCTACCGGCCCTTTTCCATCCAGAAGAAGTTCTGGGCCCTGGTGCCAAACGAGGACTGGGTGGCCAAGCCCGTGGAAAAGGACGGCAAGCCCGTGTCCGGGTCCAAGCACAACCGGGGCGCGGCCGTGGATTTGACCCTGGTGGACGCGGCCGGCAACGAGCTGCCCATGCCGTCGGGCTTCGACGACTTCACGGAAAAGGCCCGCCGCGACTACGCCGGCGGCGACAAGGCGGCCCTGGAGAATTCGAGGAAGCTCGAGGCGGCCATGCGCAAGGAAGGCTTCGAGCCCCTGCCCACGGAGTGGTGGCACTTCGACGGTCCGGGCTGGCAGGGCTACGAACTGCTCGACGCGCCCATCAACTGAGTCCGTCTTCCTCGGGCGGATCGGGCCGGGGGATCAGCGGCAGGAAGACCTCGAAGGTGCTCCCCTGGCCCGCGGCGCTCGAGACCAGCACGGCTCCGCCGCAGCCCTTGACGATGCCGTGCACCGCGGCCAGCCCCATGCCCGTGCCCTGGCCGGGCCGCTTGGTGGTAAAAAACGGCTCGAAGATGCGTTCGCAGATGTCCGGGCTCATGCCGTGGCCGGTGTCCGTCACCCAGAGGCGGGCGTAGGGCCCCTCGGCCAGTTCGGTCAGGGGCAGGCCGGCGGCGTTGCAGGGGCCGGTGGGTCGGGGCGGGCCGGGTTCGGCCGTGAGCCCCACTTCCATGATGCCGCCCTCGGGCATGGCCTGGGCGGCGTTTAAGCACAGGTTCATGAGCACCTGGTGGATTTGCGCCGGATCGGCCTCGATGGTCAGGGCCAGTTCGGAGATGCGCGAGCGGATGTCCACCCGGGCGTCCACCATGCCCTGGGCCAGCTTGACCGTCTCCTTGACCAGGGGGGTCAGCGGCAGGGGGCCCACGGTCAGCTCGCCCTGGCGGCTGAAGGTGAGCAGCTGGCGCACCAGGTCGCGAGCCCGCTCCGAGGCCCGGACCACGTCGGCCAGGGGCTTGCGCAGGGGATCGCGCCAGGGGATGTCGGCCAGGATCATCTCGGTGTTGAGCAGGATGGGCGTGAGCAGGTTGTTGAAGTCGTGGGCCACGCCTCCGGCCAGCACGCCGATGGCTTCGAGCTTCTCCACCTGGCGCAGCCGCTTTTCCAGGCCCGTCTCGTAGGTCACGTCGCGCACGAGCAAAATGTGGTTGACGATGTGCCCCTGGGCGTCGCGCACCGGCGAGATGAGCGTGTCGGCCAGGGCCTCCTCGCCGCTTTCCCGGGTCAGGCGCACCCGGCCGGACCAGCGAAGGCCGAGCGAGAGCATCTTGCGCACCGAATCCCCGAGAAAGCTGGACAGGTGCCCGGCCAGGTCCACCGCGCCGGGCTGCCCCTGGCCGCCGCCGATGATCTGGGCGAAGGCCGGGTTGGCGTATTCGAGCCGGAAGTCCCGGCTGACGATGACCAGCCCCTCGGCGCTCTGGTCCACGGCGGAAACCAGCAGCATGCGCTCTTCCTCGGCCCGCTTGCGGTCGGTGATGTCGCGGGCCGCGCCCTCGACCCGGGCCAGGCGGCCGGAGTCGTCGATCACCGCCCGGGCGTTGACCGAGAGCCACACCGTGCGGCCGTCGCGGCGCACCACCTGCATCTCGTACTCGAAGACGCGGCCGTTCTGGGCGAGCAGGCGCAGGAATTCCAGCCGGTCCTCCTGGCGGGCCTGGATGCGGGAAAACAGGTCCCCCTGCTCCAGCAGCACCTCCTGGGTCGAGGCGTAGCCCATGATGCGGGCCAGGGCCGGATTGCAGGCCGCCATGGCCCCGGACGGATCGAACTGGAAAACGCCTTCGGCGGAATTCTCGAAAATGTCCCGGTACTTGGCCTCGCTTTTGAGGAGTTCCCGCTCCATGCGCCAGTAGGCCGTGACGTCCCGGCCCGTGGCCTGGTACTCGCCCACCCGGCCGGCGTCGTCGAAGATGGCCCGCACGGTCCAGCTCAGGCAGCGCGTACGGCCGTCGGCCAGGGTGACCAGATGACGGACCTCCGTGGTGGGCGCGCGCTGGGTGAGGGCCAGGATGCGCCGGCGAAGCGGCGCCGCTTCCTCCTCGGGCAGGCTTTCCAGGAACAGGCCGCCGACCAGGCTTTCCGCTGACCGGCCGACCAGCCGGGACACGGCCCGGTTGACGAAGATGCGGTGCAGCCTGGGGTCGAGGCGCAACACGAGCTCGGTCTGGTCCTCGACAATGGCCTGGTAGCGCCGCCTGGCGTCGTCGAGTTCCCGTTCGGCCATCCGGTGGGCCGTGACCTCGGTCAGCGTGCCGCACAGGGCGTCCGTCTCGCCGGCGATGTTCCGCAACGGGATGCAAGCGGCCTGGAACGTGCGTTCGCTGCCGTCGACGGCAAGGCGAAGCTCCTGCTCCAGGGGCGCGCCCGACGCGAGGACCTTGCTGGCCGACGCCTTGAAACGCTCCAGGGTTTCCAGACCCGAGGCCTCGGCCAGGGACCTGCCGAGCAGTCGTTCCCGGGGGATGCCCTTGAGCCGCTCGTAAGCCTTGTTGACGAACAGGAAGCGATATTCCAGGTCCAGCACGAACACGGCCGTGACGGTGAATTCGAGGATGCCGCTGAGACGCCTGGCGTCGAAGGCCGGCGGCGGTTCGCAATAGACGCACACGACCCCGTCACCCGGGGCCGGGCCAAGGGCCACGCAGGCGGCATGGGCCGTGTCGAAGGCCCGACCGCCGCCGCGCAGGGGACATTCGGGGCATGGCGCGTCGCGGCCGTGCAACGCCGCATGGCAGGCCGCGACCGCGCCTTGGCCCAGGCGCAGCCGCGCCGGCCCGTTGCCGCGCAGGAAACGGCGCTCCCCGTCAAGCACGGCCACGCCCTGGACGAGCGCCTCGATCAGCGTGCGCGACGGCTCTCCCGTCAGAACGTCCCGGCCCTCACGGGCCAGGATATCGGCCAGCCGGATTGGCGACGCCGTCGTCATAGGGCGAATATCCCTTGGGCGCGCCCTGGGCGGGTAGAGAGACCCCCCTGGCGATCTTGTCCTTCTCGTAAGCCTTGACCAGGGCGTCCATGTCCACGCTGTCCGGCTCGGGCAGCCTGGCCGCCGCGCCGGCATTGGCGATGGAGTAATACCCGGCCTTCAGCGAACCGGTCGTGGGGTCGTACTTGAGCTTGACCTTCACGTCCCCCTTGCGCCAGCGCATGACCTCGACCCGCCCCTCGACGGAGATCGAAGGCTTGCCGAATTCGGCCGTGATCCGCTTGGCCATGGCGTCACGACCGATGACCCCGTCGAGACGCACGTAGGCTGCGAACAGTTTGCCCCCGGCAAAGCCGTAGAACACCACCGGCGCGTGGCCGTCCAGGCGGTAGCGTTCGCTCAGGTTCACGGCGTAGGCCACGTCGCCGTCCTTTTTGAGCGTCAGGAACGACGGCAAGGAAGCGAGCTTCGTTCCGAAAGGCGTCCCGGCGAATCCGTCCGGCTGGCGGGCCAGGCACGGCCCGGCCAAGGCAAGGGCCGTCACGAGTGTGGCGAACACGATCCCAAGGCGCATATTCCCTCCCCGTAAATCTTTCGGCCACCTTATCGTCTCCGGCAGCCCAAAAGCAAGTCGTGACGCCAAAATACCGTGATCGGCGGCTGGCTTTTTGTGCGGGCCGTGGGTATGATGCGGTCACGCACGCGCTGTATTTTCCTGGTTGTATGCAATGGAAAAAGTGCTCATCGTCGAGGACAGCAAGGTCTTTGCCCGCTTGCTTATCCGCAAGATCGAGGATGAGCTCTTTTTCGACGCCTGCTGGGCCTCGAACTTCGAGGAAGCCCGCTATCTGCTTGAGGAAAATCCCGACAAGAACACCTTCTTCGTGGCCCTGCTCGACCTGCACCTGCCCGATGCCGCCGACGGCCGCATCGTGGACTACGTCATCTCCCGGGGCATCCCCTCCATCGTCTTCACCGGCGACGTGGAATCCGAGGTCCGCGACCGCGTCTGGGCCAAGAAAGTCGTGGACTACGTGTCCAAGGAATCGCCCGACAGCCTCGACTACCTCGTCTCCCTGGTCCGGCGCATCTCGCTTAACAAGTTCGTCGACATCCTCGTGGTCGACGACTCCCAGACCGTGCGCAACCACCTGGTGCGCCTGCTCACCGCCCACGAATTCATCGTCCACGAAGCCGACACCGGCGCGCTCGCCCTGTCCATCCTCGAACGTCACCCCGAAATCAAGGTCGTCATCACCGACTACTTCATGCCCGGCATGGACGGCGTGGAACTCACCCGCCGCATCCGACGCCGACGCCGCAAGGAGGAACTGGCCGTCATCGGCATCTCCGCCTACGGCAACACCATCCTCTCCGCGCGGTTCATCAAGAACGGGGCCAACGACTTCCTCAACAAGCCCTTCTCCAGCGAGGAATTCTACTGCCGCGTCACCCAGAACCTGGAAATGCTCGAATACATCCAGAAGCTGCGCGAAACCTCCATCCGCGACCCCCTGACCGGCCTGTACAACCGCCGCCACTTCTTCGAAGCCTCCAAGGACCTCCACGCCCGCCTCAGACGCGGCGAAGCCCCCATGACCCTGGCCATGCTCGACATCGACCACTTCAAAAAGGTCAACGACACCTACGGCCACGCCGTGGGCGACGAAGTCCTCAAACACGTGGCCCACGGCCTCACCAACCGCTTCCGGGGCAACGACATCGTCGCACGCCTGGGCGGCGAGGAATTCTGCGTCATCGCAAACGGCCTCGAAGGGCCGCAAGCCATGAACGTCTTCAACGACCTGCGCAACAGCATCGAACGCTCCAAAGCCAAAGCCGGCAAAGCAACCGTCGGCGTCACCATCAGCATCGGCATCTGCGACAAGCCACACGAGTCCGTCGACGCCATGCTCGCCGCCGCCGACGCCGCCCTCTACAAAGCCAAACGCACCGGCCGCAACAAGGTCGTCTGGGCGGACTAGGGAAGGGAAGGGAAGATGCCTCCGGGGTCCGGGGGGGATGATCCCCCCCGGACCCCCTCGCTGGGGGAGGCGGAGGATGGGGAAGCGGATGGGCAGGTGGTCGTGGGCGGGAGTGCGTCGGCGAGGCCGGAATTTCCCCGGCTGATGCCGCCGCTTCGCGGCTGGCGCAGCGGGGTAAATGCGGGCCTCGCAGGCCCGTTGCCCCTTCGGGGCAAATTTAATGGAATTCTAAAGAGCTCATCTTAAAATGCGGCGCTTCGCCGCCCGCCGTTCCCACACGCCTCCCCACCCGCACCCGTCGGGGAGGTCA